>NZ_JBHWJI010000057.1:0-60334 GCF_042731515.1 Streptomyces sp. NPDC059850
GAGACAACACGACACGCCATCACTGCCGCACGAGAAACGGACTATGCCTGACCAGCAGAAACGCAGCAGTCACGCTCGGAAAGACAACGGCTTCTAAACCGCAGCCCCGGCCCGTATTTCGCCGAGGATAGAACGCGCGCCCTGGCCGATCAGCTCTCCGGCCAGGGCCTCACCGAGCTTTTCCGGCTCGCTGAACGGCCCGGAAAGCGAGCCGGAAATCTGACGGGTTCCGTCGAGCGATGTCACCTGCGCATAAAGCGAAAGTGATCCATCCGAGCGGACCTCCGCATACGCGCCCACGGGCACGCTGCATCCGCCATGCAATTCGGCAAGCAGTGCGCGCTCGGCCCGGACCTGAGCGTCAACCGCGAGATCCCCCGACGTGGACAGGATCTCCTGAATCGCTGTGCTGCCCTCTCGTAGCTGAACACCAAGAGCCCCTTGCCCGGGCGACGGCGGAAACAGATCGATGGGAAGAATCTCACCGATAGCGTCATCCAACCCGAGACGACGAAGTCCCGCGACCGCCAGAACCACGGCGTCAAGCCCCATGGTCTCAATCTTCTTCAGCCGCGGCGGAACATTACCCCGAATCGGCACGACCTCAATATCAGGTCGCACCGCCAGCAGCTGGGCGATACGCCGCGGAGCCCCCGTCCCCACCCGCGCCCCCTTGGGCAGCCCGGCCAGCGTGGACCCACACAGGGCATCCCGCGCGTCCTCCCGGCCGGGTGGAGGCACCAGAACAAGGCCCGGCGGATTCGCCGTAGGCAAATCCTTCAGGGAATGGATGACCACATCCACATCCCCACGAGCCAACGCGGCTTCCTGCTCGCTACTGAACGCACTGCCGCCGCTCACAGCCGAGACATCAGAAAGCAGCGACTTCCTGTCCCTGTCGCCACCTTCGAGAATCACTCGGTGAGTAAAGGTGATACTTGGGAATCGTTGGCGCAGGGGGGCAAGATATTCCCGCACCTGAGCCTTGGCCAGATTACTTGCGCGTGAGCCTACGAAGTACGTATCCACAGCGATCAACTCCCGACAGGCGATAGACCGTCACGGCATCGTACTCGCCATTGATACGCCACTATGCCGACCATTCGTCGGGATAACGAGCCTTGATGCCTTGTCGCAAACCTATGCCCAGACCGGGGTGATCCCGCGAAGCGTCGAGGAATAGGTCAGTTCTCCTGTTCAGCGTTGATCTCAGCGATCAACGCCTCGATGCGGGTCTTGATCTGGTCGCGGATGGGGCGGACGGACTCCACGCCCTTGCCTGCCGGATCTTCCAGGGCCCAGTCGAGGTACTTCTTGCCGGGGAAGATCGGGCAGGCGTCGCCGCAGCCCATGGTGATGACGTAGTCGGACGCCTGGACGGCCTCGGTGGTCAGCACCTTCGGTGTCTGGTCGGAGATGTCGATGCCGACTTCCTTCATCGCTTCGATCGCGGCCGGGTTGACCTGGTCGGCCGGGATGGAACCGGCGGAGCGGACCTCGACGCGCTCGCCCGCAAGGTGAGTGAGGAATCCGGCTGCCATCTGCGAGCGTCCGGCGTTGTGGACGCAGACGAACAGCACGGACGCGGCAGGAGTGGTGGACATCAGTTCATCCTTCGCAGGTTGGCGAGCGGGGTTCAGGCGCCCGGGAGGGTGGCGAGCAGGTCGGTGATGTGGGCGTCGATCTCGTCGCGGATGGCCCGGACGGCGGCGATCGGGGCGCCGTCGGGGTCGGCGACGGGCCAGTCCAGGTAGCGGCGGCCGGGTACGACCGGGCAGGCGTCGCCGCAGCCCATGGTGACCACGATGTCGGCGGCCTGGACCACCTCGTCGGTCAGCGGCTTGGGGAAGGCGTCCTCCAGGGCGACGCCCGCCTCGTGCAGCACCTGTGCCACTTCCGGTTCGACCTCGGCGGCCGGATCGGTGCCGGCGGAGGAGACGGTCACGCGTCCGCCCGCCCGGAGCTTCAGCAGGGCGGCGGCCATCTGGGAGCGTCCGGCGTTGTGGCTGCACACGAACAGCACCCTGGGCAGTCCCGTGCCCGCCTTCGCCTGGGTGTGGGCGAGCGCGTCCAGCCGCTCGGCCGCCAGGCGCTCGGCCAGGACGACCAGGTGGGTGCGGACCCGGGCGGTGGCGGCGAGCTGAGTGTAGGAGTCAGCGAGCAGGTGGCGCACGGTCTCGGCGGAGAAGTGTCCGGCGTGCCGTGCGGCCAGGCGGGCCGCTCCGGCGGCAAGGCGCTCGTCGGGCAGGACAGGGGGTGGTGATGCGGTCACGAGAACCCTCCCAGGGGGCTCCGCACGGTGCGGGTGGCGGATGCGTCCCGGTGGCGGCCAGGAACCGGGGCTGGCATCAGCCTCGACTGATGTGACAGTATCAGCCCATGCTGACGTCAGTCGATACTGATCTGATCCGGGTGCTGGCCGACCCGATCAGGATGAAGATCGTGAACCTGCTCGCCCACGAGACCTTGTGCACCACGCACCTGGTCGAGGAGACCGGCGCGCGCCAGACCAACCTCTCCAACCACCTGCGGGTGCTGCGCGAGGCCGGACTGGTCGAGACCGAGCCATGCGGACGGTTCACGTACTACCGCCTCAAGGCTGACGTCCTCGCCACCGTGGCCGGGCAGTTCACCGAACTGGCCGAGACCGCCCGCGCCACCGCCGCCGCCGACACCAAGAGGGCCTGCCCGTGAGCACCACCGAAGAGACCACCAGCCCACCCGCACAAGACACCGCCGCCGGTGTCGTCGGCAAACTCTCCACCCTCGACCGCTTCCTGGCCGTGTGGATCCTGGTCGCCATGGGCCTCGGCCTGGGCCTGGGACGGGCGATCCCCGGCCTGAACGACGCCCTGTCCAAGGTCGAGATCGGCGGCATCTCCCTGCCGATCGCCATCGGCCTGCTGATCATGATGTACCCGGTCCTGGCCAAGGTCCGCTACGACAAACTCGACGCCGTCACCGGCGACAAGAAGCTGATGATCTCCTCGCTGGTCATCAACTGGATCCTCGGCCCGGCCGTGATGTTCGCCCTCGCGTGGATCTTCCTGCCCGACCTGCCCGAATACCGCACCGGCCTGATCATCGTCGGGCTCGCCCGCTGCATCGCCATGGTCATCATCTGGAACGACCTGGCCTGCGGCGACCGCGAAGCCGCCGCCGTCCTGGTGGCCCTGAACTCGGTCTTCCAGGTGATCGCCTTCGGCCTGCTGGGCTGGTTCTACCTCGACATCCTCCCCGGCTGGCTGAACCTGGGCGACGGCCAGCACCTCGACATCTCCATGTGGAAGATCGCGCTGAACGTCGTCATCTTCCTGGGCATCCCGCTCCTCGCCGGGTTCCTGACCCGCCGCATCGGGGAGAAGAAGCTGGGCCGCGAGCAGTACGAGAGCAACTTCCTGCCCAAGATCGGCCCGTTCGCCCTCTACGGCCTGCTGTTCACGATCGTCATCCTCTTCGCCCTCCAGGGGAAGACGATCACCTCGCAGCCGCTGGACGTCGCCCGGATCGCGCTGCCGCTGCTGGTGTACTTCGCGGTGATGTGGTTCGGCACCTTCGCGCTCGGCAAGGCCATCGGCCTGGCCTACGACCGCACCGCCACCCTTGCCTTCACGGCTGCCGGCAATAACTTCGAGCTGGCCATCGCGGTCGCCATCGCCACCTTCGGCGTCACCTCCGGCCAGGCCCTGTCCGGCGTCGTCGGCCCCCTCATCGAGGTCCCGGTGCTGGTGGCGCTGGTGTACGTCTCACTCGCCTGGCGACGGAAGTTCAGCACGCCCGTCGCGCCCTGATCAGGGATCATCAGCGCTTACGGCCCGTTGCCGACTTCCTTCGGTTCTAGTGGTCGTCGCAACACCCCAGTTCAGGGGATGCGATGGACTTCGAGGTTCGGAAGGTGCGGAGCCCTCAGGGCCGCAAGAAGCTCTCTGCTGAGCGAGCTGCATACTTCCAGCTCGTGAAGCAGGGGTTCAGCAACAACGAGGCATGCCGGATCGTCGGGATCAACCCCAAGACCGGCAGACGCTGGCGTAACGGACGCAGACCGTCCGGCCGGAACAAGGCGGTACCACCGGTACGTCCGGTGGCACCGCCTTCGGCGTCGTCGCGGTACCTGTGCGAGGACGACCGGATCTATATCGCCGATCGCCTGCGGGAGAAAGCTTCCATCCGTGCGATAGCCGCCGAGCTGGGCCGCAGCCCCTCCACGATCAGCCGGGAGGTCTGCCGCAACCGCACGGTCGATCCCCGTGGCCAGTGGCACTACCGGCCATACGCCGCCCAGGTCCGTGCCGAGTCTCGCCGCCCCCGGCCCAAGCCGGGGAAGATCAGCCAGAACCTCGAACTGCGCGCCTTCATCCAGGACCGTCTGGACCTACGGTGGAGCCCGGAGCAGATCTGCCAGGCTCTGCGCGCCCACTTTCCCGACCGGCCGGAGATGCACGTGGTCCACGAGACCGTCTACCAGGCCCTCTACATCCAGGGCCGCGGCGAACTGCGCCGCGACCTCACCAAAGCACTGCGCACCGGCCGCGCCCGGCGCAAGCCCCGCCGCCAGGCCCAGCAGCGCACACCCCGCTTCCGCGACCCCATGGTCATGATCAGCGAGCGTCCCGCCGAAGCCGAGGACCGGGCAGTGCCCGGCCACTGGGAAGGCGACCTCATCATCGGCAAGGACGGAGCCTCCGCCATCGGCACCCTCGTGGAGCGCTCCACCCGCTACGTGCTCCTGGTACATCTGCCGAACGGCCGGGCCACCGAAGTTGGTCCGTGACGCCCTGGTCGCCACCGTCCAGACGTTGCCGGCGCATCTGAAACGGTCCCTGACCTGGGACCAGGGCAGCGAGATGGGGCGCCACCGCGAGTTCACCATCGCCACCGACATCCCGGTCTACTTCTGCGACCCGGCCAGCCCCTGGCAGCGCGGCTCGAACGAGAACACCAACGGCCTGCTGCGGCAGTACTTCCCCAAGGGCACCGACCTGTCCGCCCACACCCACGAACACCTCGACGCCGTAGCCGCCGAACTCAACGGCCGTCCACGCAAAACGCTCGGCTGGGAAACACCAGCCGAGCGCCTGCATAAACTACTCGCGGCCTGATCAACACGACCACGTGCTGCGACGACCCCTAGAAACTGCCTTCTGGGGCAGCGGGCCTTTGGTGTGCCGCCCTGGCTCACGGCTCCACCGTGGCGGAGTCCACCCAGCGGGCCAGGACGCTGAAGGCCGCCAACTGCTCCAGCGCCTGATGTTCCGGCAGCTCGGGAAGGCCATCCTCGTGGCTGTTGGGATTGCGGATTCCCGCGTAACACCCCTCGGCGAAGGACATAGCTCCGCGGTGAAGGCTGCTGAAGGTATCGCTGCCGTCGTTGGCCATGATCCGCAACCGGGGCTGGCCAGGCTTGGGCGGGTCCTGAGAGAAGATGCTCTTGAAGAGATTGATCTCGCTCACATTGCGGCGTCCGACCTTGTTCTGAGTCTCGGCGTTGACCTTCTTGGAAGCCGCGGTGACCGCCTCGCGGAAGTGTCCGCTCTGCCACAACGACCGCGCTCCATCCCACACCCACGGATGCATCGTGGCGGCGCTGATCTGGGGCGCATTGTCACCGAGACGCTCCCTGATCTCCGCGTCACGCAAAAGGACGACGTCCGCGCGCTGGACTGCCTCGCGGTGCTGGCACCATCGGTTGACGCGCTTGTTGCGCTCGCTGGGGACTTCAGTCCGCCATCGTGGCAGCACGCGGTCCAGGATCTGCTCCACGACCTGTGCGCTGGCGATGATCTCGTCCTGCGTGCCGCGATTCGCACGGCTGCTGCTCAAGATGGTGGTCCCGGGCGGATCGGGCGGCCGATACAGCTCCGTCAATTTCAGGAAGCGCGCGAACTGGTCGCGGGCCCAGTCGATATCGATGCTCATCCGAGCATCATTCACGCCGTCACCGACACCACGCTGCCCCTCGGCGCCGCAAACCATGACGGGGTACAGCGGGTAGGCGTCAGACGATGGCCGGGCTGCGTCGTTCGATGAGCAGCACGTCGCGCCAGATGCCGTGGTGACGGCCGATGCGCTCCCGGGTGCCGATGACCCGGAACCCGGCGCGCCGGTGCACGGCGAGGCTGGCGGTGTTCTCGGGGAAGATGCCGGACTGAATGGTCCAGATCCCGGCCGCCTCGGTGGAGTTGATAAGTGCCTTGAGCAGCGCGGAGGCGATGCCGCGGCCTCGGACGTCGGGGTGGACGTACACCGAGTGCTCGACCACCCCGGCGTAGGCGCAGCGGCTGGAGACCTTGGTGGCCGCGATCCAGCCGAGGACGGTTCCGCTCGCGTCGAGGGCGGCGAAGCGGTGGTCGGGAAGCTTGGCCGCGTCGAAGGCGTCCCAGGCGGGCGCGGTGGTCTCGAAGGTGGCGTTGCCTTCGTCGATGCCCGCCTGGTAGATCGCCAGGACCTGGTCCGCGTGGTCGGCGGTGAGTGGCACGACGACCGCGCTCGACGAGCCGGGGTGGGTGGTCACGATGCTGAGCCCCCGGAGCAGAAGGTGGTCAAGCGGAGGGGGCGATCGTGAGGAGCTGGCCCAACGCGGCCAGTACCGACGGCGCGACCCGGTAGTACACCCAGGTGCCGCGCCGCTCGGAGGTCAGCAGCCCGGCCTCCTTCAGCTTCTTCAGGTGGTGGGAGACCGTGGGCTGGGATACGCCGACATCGGAGATATCGCACACGCACGCCTCCCCGCCCTCGTGGGACGCGACCGCCGAGAACAGCCGCAGCCGTACCGGGTCGCCCAGCGCCTTGAACATCCTGGCGGCCGTCTCAGCCTCCTCGGCGGTGTAGGCGCGCTCGGTCATCGGCGGGCAGCACGGCGCCACCGGCTCATCCCCCAGCAGCGGCAGCACCTTGGTGTTCGACATGCGTCTATGTTGACACATGTCGAACCAAGCAAGGAGGGCCTTGTCCGGCTCAGCTGCGGGCCAGGTAGGCGGCCAGGCGGCGGGCGGCCCGTGCGGCGTCCTTGCCGACACCGCGCAGCGAGTTGGACGACAGGCTGCGCTGCCACTCCAGCCCGACGAACGCCAGCCCGCGGTGAGTGAGGGAGGTCCCGTCGCGGTGGCGCGGGTGCCCGGCGCTGTCGAGCGCGCCGAGGTTGTGCAGGTAGGGAAGGTCGGGGCGGTAGCCGGTGGCCAGCACAATGGCGTCTACCTCCTCCTTGCTGCCGTCCGACCAGGTCACCTCACCGCCCTCAATGGAGGTGAACAGTTCGCGGCGGTCCGGGGCGGCGCTGGTGAGTGCGGCGCGGTAGCGGCCGTCGTCGATGACCAACTGCGTTGGCGGTGTGCGCAGGAAGCGGCCGACCGGGGCGGCATCGAGGCCGGTGAACCTGAGCCAGAAGTGCAGGTCCCGGCCGAGGATGTGTTGGCGGGCGAACTTCACCGGGCCGCGACTGGCGAGCGTCACCCGAGCGACGACGGCCAGTTCGGCGGCAATCTGCACTGCGGAGTTTCCCGCCCCCACCACCACGATCCGCTGCCCCGCGAACGCCGCGGGCGAGCGGTATTCGGCGGCGTGCAGCACCTCGCCGGTGAAGCGCTCCAGCCCCGGCAGGACCGGCCGATGAGGTCGGCCGAAGGTGCCGGATGCGGCGACCACGGCGCGCGCTGCCACCTGGCCTCCACCCGTCAGGCTCACGACGAACCTGTCCGACTCGGCACGCACGTCGCCGACGCGGGTGCCGGTGCGGATGTCGGCATCCAGGCGAGCGGCGTAGGAGACAAGGTAGGCGGCGACTTCATCCCGATGCGGGTAGCGGTCGGGGGCTCCGCTGAACGGCACCCCGGGAAGGGAGCTGTACCGGGCGGGCGAGAACAGGGTGAGGCTGTCGTAGTAGCGCGGCCACGACCCGGCAGCCCGGCCCGACGCCTCCAGCACCAACGGCCTCAGCCCATGCCGGACCAGCGCGTCCGCTGCGGCCAGCCCGGACTGACCGCCCCCGATCACCGCCACGTCAACGTGTTCCATGAACAACCCCCTGCTTCGATGAATGTCTATGTTGACGCTTATCGATACAGGTGTCATGCTGGCCAGCGCAAGTCATCGACGAATGTCGAAACAATGAGGAGACGAGCGTGAACGCGTCCACTACCGAGCTGCCCGTCGTCGTGATCGGGGCCGGCCCCATCGGTCTGGCAGCTGCCGCCCACCTGATCGAGCGCGGCATCGAACCGCTGGTCCTAGAGGCCGGTGAAGCCGCTGGCTCCGCGGTGCGCGAGTGGTCGCACGTGCGGCTGTTCTCCCCCTGGGGCGAGGTCACCGACCCGGCCGCCGAGAAGCTGCTCGCCCCCACCGGCTGGGTCAGGCCGGACGCCGCCACGTACCCGAGCGGTGGAGACTGGGCCGAGCAGTACCTCCAGCCGCTCGCCGAAGCCCTGGGCGACCGGGTCCGCCTGGGCGCCACGGTCAACGGCGTCTCCCGCACCGGCCGCGACCGCATCGTTGACGCCGACCGCGAGTCCCAGCCCTTCGTCGTGCACTACACCGCCGACGGCGGCGAGCAGCGCGTGTTCGCCCGCGCGGTCATCGACGCCTCCGGCACCTGGGCCACGCCGAGCCCGGCCGGTGGAAGCGGCCTGCCGGCCCTCGGTGAGCGGGCGGCGGCCGACCGCGTCACCTACCGTGTGCCGGACCTCAAGGATCCCGCCGTCCGGGCCCGGTACGCGGGCAAGCGCACCGCCGTCATCGGCTCCGGCGCCTCGGCCTTCACTGCACTCGCCACGCTCGCCGATCTCGCCAAGGACAAGCCGGGCACCCACGCGGTGTGGATCCTGCGCCGGGGCATCAGCGGCTCCACGTTCGGCGGTGGCGAGGCCGACCAACTCCCCGCCCGCGGCGCCCTCGGACTCGCCGCGAAGGCCGCCGTCGACAACGGCCTCGCGGACGCGATCACCGGCTTCCGCACCGAGACCATCGAGCGCGACGACGCCCGTCTGATCCTGATCGGCGAGGACGGACGACGGCTCGAGCCGGTGGACGAGGTGGTCGTGCTGACCGGCTTCCGCCCCGACCTGTCCTTCCTCTCCGAGATCCGCCTCGGCCTCGACGAACGTCTCCAGGCCCCGGTCGAGCTCGCTCCGCTGATCGACCCCAACCAGCACTCCTGCGGCACCGTCTATCCGCACGGGGTAAACGAGCTCTCCCACCCGGAGAAGGACATCTACCTGGTCGGCATGAAGTCCTACGGCCGTGCCCCGACCTTCCTCGCAATGACCGGTTACGAACAGGTCCGCTCCATCGCCGCCGCTCTGGCAGGAGACCGCGAGGCCGCCGAGCGCGTGGAGCTCACGCTGCCGGAGACCGGTGTCTGCGGCGGCGCCGGGTTGTTCGATGAACCCGCCGATGCCGAGGCCAACGGCGGCGGCTGCTGCGCTGCCCCCGCCACTCTCCAGATCGGCGCCACTCCTCAGGCTGGTTGCTGCTGAGAGACGGACCAGTGGCTGTGACCGGCTCCTCTACGGACCGGTCGCGGCTGCAATCCGGTGATGGGGGCCACGACACGTCGCCTGACGCTTTCCCCCACCAGCGCCCGACACCCGGCGGCCGGGGCACGCGTGCCCTTTCCGTGCCCTTCAGGAGAGCCAATGGGGGGCAACAGCGGTCTCATGAAGCCACACCGACAGCGCCTCACAGGGCATATCTGCGCAGGTCAGATACCACAAGCCGCTCCCAGCACCCGGTGATTCCCAAGCTCAGAGCGCGAGTTCGATTCTCGTCACCCGCTCCACGACGAAGGCCCAGGTCACAGACCCGGGCCTTGTTTGTTGTCTAGACCTCTCTAAGCGTCTTGCACCAGATCCGCACCAGAAGCCCCCGCGCCGCCCTGCTGAGCGCCCTTGTGCCGGTCGGCCCGGACCCGGGCATCGATCCCGGCGGCCACCTCCTTCTGCCGCTCCAGCGGCGAGTGCTGGTAGATCAACGCGGCCCGCTCGGACGACTGTCCTGCGCGCACCATCGTGTCCTTGAGCGTCGCGCCGGACTGGGTCGAGAGGGTGTGCCCGGTGTGACGAAGATCGTAGAAGCGGAAGTCCTCCGGCAGCCCAGCCTTCGCCCGAGCCTTCCGCCACTTCCGCCCGAACGTCGACCGCCGGAACGGGGCGCCCTTCTCGCCGACGAAGAGCAGCCCGTTCGGCTCCTTCTCCGCGAACCACTTCACGTGCCGCTCCAGGTCCTTCCGCATGAAGCCGGGCAGCACGATGAACCGCTTTCCCGCCTCCGACTTCGTATCGCCCACCACCCGGCGGCCGGTCGTCAGCTCTGGCGCCGCCCGACGAACCCACACACCGACCGTTTCGAGGTCCACGTCCGGTCGGCGCATCTCCGCTTGCTCTTCGGGGCGAGCGGGACCGTACGCCGCGATGTAGACCATCAACCGCCACCGAGGCCCCATGGCGTCGGCCAGCGCATCCACCTGCTCCACGGTGGCAATCGGACGCTCGCCAGCCGACTCCTTCCCCGCTCCACGAATCCGGCAGGGGTTCCGCCGGATCAGCTCATCCTCAACAGCCGTTTCCAGGATGGCTTTCAGCAGCCGGTACGACTTCGCAACGGTGGTCTCCCCAACCGTATCCAGCCGCTCAGCCCGCCAGGTACGTATGCGCGGAGGTGTGATCTCGTCCAGGTCCCAGGCGCGGAACGTCGGCAAGATGTGCAGCCGCAGGAGCCGCCGGTACAACTCGTCGGTAGTGGCGGAAAGCCCGCGCTCCTTAACCCACCGCACGGCGTACACCTCGAAGTTGACGGCCCCCGCGTCCGGGTCCTGCCAGTCCCCACGCGTCAGGTCCGCTTCGACCTGGGACAGCCACACCTCAGCGTCCTTCTTGGTCGCGAAAGTCTCAGGCGCGCGATGCTCCTGCCCATCCGGCGCCAGGTAGCCCGCAGTCCAACGGCCCGACCGGTACTGGCGGACCGAGCCGAAGCGGCGGCGATTGCCCTTCTTGTTCCCCATCAGGCAGCCCGCCGGAGGTGACGGCGCCGGGGCTGCACCGGCCGCACGGTGTTGGCGTCGATGTACTCCTGAATGACGCTCTCCGGGATGCGCACGTGGCGGCCCACCTTGACGTACTTGATGCGCCGCTCGGCGATCAGCCGCCGGGGGAAGCGGTCCGTGGTGCCCAGCAGCTCGGCCACCTGGGCGACGCTGAGGTACCGGTCACGCATGGGTGGGTTCTCCTTCCGTTCCGGGAGCGGGGGTGATGGTGGCGGTGAGCCATTCCTCGGCGGGGGTGAGGCCGGTTCCGGCGTAGGCCCAGTGGGCGAGGACGAGCGTGGTCTCGTCCTGCTCCAACTCGGCGGCCGCAGCCTGAGCACGTCGCCATGCGGCGCGGGCGTCGCGGAGGGCGCCGAGGGTGGTGGAGTAGCGGCGGGATTTGGTGGAGAAGTGGCCCCGGAAGCCGAGCATGTGAGCCCAGGCACGGAGCCGGAGGTGTTCCAGGTCCTTCCGCGCCCCGAGGGCCCAGGCCGTGCGGATCAACCGCCGGGCGTGCTCGGTGATGTCGAGCTGAGCGACTTCGGCGATCAGCCGTATCGGCCGGTCCAATGCACCGGTCGCCGTCTCAGCGCCCTTGGTGGCGTACTTGGCGATGTACGCGGCCACGGCCCGGTCGGTCAGCTCCTGCTGGCCGTTGAAGTCGGCGCCCCGGATGGGCCGCACGTCGAGTTCGCTGCCGAAGGCGAAGGTGTGGGCCCGTCCGTCGATGACCGGCCCGGCAACCTGCGCCTTGGGCGTAGTCGCCTGGATGGCGTCGGTCAGCAGCTCGACCGTGGCCCAGGCCGGAGGCGGGGTGTCGCCACCGCCGGGACCGTCGATGCGGATCACGGCATGGAAGTGGACGGCGCCACGCTTCTGGTACTCGGCGACCTTGGCGAAGGACAGCCGAGCGTGGTCGCGGAGGGTTCGCTGACTGAGTCCGGCCCGCTTGGCGACCTCCCGCCGCAGGTAGATCGAGAAGCGCCGCCAGAGCATGCCCGCGTGGGCGTTCCAGAGCACCGCGGATTCGTAGGCGTACCTGCGCGGGGCGAGCGGAGTGCCAAGGGCATCGTCGTCCTGGTCGTGGCGGACGCCGCACCGGCACCGACGGACCGTGCCAGCCGGACCGGTAAGCCGGTTGTGGACGGGGCCGAAGCTGGGCGCGGTGAAGGTGGCGAAGACGCGGGGGTGTGTGGCGACGTCTTCAGGGGTGCCTTTGCCGCCGCGTAGTCCGGCGGTGATCAGGTGGAAGGTGTCGCGGCGGTAGGTCTCGGCGCAGGCCGCACAGCGGGTGGTGCGGCGGTTGTTGCAGCGGACCAGCAGATGCCCGGCGGGCAGTTCGGTGGAGTCCAGGTGACGGAGGACGCGGCCGATCTCGCCAGTGTCGCGGTTGACGTGGTGTTCGGTGAGGTGGCCGTCGAGGCGGATCGGGGTGGTGCAGCCGCCGAGGCCGGAGAGCTGACGGAGCAGTGCGGGCATGGTGCCCAGCGCCGCCAGGTTGCCGAGTTGGGGCAGCGGCGGCGGGGTGGTGCGGGTGATGATGGGTGTCACCTCTTTCGAGGGGTCGGGCTGCCGGGGCGGCGGATGCTTGGCGGTATCGAGGCCGCCCCGGCAGTCGTGTTCGTTGTGGGTCAGCGGTGGCGCTGGCTGGTGAGCAGCGAGCGCATGACGACAGCGGCCACGGCGACGGATATGGCCGTGACGACGACGGCCGCCAGGAGCGCGGTCACGACGACGCCGACCGCGAGCACGACACCGACCGTCCGGGCACTGGGCCCGAGCCACGACGTCTGCCGAGCAGGCCCAGCCGCAGGAACGTGCTGGCAGGAGCAGGCCGGAGCGTGGCTGTACTGGACCGCCGGAGCGGCCGGAGCGGGCGTGTAGACGGTCGTCGGGGTGGGGGCTTCGGGGTACTTCGGTCGGAACACAGCGATCTCCTCTTACCTACTCGTCTAGTCGTGTTCGGGGTTGACTGTGTCGACGCCGGAGCGCGTACCGGACTCCACGAAGGGCGCGAGGCCGGTGTGGGCGAGCCAGAAGCCGAACAGCGCGATGACGACGGCAACCCACATGCGGACGCCCAGGAACTTGATTACGAACCAGGCGATGACGCCGAGGACGAAGACCAGGGGCAGGCTGACGGTCACGGGCGATCTCCTTTCAGCGAACGGGGCAACGGTGCGTACGGGCGGCCAGTTCGGCGGCGGCGCGGGTGTCGTAGTCGGCGGAGAAGTCGCAGCGCGGTGCGGTGCACACGGCGGTGTGCTTCTCACGGCCCCGCTGGTCGTTGGCGGTGCCAACGCGGACCGGGCCGATGCGGATGACGCTGCGGAAGCGGCGAGGCGCGGGCATCAGCCGTTCTCCCCTCGGCTGGTGAAGTCATCGGCGTGGTCGGCCAGCCACTGCCTGATCTCGGCACGTTCTTCGATGTCGGCGGCGAGGATGACGGGCTCGGCGATGCTTACGGCTTCTATGAACTGGTCTTGGCGGGTGAGCACGGCGGCGAGTTCGAGGGCGTGGAGAGTGGAGGGGCGCACGGGTGTCGTCTCCTTGATCACTTGAGGTGAGTGGCGATGGCGTCGGCCAGCGGCGCGGGGACGCCGAGGCGGGCGCGCAGGGTGTCGGTGTCGATGGGTGAGCCGGTACGGGTGCGGTGTTCGTCGGCGAGCTTGCGTGCGTGGGTGACGAGCGCGGCCGGAACGTGCGGCGCGGGAGGCTTCGGCTTCTCGGGCGCCGGTTCGACAGGTGGCTCCGATGTTTCCGGTTCGGCCGGAGTCGATGCGGTTTCGGCCACTGGAGTGGTGTGGGCGAGGAGCGTTCCGCCGAGGAAGGCGACCGCTGGCCATCCGGCGACGAGGATGCGCAGCCAGGCCGGTACGTCGGTCAGGTCGAGCAGCCCGGCGGTGGCGACGTTGGCCCCGAGCGACGCGGCCAGGGCGACGACGAACCAGCACCAGCCAGCCGCCTTGGACGAGCCCGACCGCAGCCGCTTCCAGGCCGCCACAAGCAGCAGGTCCACCGAGACCGGGTAGGCCCACGCCTTCCACCCATCCTGCCCGGCCGCCGAGGCCAGGTCATGCAGGTGGGCGAAGGACAGCGCGGCAGCGATGACGGCTTGCACCAGCACTGCGTCAACCCGCGCCAGGTGAGCGCGCATGGGCAGGGACTCCTTCCAGGGGGTCAGCCGCCCGCCGTGAGTTCGTCGGCACGTGCGCGAGCGGCAGCGGCGACCTCAGCGGCCTCGGTGTCATCGGGTTGAGCGGCGGCAATACGCTCCAACAGGTCGGCTTTGCGGCTCATCAGCTCCGCGTAGCCCTCGCCTCCGAGCGTGCGGAAGTCGGACAGGTCGGCGACGAGCGCGGAGACCTCGGAGATGGTGGGACGGGACACAGCGACTCCATTCGGTTTCAGGCATGGCAGGGGTAGGGACATGGCGCGATGAGGTCGCGCCGACCAGTGGGTGGGGGCGGGTTACTCGGTGACCGGCGACGGCTTGAGAAGCGACGTCGAAGCGCTCACCGGAACGGCCGGCGCGTCCGGCCGGAACGGTTCAAGCGCGGGCAACACCGGGACTAGGTGAGCCTGTTCGCGGCAGACAGCCGCAGCGTCACCCAGCGACATGTAAGGCGTACGGATACGGCTCCAGCCGCCGGAGGTGTCCCCGGCGACGGCCAGGCCAGGCCGTTCCGGTGCGATGGCACAGGCCGCGCCGACCGCTTCGGGGGCGATGTCGCCCAAGGCCATCTTGGCGGAGGCTTCATCGTTCACGCGGTGGCAGACCCGTCCGGTCAGCTGAGCCCGAAACATCGTCGCGCCCTTGCCCAGCTCGGCGCCGAAACGCTGTCCGCACACCTCCAGGTAGATGCCTGCCGCGCGGCCGAGTTGGGCGAGCCGGATGAGCTGGGTAACCATCTCGTCCCGCCGTTCCTCGTCCTTCCGCGTGGCGACGAGGAACAGTTCGGCCACCTCGTCCACGAGCAGCACCACCGGCACCGGCCGTTCCTCGTCCGGCAGTCCCCAGATGTCAGAGGTGATCCCTTCATCCGGCGTACTGGGGGCGATGCCCTGGCGGACCTTGATCAGGTCGTACCGTTCCTCCATCAGCCTGACGAGCACGGGCAACAGGTCAGCCGCCTGCAATGGATCGGTGGCCAGGGCCGACAGCCGGGGAGCGAACGGCGCCAGCTCCACGCCTTGCTTGCAGTCGATCCCGACAAGCGCGACCGGGTGCCGGGCCAGCCCGGCTATCAAGTGCCGCAGGAACATGGACTTCCCCGACAGCGTCGCGCCCAAGGTCAGCTGGTGCGGAACGGCCCGGTAGTCCCGTACGAACGGCGTCGCGTCCTCCCGCAGCGCCAACGGCACCTTGAGGAAGCCGCCCGCTGCCTTCCGGGGCATCCGTACCCTCCGCAGCACGTCGAAGCCGATCAACCGCAGCTCAACCACACCCGGCTTCACCACCTCCACGTACACGCCGTGAACGCCCCAGGCATGCCGCAACCGTTCGGCCGAGGCCGCCACGTCCGCAGGTTCCTGCCCCGGCGCCAACCGCAGCCGAACCCGCAGCCCAGTCGATGTCGGCCGGATCAGGCCCCGACGCGGCGGGACCGGCCGAACCTCCCGATGGGTGAGCGCCTGCGTCGCCCAGGCCCGCAGCCGGGACGGCGGGACCGTCAGCCCGCACGCATCCATCACGGACCCGTACGACCCCAGCAGCCGGGCCGTGGAGATGGGCAGCCCGACCGTGGACCAGTACGCGGCCGGGTGCCGGGCCCGGAGGTAGGCGGCCCCGCCGACCATTCCGGCGACCGGACCACCCACCTCCATCAACGTCATCACGTCGGACATCAGGCTCCGGCCCCCGCACCAACCGGCATGGCAGCCGGAGCGATGGCGTCAGCACGGAAGGCGATGCCGTGCCGCTGCTGCCCGTTGAACACCGTGTCCCACGGCCGGGCGATCAGCCCGAACAGTGTGACCGGCGAGCCGAGCGCCAGCCCTTCCGTCACGCCGCTTTCCGGCACGGTGACCTGGAGCAGGGAGGATTCCCCGCCGTCGATGTAGACGACACCCAAGCGCATCAGCGTCTCGCCGGTCTGCGCGTCCTTGGCGATCTCGCCACTCTGCCGGTCCCTGACCTTGGGCTCCGGTGCCTCAGTCAGCAGGACCGTGGCACCGGAGGTCTCGACACGGATGGAACGCAATTACTTCTCCTTCTCTCGCAACATTGCCCACCTAGTTGTCTAGATGAGTACCAGTGGTCGAACCCGATCGCGCCGGGAGCGATCACCACCATGCCACACCACTCAGCCACTCGTCTATACGAGTATGGGTGTGCGTGCGTACGAGTCGAGAGAAGCGGCCCGCCACAGCCGCACAGCGCGCCATCCGGCCGCCGCCTGTCAGGTAGCGGGGAGCTGGTAGGCCAGAACGTAGGCGTCAGCGGCCATCACGGTGTCGCAGACCTCGACCGCGCGCCCCTCCGTGTCGAAGGCGGTACGGATCAGCGAGATCACCGGGACGCCAGAGGCGAGCTGAAGCGTCCGCACCTCGGCAGGCGAAGGCATCCGAGCCCGGATCTCCTCATCGAAGTGATCCAGGCGGTGCCCCAGCTCCTCCAGCCGGGCGTAGATACCGCCGGGACCAGGGTTGGGCTGCGCGATCGGCGTGTTCCGCGCGAGGTCGAGCGGCAGGTACGAGGTGGCGAACTCCACCGGGCGCCCGTCCAGCAGATACCGGCGCCGCCGGGCCAGCACCTTGCGCGGCGAGCCAAGCCGGGCAGAGATGTCCGGCGACGGCCGCTCTTCCTTCACCTCCAGGCCGTCCACCTCCGGACGACTCCCCGCTGCTTCGGCCTCCACGGTGAAGGCCGCCTTCCCCTGATCGCGATGGCGTCGCGCGAACCGGTCTGAGGCCAGCCGCCTGACCGGGGGTCGTGGCCGGACGAAGACCCCCTTACCGTGCTCGGAGACCACCAGCCCCTCTTGCTGGAGCAGCGACAACGAGTTGCGCACGGTCATCCGCGACACCCCGAAGTGCTCCACCAGCTCAGTCTCCGAAGGCAGCTTGTCCCCCTCCCGGAAACGCCCCTTGTCGATCGCTTCCCGCAGCGCGTCGGCGATCTGCCGGAACACCGCCCGGTCACTCGTGGGGTCCAATACACCCAGAACAGAGGTCAGAGAAGGCATATGCACATACTCCTTTAGGTATCTAGACGAGCGGCTAAGCGGTGTTGCTACGGTGGAAAGCCTAGCCAGCCGAGAGGGGCGTGGAACGTGAGCACTGAGCGCCCGCACTCCGTGAGCGTCGCCGGAGTCATCGTCGACGACGCTGGCCGTGCGTTGCTGATCAAGCGACGGGACAACGGTAAGTGGGAACCGCCCGGCGGCGTACTCGAACGCGAGGAAACCATCCCCGACGCCCTGCAACGGGAAGTCCTCGAAGAGACCGGCATCAAGATCGCGCTTCCCGCGACCCTCACCGGCATCTACAAGAACATGACCGGCCTGATCGTCTCCATGGTCTTCCGCTGCGAGGCCATCGACGGCACCCCGACCACCGGAGCAGAAACCCGCGCCCTGCGCTGGGCCACCCGCGACGAGATCAC
Source organism: Streptomyces sp. NPDC059850 (assembly GCF_042731515.1). Classification (NCBI taxonomy): domain Bacteria; kingdom Bacillati; phylum Actinomycetota; class Actinomycetes; order Kitasatosporales; family Streptomycetaceae; genus Streptomyces; species Streptomyces sp. NPDC059850. The sequence goes on from NZ_JBHWJI010000057.1 coordinate 17,619, forward strand.
CGAACTCGCCGACGAGGCATACGCCATCCGCGTCCTGGACGCCATCGACAACGCATCCCCGCCAGCCGTCCGCGCCCACGACGGCGTACGACTCATCTAGCACTAACCCACGATCCATAGCCCCTACCAGCATGAAGGAACTTGTATGCACGAGTATATGAGTAGTCCGCGAGTTTGGGGACTGACATGCCCAGGTTTCCGAGAAGAAGTGACCCGCGCCCGCCGCTGGACCCGCGACATCCTGCACGGCCACCCCTGCGTGGACGACGCCGAGCTGATCGTCAGCGAACTCGGAAGCAACGCCGTCAACCACACCGCCAGCGGCACGGACTTCGGCACCTTCAACCTCACGCTGACGCTGTCCCCTCAGACCGTCGCGATCTCCGTCAGCGACTCGGGCGGAAGCCCCGAACCGCACCCGACCGAGGCGGACCCGTACGACGCCCACGGCCGCGGCTTAAGCATCGTCATGGCCCTGGCCTGCCGAGTCGACATCACCGGCAACCAGCACGGCCGCACCATCACCGCCCAACTCACAGCCCAACAGAAGGCCGACCGATGACGTCCCACCCCGACCACAACAACGGCTCGGACCTGGACCAGCTCCACCGCGACGAGATCACCGTGACGATGAACTGGGTCATCCGAACCTGCCAGGAGATCATCCGCGATCACTGCCACAAGACGTTCTGGGTCCCCACCGGAACCAGCACCGGCACGACGCCGACCACGGACCACCTCATCAACTCGGCCCGCACCGACATCCTCAACAAGCTCCGCCACCAGATCGACGGCGCCGAAGCCATCATCACCAACGCCGAGCACGAACGCGCCAAGCGCCAGCAGTGAGTTACAACCTTCTCTACGGGTTCAAGTCGGCTCGCTCCGCTCACCGCGCGCGGCCCGGCCCCCGGCCGGGCCTGCGCTCCTGTCTCCGCCCCGCTCCAGCCCGGCCGCCGCCCGTGCCGCGTGCACAGCGGTCAGCCGCTTGACGTCAGAGAGGGGGTACGTCGTGGCTGGGGCGGTCGGCTCCACGGCTTTAGGCAGCCACTTTGGGGCGAGCCTCTAAGATCATGGCCCCAACGTCGTGCTTTAGCGGGCAGGTCCAGAGACTGCCCGACGCGCCGGAAGCTTACGGGGCCATGATCTCTCACCCCAAAGCAGCTCCAGCCCAAAGCCGCTCCGCCGACCTCACTTACAAGACCGCCTTGCTGTGTGCTGAGACTTCGACGGAATGCGGCTGCCCAGGGACAGCACCACGACGCTTGATTTGCTGCGAGGTAACCCAAATGACGTCCGGATGCCCCGATGCCACCAGTTGCCTCAACGCGCTTTCCTGATCTCGGTTCGGCACCAGTTCGTATATATCCCGAACCAGAATTTCCAGTGAATCAGCCCACTCGCTGTAGCGGATCGCATCGACTTCCCGCCTCAGGTAGTTGTGCATAATGTGCGGAAACTTATCTTGAGGCAAAAGATTAGTCGCGAGCAACTCTTCTTGAAATTCTCGCCAAGGAGCGTCTTCCCGGCCAGACCTCGTATCGAACCACCGAAAGAAACTGAAGATTGCTTTACCTGGAACCCGTACACGCAAATCACCGTAGCTAATTGCGTCGAGAGGCACCAGGTTGTCGTCCGTAACTCCCATACTGGAAAGCACGGCATTTCCTTGCGGTGTAACTTTATGGACTCCCCCGACCGGCTGAAACTGGTTAGGGTACCTCGACCCTCTGACAAGCAGGTACTTTCCGTCCAGGTAGATCTTGAAGAGATAAGAGGTCGAAACCCTGATAGGACGGTTTCGATACCGCAACGCGTACCACAGGTGCCGAACGTTGTCCCAATTCTGCACCACTTCATCAACTACAGGCACGAAGAGCCCGACGCTCAGGCCGGCGGTCATGTTGACGACTGTTGAGTTGGATATGAAGAAGCTCGCGACGCCAGCGGATAGGGCCACAGCGCCATAAAGGAACAATCGCAGCAAAATTACCCCTAGCGAGGCAGAGGGACACGAGGATTATTCAGTAGGTACCGACTTACCCACGTGAGCTTTGTATTAGAGGTTGCGAGTCGCTTTAGCAGGAGGCGCGAGACTGAGTGCGCTTCGTACATGGCAACCAACAAGGCCCGCCTGACATTGGCATCGGATTCATTCTCGAACTGCCGACGCAGCAACTGCCCATCAGCGATAGTGCTGACCCTGCCCAGATAACGAGCAGCGAACTCGCGGGGCAAGCTTGGTTTATTTTTATCCTGCAAGATGGCCCATGCCCTATCGCGAATCTTCACAGACCGAATTTTCACCCGAATCGCTGATTGCAGAATTCTCTGCTCTAGGTGATCGTACTTATGGTCCTCGACCAGCCGCATGGTTGATATGTACGCCCTACCTATCCCCAGACGCCTTTCAGGAAAGCATTCCAAGTACCTCAAGAGCTCACTTGCTAGATGGTGACTCTCCTTTAGATTGCGTAGCGCCCACCCGAGTGCTCTATCATCCTTGACATTCCCCATGCGGAAGAGCGAGAACTTCACGTCACGATCTATTTGCTCAGCCGCGGTTGCCTCCAAGAAAAGCTTGTATAGCCTCTCCTCCGCTCCAACCTCACCAATCTTAATTCCGTAGTTGATAGCGTCTTTTTCCAGACTTTCGAGCTGCGAGAGCGCCTGCGCTGGGTCGTATATACGCGTCTTAGTTGTGGACATAGTGAGGCGACGCGAACGCAGGATCGCATTGATCTCTAACAATGCGTTACGGAGGGACTCCCTTTCAGTATCGAATAGCATCATGTCATCCGAGTAGCGTAGGTAATCGAAACCTGCTCGATGCACGAACTCGTCAACGGGAAGCAAGTAGAGATTGGCCAGAATCGCTGACGAGTCAGGCCCTTGAGGCACCCCCCAGGCATGACTTGATGATTGGAACATGCGCAGATACTTAATTAGGTGCTGCGTCACCCATGACGTTGCGCCAGCCGACTGAATATCAATCGCCAATGTGTCGACATCTATGTGTTCATAAAACGAAACGACGTCAGTTCGGGCCAGTCGATACGGAGCCTTCAGCATCATGCCAACGCCGCGCTTCTGCATGGACACCCAATTATTGATGGGCGACCAGAAAGATTTACCGTTGTTGCCCCATCGGGCACTATGAACACTACTGTGAAGCTGACTCTCTACCAACTCTGCGATTGAAAATACGAGGGTGTCATAAATAAGGCGGTCATGCACTGTAAGACGCGCGATAGGACGCACGGCAACGGAATTTTTGGGTAGGTCTATAACCTCGACGTAATCTGGCCCAACTTCACCTTTTCGAAGTGAAGAGACAACGTTCTTCCGGACGTCTCCCCAAGACGCCTCGATGTCGGCCCAATTTATGATGTCGGGGATTTCCGACCTACCTCGCCCGTGGAGGAGACGGGTCCATGCCTCGTCAAGGTAGGCCAAGAAGGGGCGGCGACTCATTGTGTGCTCGTCCCCCGTATCGCAGTCCCCAGTGCTTGCAGGTCAAGCGTAGCCAACCGTTAGCACCTTGGGCAGTCACCCACTCATAGTGGGGCAGGCGGACTTGAGGGACCTGTCCAGTGGCCAGCGAACAGAGACGCAGGGCCGCACCAGATGCGCACCAGAAGGAGCGGTCAACCACGGTCAATGGCGGCGACACGACGCCCGGTCATGGCGACCGCCACCCGGAGTTTTTGCAGGTCGGCGGCCAGATCATCGGCCGAACCCCCGTGATTCCCAAGCTCAGAGCGCGAGTTCGATTCTCGTCACCCGCTCCACCACAAAGCCCCCAGGCCAGCGGCCCGGGGCTTCTTTGTTGTCTAGACCTCTCTAAGCGTCCCGTGCCAGATCCGCACCAGAACGCACCCTGGGTGTGAGAAGCTCCACCGCTCGCTCCCACCGGAACCCGTCACGGCCGCCGCCCGCCTTCGGCTGGTGCGGCTCGTAGTCGGCGACGAGCACCCCCATCTCGCGTAGGCGCTCCAGGCCCTGCCGGTAGGCGGGGTGCGCGGCCTGTGCGGCGTTGAGATAGGGCAGGACGGCGGTCGGTATCCCCAAGCCGTAGGCCTCGCACAAGACACCCACAGCCAGGGTGTCCGCGATTCCGGCGGCCCACTTGTTGATGGTGTTGAACGTTGCCGGGGCGACGGCGATCGCGTCCGCGGGCGGGAGCGGCCGTGGGTCGCCGGGGGAGCGCCAGGCGGAGCGGATCGGACAGCCGGTCCGGGCCTCGATGGCTTGGGCGTCGATAAAGCCAAGGCCCTGCGGCGTGGCGATGACGCCCACGCCCCAGCCCTGCTCCTGCGCCGCGTTGATGAGCTTGCCGACGTCGTCGGCGACCCCGGCCGCGCAGACGACGACGTACAGGAACGTCTTCTTCGGCTCACTCACGCGGGGCTCCCATTAGTCGGCTGAAGTGGTGCGGGCCGTTCGTAGCCGCAGTCACGAAGGGGTGAACTCGTACTGCAACTCGTAGAGGTGACCGGCCTTGGCCATCACCGTGGCCTCGATGGGACGTTCGTCGTCGCTGTACACCACCCGGAGCGTGCGCAGCACGGGCAGATTGCCCGGCAGCCCGAGCACCGTGTACTGCTCCTGGGTCGGCACGCGGGCGGACACTTTGTCGACGCTGAGGCGGGGCGAGTAGCCCAGCTCCGCCAGGAGGGCCGGGGTGCCGCCCTTGATCTTACGGCGGTTCATCATCTCCGTCCCGCGCGCCAACTCCAGCGGGTAGTACGACTTCACCAGCTCCACCGGCTCGTCATCCATCAGCAGCACCTGCGCCCGCAGCAACGCCGCGCCGTCCTCCGGCAGCCGCAGCGCCTCCGCGACATCGGCGGGCGGCCGGACCTCGGCAACCTCCAGGAGCCGACTGCTCCCGCGCGTCTGTCGGCTGGCGGCCTCGCTGATCCACCGGTACGGCTCACCGGGTGCGGCCGGAGCCATGTACGAGGCGGGCCGCATGGTGCGCTGCCGATGCTCCCGTACGGTGACGGCCGCTCCGGCGCGCCCGACCGCCAGCCCCTCGTCCTTCAGCAGCTGCAACGCCTTCTGCACGGTCGCGTTCGAGGCGTCGAAGCGCTCCTTGAGCTGCGCGGTGGACGGCAGGTTCGCGCCGGGACGAAGGTCGCCCGACATGATCTCGTCCCGCAGGTCGGCAGCGATCCGCTCGTGCAGGGAGCGTCGGTCGACGGCGTCCTGTTCGGCCTTGGGCACGGTCATCCCATCGTGAGTTCGTAGCGCAGGCGCTGCCGGTGGGCGGGCATCGTGATCAGGTCGACCTGGATCGGACGCTCGCCCCCATCAAGAAGAACACGCTCCAACCGCAAGACCGGCTCGTCGACACCGGTCCGCAACAGCTCCCGCTCTTCCTCGGTTGGCATCCGAGCCGCCACATCCTCCTGCACCCGTCGCCCCACGTAACCCAGTTCGGCAAGCAGCGACACCGCCCCACCCCGGATCTTCGCGGTGCCCGCGAGGGCGGTTCCTGCCGCGATGCGGGCCGGGTAGTAGGAGTCGGTCAGCTCGCACGGCTGCTCATCCAGCAGGATGATCCGCCGCCGCACGACGACCGCTTCCCCCTCCGCAAGCCCCAGAAGCCGAGCCACCACATCCGATGCGGGCACCTCCCCCGCGCCCACGATCCGCTGGGTGCCCCGACGCCCCCGCGCCGCGGCTTCCTGCCCCCACACATCGCCCTGCCCTCCGGCCGTCGGCCGCAGATAAGGCATCGAGGTGCTGATCCACGCTTCGCCCGGCACCGGCCCCTCCTCAAGCTTGATCGGACTCGCCAACCTTGCCGCTTTACACAGTAAGCGACCTCATGGCCACCACCCTGAGACTACCTTGCCACCTTTCATGAATAGCAATAAGGTGACCTCAATCTCACAGCACGCTATGAGGCGGTGACCGACCGTGCATCTGATGCACCAACAGCTGTTCACGCGGCGCAAGCCATCCATCCGGGCCAGCAGACAGTTCGTGACCCGGACACTCTCCGAGTGGGGCTACACCGATCGCTTAGACGAGATCCAGATCTGCGTCTCGGAACTCGCCACCAACGCTCTACTGCACGGCGTGCCACCCGGCCGGAAGTTCAGAGTGCGCGTCGCAGCAGACGAACAGGAAGTCCGCATCGAGGTACGCGACTCCGGCGACGGCCACCCCGTATCCCAGGCCCCGCAGCCCGACAGCGAACATGGCCGCGGCCTGCTCCTCGTCACCGAACTCGCGGACGCCTGGGGCGACATCGAGCACACCGTGGGCAAGACGGTCTGGTTCACCATGAAGTCGACACCGCCCACGGGCCACTCCGCATGACGCCCCGCCCCGAGCGCAACGACGGCTGGGACCTGGACCAGCTCCACCGCGACGAGATCACCGTGGCCATGAACTGGGTGATCCGCACCTGCCAGGACATCGTCCGCGACCACTGCCACAAGACGTTCTGGGTCCCCGCCGGAACCAGCACCGGCACTGCCCCGACCACGGACCACCTCATCCAGTCAGCCCGCACCGACGTGCTCAACAAGCTCCGCCACCAACTCGACGGCGCCGAGACCATCATCAGCATCGCCGAGCACGAACGCGCCAAGCACCAGCTGTCGAGTCCCAGGTGATGGCTGACGTTCTGGTCCCAGCTGTTGCTTGACGGTGGGCCTAGACAACATCGGAAACTTTGTGGGGCTTGAATGACGCTCTCCGGGATACGGACGTGCCGACCCACCTTCACGTACTTGATGCGCCGCTCGGCGATCAGTCGCCGGGGGAAGCGGTCCGTGGTGCCCAGCAGCTCGGACACCTGGGCGACGCTGAGGTACCGGTCACGCGTGGGTCGGTTCTCCTTCTGTTCCGGGAGCAGGGGTGATGGTGGCGGTCAGCCATTCCTCGGCGGGAGTGAGGCCGGTACCGGCGTAGGCCCAGTGGGCGAGGACGAGCGTGGTCTCGTCCTGCTCCGACTCGGCGGCCGCAGCTTGGGCACGGCGCCAGGCGGCGCGGGCATCGCGGAGCGCACCAAGGGTCGTTGAGTAGCGGCGGGACTTGGTGGAGAAGTGACCCCGGAAACCGAGCATGTGAGCCCAGGCACGGAGCCGGAGGTGTTCCAGGTCCTTCCGCGCGCCGAGCGCCCACGCGGTGCGGATCAACCGCCGAGCGTGCTCGGTGATGTCGAGGTAGGCGACCTCAGCGATCAGCCGTATCGGCCGGTCCAGGGAACCGGTCGCCGTCTCGGCGCCCTTCGTCGTGTACTTGGCGATGTACGCGGCCACGGCCCGGTCGGTCAGCTCCTGACCGCCGTTGAAGTCGGCACCTCTTTCGAGGGGTTGGGCTGCCGGGGCGGCGGATGCTTGGCGGTATCGAGGCCGCGCCGGCAGCCGTGTTGGTGTGGTTCAGCGGTGGCGCTGGCTGGTGAGCAGTGAGCGCATGACGACGGCGGCCACCGCGACGGATATGGCCGTGATGATGGGGCTCCTTGGAAATCCCCAACCCCTGCTCGGGGTGCCCTCAGACCTGCTCGACGGATCTCCCCACCCATTCCGGGCCTGTCCTGGGATGGGACACCCATGGCGAGGGAGCGCCCGATAGCCCGTCAGGGTCCGGGTGTTGTGGAGTTGCATGTGCCGTAGCGGCATGTGGTGTTGTCGAGGGCACCACGGCACGAAAGGCCCTGTCTGCGATGTACCCCTCCGCCATGCCTCCCCGCGAGGTCAAGATCGGTGATGCCGCCGCCTTCGCCGGGACCACCCCGCGCGCCATTCGTCACTACCACCAGATCGGTCTGCTCCCGGAGCCCGAGCGAGGCGGAGACGGACGCCGCCGCTACGGCTACGAGGACATGATCCGCCTGCTGTGGATCCGCAAGATGTCCGAGGCTGGCATCAGCCTGGACGACATGCAGACCGCCTTCAACGAAGCCCGGGACCGGGACGTTGAGGACGTCCTGGGCCGGCTGGAGGAAACTCTGGCCGCCCAGGAGGCCGACATCAAGCGTCAGCGCGCGGCAGTCCAGCGCCTGCGGGTCGTGGGCAGCCCACTGGGCTTGCTCTCCCCCTTGGTCACGGACCGGCTCAGCCACCTGCCTTCTGGCGCACTGCGCCCCTCCGACCTGGACGCCCTGCTGGTCACGGAACGGATCTTCGGGCCGCTGGGAGCCGCAATTCAGGCCAGCGTGTTCATCACCCTGGCCACCCACCCCGGCCTACGGGCCGAGGCAGACCGCCTCGACGCGGCCGACGCCGCCCTCGATGACACCGTCGACCCCCACGACCCGCAGGTCGAGGAACTCGCCGCGCGGCACTGCGCCCACCACAAGGCCCTGCACCAGGCCATTGAAGCGGCCGGACTGGACGCGGCAGAGGAGAAGCTCTTCGACATCTACGACGCCGAGGCGAGCGGCGAGGAGGAGGTCCAGATGAGCGCCTTCGAAGCGGTCACCAAGATGCCCTACGGCTTCTCCGCGGCCCGGACACGGTGCGTGGAACTCACAGGACAGCTCCTTGCCGGGGACCTCTCCACAGACAGCTGATCGCTGGTGTGGCCGTGGGTGAGGATCCCGGATCGGCCACCGACACGAAGCCAGCGACGACGACGGCCGCCAGGAGCGCGGTCACGACGACGCCGACCGCGAGCACGGCACGGACCGTCCGGGCACTGGGCCCGAGCAACGGCGCAGCCGCAGGAGCGTGCTGGCAGGAGCAGGCCGGAGCGTGGCTGTGGTGGACCGCCGGAGCGGGCGTGTGGACGGTCGTCGGGGTGGGGACTTCGGGGTACTTCGTCGGTCGACAACGGTCACGACTGACCTTCCCCCGAGGCACCTCCCAGGGCTGTTCCCATAGGCCAGCGTGTACCGGTCCACGCCAGAAGCCCTCGTCTCGCCGACCGAGTGGATGCACCGGCGCGTCGGCAACTCCGCGCGGGAGAGAGCGGACCGGCCTTCGAGGTCTTACGGAGTACGTGTGGGACGTCAGAGTGGTAGATCGTCAGGCAGGACGCGGAACGCCTTGTGATGGCCGAGGGGGCGTACGGCACGGAAGTCTCGGCGGTCCAGGGTGAGGATCGCGTCGGTGTCGTAGTCGGCCGCCAGGGCGACGTTCACCACGTCGGTGAGATCAAGGTCGAGCGCCAGGTAGCGGGACCGGACGGACTGAGCGATGCCCAGGTGCCCCTCGGTGATCTCCGGTACGGATACACGGCCGCGGCGCATCCAGCCCCGGATGTCGTCGATCGCGCTCACCGCGGCCTCACGGCCCAGTTCACGAGTGGCCACGTGGTCGAATTCAGCGAGCAGCAAGGGGGACATGACGAGCAGCCCGGCAGCCATGATCGCCTCTTGCGCCGCTTCGTGCTCCGGGTGCGTGGAATCGAGTGCGGCCAGCAAGCCGGAGGTATCAGCGATAACGATGATCACGCAGCAGTTCCCGCATCGGTTTCGCGCTGGGCAGCATCAGCGACGACGTCACGAACCTCGCCCTTGGCAAGGGTGCGCCCAGGACCGGCGAAGGTGCGGGAGAACAACGGCTCATCCCACACACGATTGGCCATCGCGGCGAGATGGATGCCCTGACGGATGATCTCGGCCTCACTGATGCCGCGGCGCTTGGCCGCCTCCTTGATGATGGCGAGGTCTTCCGGGTCAGCGTAGACATTGGTCCGCTTCATAGACATGTACCTAGAGTAGTGTATGTACCAAAGTGATGTATGTTAGATACTCGATCTCCGCACGCCCTGGACCACACGGACGCCGATCCAGGCGTTCCGCTGAAGCCGCGTTGGGGAACATCGGTACAGGGCCCCGGAGTTCTGGCTCAGACACCAGGGAGCGGTTGCGTGAGGTCAGCGGGTCGTACCCGTCGGTGCAGCTCGTTTTCCCGATGCCTCGACGTCACCGTGCTGATGGTGCCGACGCCGGTAAGCACGGTCTCGACAACGGACTGAGCAGGACTTGGCGTCCCGGCGCCGCGGGCCTTTCAGGCTGCGTGTGGGTGCAGGCGTGCGGCGCTGCGTCCCAGTCGGATGGCTGCGGCCAGCGGGATCACCATGGCGATCAGGAATGTGCCGATGAGTGCGGCGACGCCGAGCCCATCGGCGAAAGCGAACGGTGCGGCAGCCGCGGGGGTCACCAGTAGGGGTGAGAGGGCGCAGATGCTGCCCAGACGCTTGTCCCGCCTGGTCCATGCCGTAGAGCGCCAGATCCGCACGGCGGCAGGGACGGCCAGCACGAGGCCGATACCGAGGACCCAGAAGAACGGGGCGGCCAAAACCATCATGCCCAGGGTCAGAGTGGTGCGCGCGTTGCTTTCCGGCTGCAGCGGGTCGACGCCGGGCTCTTCGTCGATCGCGGCGGCGGCGATCTCCCGGGGGGTGCCGAGCTGGTCCAGGGCCTGCTGGACCGTCGCGTCGTCGGCGCCCTGCGGCAGCACAGACTCGATGTGCTCGCGCAGGTCTGCCACCAGGTCACGGCGCCGGTCGTCGGACAGCACTGCTGCCTCTGTGTCGACCGAGGCCAGGTAAGTGCGAACCAGTGGGTGGGTCAGGGGGTCGCTCATGATTCAGCTCCAGGAACGAGGAAACGGTCAACAGCGTCACGGAAACTGGGCCAGTGGCCGGAGAACTCGTCCAGGGCCTGCCGCCCCTGGTCGGTCAGCTCGTAGTACCTGCGAGACGGCCCGCTGGCAGACTCCCTCAGGAACGTGTCCGCCAGGCCACTTCTGCGCAGACGGGCCAGCAGCGGATACAGCGTCCCCTGGCTGGTCGCCATGACCGGCGTATCCGCAAGAGCCTCCAGCAGCTCCACCCCATAGCGGGGCCTGTCACACAGCAACGCCAGGACGCAGTACTCCAGCACGCCCTTGCGCAGCTGGCTCACACCGCGGGCCTCCACGTGATTGCTTGCTTTGCCAGCTACCATGCAATGCATACTAGGCGAACGTGTCAACCCCGGGCCAGATACGCCAGAAACCCACCACGGGATGATCTTGGGGCTCGGAAAGTTTGCTACGGGGTGTCGGACACGAGGATGTTGACGCGGTTCTCGTACTCGCGGTGGGCCTTGCGCTGCGTCCGGACCGCCGGCGGTCGGGCCCCCTACGGACTGGTCGCGGCTGCAACGCTGTGACCCGGTCCACAACGCGTCGCACGCCGCTTTGCCCCACCTGCGCCCCTTGCTCGGCAGTCGGCGCGCACGTGCCCCGTCCGTGCCCTTCAGGGCAGCGCAAGGGGGTCAACTGCGGTGTCATGAAGCCACGCCGACAGCACCCATCAGCATGCATATACGCAGGTCAGATGCCATGTAAGCCGCCTGGCACCCGGTGATTCCCAAGCTCAGAGCGCGAGTTCGATTCTCGTCACCCGCTCCATAGCGAAGGCCCAGGTCACAGACCCGGGCCTTGTTTGTTGTCTAGGCCTCTCCACCGTCGCCGTGCCCTCTGCGTGCCCGTTCCGCACCAGATGCCGTTCACGCTTCCCGACTGCCCGCCTCACGCTAGTCGAAGTCGCTGCCGCACAAGAGAATGCGACGGGACGTCAGTGAAAAGCGCGGAGCGGGCCGATAACCACGACCACTGTGCCGCGCCGCTTGCCCGGCGGCCGACACGGAACCGAGCCCGTCTCGTCTGACGGCTCCGCCAAGCCCTCCCCGCCACTGGCGCCTGTCGCCTCGGTCCTGATCGACACCTCAGGCAGAAACATATGGCGCTGGCACCATAACCACATGGCGCTGAAGAAGACGACCGTCATGGTCGACGAAGAGGATCTCGCACTGATCAAGGCGGCCGCCGCACGAGAGGGCCGATCCGAGTCGGAGTATTTCCGGGAGGCGTTCCACCTCGCGGCCCTGCGTACCCAGCGCTGGGACGAGGACTGGGACATCCCCCGCCTTGATTTCGGCGGCCCGGTCACCGCCGAAGAGATCGACCGGGCGGTCTCGGACGGCGTGGCGGACGCCGAGTGATCGTCGTCGGCGATACCTCCGGTCTGGTCGCTGCCCTCAACACCTAGGCCCCCGAGCACAAGGCTGCGCGCACCGCTATGCGTCAGGCCGCACTCACCGTGGTCTCACCCCTGGTGATGCTTGAGACCGAGCACATCACCACCCGCAACGTCGATCGCCGCGCAGCCCACGCGGTGAACGAACGTCGTGCTTTAACGGGCAGGTCCACAGACTGCCCGACGCGCCGGAAGCTTACGGGGCCACAATCTCTCGCCCCAAAGCTGCTCCACCGACCCAACTTGACCGCTCCAGCCCGAGTGCGCCGCAGCACATAAACAAGCCATTTGCAGTTTCAGGGCGCACCCCATATAGGTAGTTTTGCGCTGCTCTTTTTGGCGGTTCAGTGCTACACGAGGAGCACCCTGTGCAGACAGAGGAGGCCCCTGCGCAGACAGAGGAGCGCCCTGTGCAGACAAGGGAGCGCCCTGTGCAGCACATTGCATATGCCCGTCCGGAAAACATGCAGGTGAGAGCGGTGCGCAATTTTGATCTACGGAGCCTCGTGGCGCCTGGCTCTCAAAAACCTCCGAGAGCCGAATCAAAGTGCCGGGCGCTTCCCTGATTGAGGTCCCCTGATACGTTCCGTGATCACAAACAGCCCCGTCCGCATTGTCTCGCCAGACCCGGACGGGGCTTCGAAGGCATCTCGCGTGAGATGCAGCAGGGGAGGAGTGAAATGGGATCACCCAACACGCCTACCGAGCGTGATCCTAGCGGAACGACGAGGTTGGACATGAGCGCCTTGGCGCCGATCATGACGGGGGTGGGCACACTACTCCTGGGAATTGCCGCGTTGATCACCGCAATTTGGTAGCACTTGGACTCACACGTCACAGCGCAGGTTCCCCGTGCCGTAACCGTCCAGACCGGGCAGGGACTCACGGGGAACTGGGGCGTGCCAGATACGTGCCAGAACAGACGGGGAACCACGCTCAACACGGGCCTCCAAAAGCCCCCTGCCTACGACTGCGCCGAGGGGTGTTTGAGCAGGTCAGCGCGGTCCCAGCTCGATCATCGACCGAGCCCGGATCGCGCCAGCATGGCGCGGTCTCGGCGGAGTCGGGCGCCTGCTGATCGCTCGTACGCTCCGCTGGACATCCGTGCACGCCGCCCTCGTGGCAACTCACCCCATCGACATCCCTGTTGACGAACGCGACGACGAGGCTCGGATACTTCGGGAAAAGGCCGTAGTTCAGCGCACGTGGGAGTCGTTGGGCTTCGAACCGTTTCGCGAGGACCTGTGGATCATGAAGCCACATCTGCGAGCCCACGAAGACGCAGTGCAACGACTGGAAACCACACTCGCACCGCACCTCAGCCCCTTCTGAGCCTGAGGGCAGCATCCGCAACAGGCGCCGCCGCCGTGACCTGGCGCAAGTCCTCTGCTTTCAGGTACCGGTAGCCCTGGGGCGGATGGATGATCACTCATCGCACCCATGGGCGCCCCCGACGCAGGGTGTCAGGGGGCTTGGCGCTCCCCGGTCCTCAGATGCCCGTCGGGCGGGCGCGGGTGGTCAGGCCCGGGACGACGAGGGTGAGCCAGCGGGTTCGGGCAGTGGGTGGCTGGTCGGTGGGGGCGGTGGAGAAGAGGATGTAGATGTCGTTGACGGTGACGTCGGGGTGGATGTCGCCGTCGGCCTGACCGGCCTGGATGAGGCCGGCCACGGCCGCGCCCGCGCGGTCCTCGGCGGCGCGGGCGCCCGGCTCGGCGCCGAGGGCCTGGGCGACGGCCTTGACGGCGCGGTCGGTCGCTGACGCCTCGACGACGCGGCCGAGGAACGCGGTCAGCTCGTCCACGGCGCGGGCACCGGCGGTGACGCGCTCAAGCACGGCTTCAGCGTCGTCGGCGATGCGGGCGACGTGCTCGGCGACGACGGCTGCGACCAGGTCCGTCTTGGTGGGGAAGTGGCGGTACAGGGTTCCCACGGCCACGCCTGCCGCGGCGGCTATCTCGTCCATCCCGACGTCGGGCCCGTGTGCGGTGATCTGCTCGCCGGCCGCGGCGAGGATCTTCTTGCGGTTGCGGACCGCGTCCGCGCGCGGCGCTTTGGCCTGGGGCATGGAACTCGTCAACCCTTCCACTTGCATCAAGGTGAACTACGGTTCAGGATAGATAGTGAACTGATGTTCATCTTAGCCATGAGGATTCGACATGCCCAAGACCGCCCTTGTCACCGGTGCCTCCTCCGGCATCGGCGAGGCCACCGCTCTCAAGCTGCGGGAGCTCGGCTACACCGTCTACGGAGCCGCGCGCCGCACCGACCGGCTGCGGAAACTCGCCGACCACGGCATCCGCCCGCTGGCGATGGACGTCACCGACGACGACTCCCTGCGCACCGGCGTCGACCGCGTCGTCGCCGAGACGGGCCGTATCGACGCCCTGGTCAACAACGCCGGCTACGGCTCCTACGGGGCCCTCGAAGACGTCCCTCTGGACGAGGCCCGCCACCAGTTCGAGGTCAACGTCTTCGGCGCCGTGCGGCTGACCCAGCTGGTCCTGCCGCACATGCGCGCCCAGCGCGGCGGCACCGTCGTGAACGTCACCTCGATGGGCGGCAAGATCTACACCCCGCTCGGCGGCTGGTACCACGGCACCAAGTTCGCCCTCGAAGCCCTCAGCGACTGCCTGCGACTGGAGGCCAAGCCCTTCGGCATCGACGTCGTCGTCATCGAACCCGGCGGCATCGCCACCGAATGGGGCGGCATCGCCGCCGACAAGCTCGACAAGTCCTCCGCCACCGGCCCCTACGCCCGGCAGGCCACCGCCGTCGCCGCCGCCATGCGCTCCGAGGCCAACGCCAGGCGCAACTCCCCGCCCACCGTCATCGCCGACGCCATCGGCAAGGCCGTCACCACCCGCCGCCCCAAGCCCCGCTACGCCACCGGCTTCGGCGCCCGGCCTCTCATCGCCCTCCGCCGGATCCTGCCCGACCGCGCCTTCGACACTGTCATCTCCCGGGCGGTGGGCCTGCCCCGCTGAGGGCCCGGCCGACCAGCCGAGGAGACCTCAGTCGGGTTTCTCACCGTGGCCTTGGCCGCCATGTGGTCGGCTGCCACGCGGGCTTCGGGCCCGGCTGTCGGCTGGGGTCCGGCCGTGGACCAGGGGGAGGAAGACCTCGTCGACGATCTCGGTGAGGGTGGCGTCCGGTACGGCCGGGGCGCCGCTCGTCACGTATTCGTTGCGCAGCAGTGCCGTGGGGGCGGACGCGACCCGGGGGTGCAGTGCCTCGGGTGCGGCTTCGCCGCGGGCCACCGCCCGGCCGAGGACCGTCAGCCATGCCGCCTGGTGTGCGTCGCCGCCGGCCGCCGGGTCGCGCAACTCGGCGACCAGTTCCCGCGTGCCGTCGGCCGCCGCGATGAGGCCGCGCAGGATCTCTCCGTACGGTGACGACCAGGTGCTGTTCGCACGCCGCAGGAGTTCCAGCGCGTCCTCCCGCAGCGAGCCGGTGTCCGGCACCGTGGCCTCGGTGGCGGCCAGTCGGCGGTACGCGGCGGCGCCGAGCGCGACGCGGTTCGGCCAGCGGCGGTAGATCGCGTTCTTGTTCGTGCCCGCCCGCCGGGCCACCGCGTCCATGGTCAGCCCCGGGACGCCGGACTCCCGCAGTATTTCCGCCGCCGCCCGCAGGATCGCCTCCTCCAGCACGGCGCCCCGCCGCCGCGGCGCCCCGGCCTCTCGCTCCGTGTCCGTGGACTCCGGCACTGCTCGTCCCCTCTCGTCGCACACCTTGGTTTCTACGGTACGGAACGTACTTGTCGCACGCTCTGCCTAGCCGCACCTGCATCCATTTAGGGTACGCTCCGTACCCTAAATTTCTCGGCAGAGAGGATCGCCGTGCGCGTCTTCGGCATCAACTTCGACACCGGCTTCACCAGCGCGGGGACCACCACCCGCGAGCCCTTCGACCCGGTGACCGTCCGCCGCGAAATGGAGATCATCCACGACGAGCTGCGCTGCGACGCCGTACGGATCACCGGTGGCGACCGCGACCGGCTGGAGACAGCCGCCCGTCTCGCGGCCGAGGCCGGACTCGAGGTCTGGTACTGCCCGTTCACCAACGACCTCACCCAGGACCAGCTCCTGGACTTCCTCGCCGACAGCGCCGGGCGCGCGGAGAAGCTGCGGCGCGAGGGTGCCGAGGTGGTCTTCCTCACCGGGTCGGAGATCTCCCTCTTCACCCCGGGCTTCCTGCCCGGCGACACCTTCACCGAGCGGGCCGCCGTCCTCTCCGACCCCCAGCGGCTGCGTACCGCGCTGGCCACCGTGCCGGTCTTGATGAACGCCTTCCTCGCCAAGGTGACAGCCGCCGTGCGGGCCCGGTTCACCGGCCGGATCGGGTATGCGTCGCTGCCGTTCGAGGGGGTCGACTGGACGCCGTTCGACATCGTCACCACGGACGCCGGTTACCGCGACGCGCAGAACGCCCACCATCTCGCCGACGGGCTGCGGGCCCTGACCGCGCACGGCAAGCCGGCGGCGGTCACCGAGTTCGGATGCGCCCCTTACCGGGGAGCCGCCGCCGTCGGGAGCCGTGGCGACGCGGTCATCGACTGGGACGAGCGGGCCCGCCCCGCGCGGTTCAATCACCCGGTCACCCGCGACGAGCAGGAACAGGCCGACTACCTTCGCGAACTCCTCGGCCTCTTCGAGCGCTCCGGGATCGACGCGGCCTTCGTCTACACCTTCGCCCGCTACGACCTGCCGCATAACGGGGACAACGACGACCGCGACTTCGACAAGGCGTCCTTCGGCATCGTCAAGGTCCTCACCGACGGCCGCACGGGTACGACGTATCCCGGCCTGCCGTGGGAGCCCAAGGCCGCCTTCAACGCACTCGCGGAGTACGGCCGCGGTCGTCTCACCTCTTGATTCATCTATCGATATTCGATAGATTTCCATCGCAACTCGATGGAAGGACGGGCCATGGGACAGCTAGCAGTGCGTGCGCTTCGCGCCGTGCTCGTGGTGGTGCTCGCCGGCACCGTGTTCGTGCAGGCATTGATGGTGTGGGTGTTGATCACCGGGAGCGATCCGGAGGACGGGGCGCTCCCGCTGACCCCGTTGCGCGTGATCACGGTCCTGGGCATGGGCGCGGCACAGGTCGCGCTGGTCAGCGTATGGCGGCTGGTGACGATGGTGCGACGCGGAACCGTGTTCTCCCACGCCGCCTTCCGGTACGTGGACGCCGTGATCGGCGCGATCGTGGCGGCCGCCCTCCTGTGGTTCGCGGTCACGGCCCTCAACGCGCCGGGCCAGCGGGACGACCCGGGCGTCACCGTCATCATGGGCGGGATCGGCCTGGCCATCCTGGGGGTCGCGCTCATCGTGCTCGTGCTGCGGATGCTGCTCGCCCAGGCCGTCGCGCGCGACGTCGAAGCGGCAGAGATGCAGGCCGAGTTGGACGAGGTGATCTGATGCCGATCACCGTCGACATCGACGTGATGCTGGCCAGGCGGAAGATGTCCGTGGGCGACCTCGCGGACCGCGTAGGGATCACGCCCGCCAACCTGGCGGTACTCAAGAACGGCCGCGCCAAGGCAGTGCGTTTCGCGACGCTCGCCGCGCTCTGCGAGGCGCTCGAGTGCCAGCCGGGCGACCTGCTGCGGTGGGAGGACGGGGACGCCGCGAGCGAATGACGTCCCCGCGGACCCGCGCCGGCCGAGGTGGCGACCGGCGCGGTCGTCGTGACCGTCCGGGGGGTTGGGTCAGCGGCGCAGGCCGCGGACTCCTCGGGGGGTGCCGACGCCGGTCGGGCCGTCGTAGCCGATCTTGGCGGTGCAGAGGTAGGAGCCACCGCATGAGCCCGTGGATCCCTGGTCGATGTCCCAGAACGCGGAGCGGTGGGCGTACGGGTAGGAGTTCGGGCGGTCGGCCGGGCCCGGCTTCCCCGCCAGCGCGTACATCCCGGCGATCAGCGCGCTGGACACGCTGGTGCCGCCGATCACCCTCCAGCCCGGGGAGCTGAACGTGGAGTAGAGGGCGAAGCCGGTGGCCGGGTCGGCGAGCGCGGAGACGTCTGCGACGGTACGCCTGGGGCAGTCGGGGTCGGTCTGGAAGGGCGGCTTGGGCTGGAACTGGGAGCAGCCGGAGCCGGAACGGCTCCAGGCGCTCTCGTACCAGCCGGAACGCTTCTTCTGCGGGCCCGGCACCGGCTGGAGCGAGCGGTCCAGCCGGGTGCCCCCGGCAGCGGTGACGTACTGGGACGCGGCGGGATAGATGAAGCCGTTGTAGCCGCCGTTGCCGGAGGCGCCGACGAAGGCGATGCCGGGGAAGTTGAAGTAGGTCTGGTCGAGGGCCGGCTGGGAGGCACTCTCCGGCAGGCCCCAGCTCATCGAGATGTACTTCGCGCCCTGGGTGCGGGCTTGAGCCACCGCCGTGAGCATGTTGCTGAGGGAGTTGGTGTCTGCCTCGACGAGCAGGATCTCGCAGCGGGGGCAGGCGGCGCTGACAGCCTCGATGTCGAGGGCGGTCTCAGTCGCCCAGGCAGGATCGGTGAGCGGTGGCGGGGTGCTGCCGCCGTTCTGGTTGATCTTCCGGAAGCAGCCATTGGCAGTGGTGCACGGCGGCAGATGGAACGTGCGCCGATAGACCGCCAAGTCGCTCTCGGCATGGGGGTTGTCGAACGCGCTGACAACCGCCACCGTCCGGCCCGCGCCGGCGTGAGCGGGCAGCCGGTACGCACTTTGGATGTCGCGGGGGTGGTAGCCGGGCGGGTCGGTGCGGTCGGACGACGAGTTCGCCATCGCCGGAATGTCCGTTCGCAGCTCGGCCAGACAGGTGACCGTACCCGGCGAGGGGCTGCAGACGGGCTCGGAGGCCACCGCCTTCCCCGCCCGGCCTGCCGCCGGGGCCGTGGCCGTGGCCGGGGCCGGGGCCGGGGCCGCTGACCGTTGGCCTCCGGTGTCTACCGCCTGGGCGTTCGCACCGGCAGGGGCGAAGGCCAGGCTCGCCACCAGGGGCACCGCGCCCAGCAGCACCCGCACTATGTGTATGTGTCTCATGGCCTTCTCTGATGCCTTGGGATTAATCGGAATATCCGACCAGGCATCAGGAATGCTTCGAACGGAGCAGCGATCTCACCGCTTTGGCCCTCGACAAGTGAGAAGCTCCACCGCTCGCTCCCACCGGAACCGGTCACGGCCTCCGCCCGCCTTCGGCTGATGCGGTTCGTATTCGGCGACGAGCACTCCCATCTCGTCGCGCAAGCGGTTCAGGCTCTGCCGGTACGCGGGATGCGCGGCTTGGGCGGCGTTGAGGTACGGCAGGGCGGCGGTGGGGATGCCCAAGCCGTACGCCTCGCACAGGACGCCCACCGCCAGGGTGTCGGCGATCCCGGCGGCCCACTTGTTGATCGTGTTGAACGTCGCCGGGGCGACGGCGATCGCGTCCGCGGGCGGGAGGGGCCGGGGGTCGCCGGGGGAGCGCCAGGCGGAGCGGATCGGGTAGCCGGTCTGGGCCTCGACGGCCTGGGCATCGATAAAGCCCAGGCCCTGGGGCGTGGCGATCACGCCCACGTCCCAGCCCCGCTCCTGCGCCGCGTTGATCAGCTTGCCGACGTCGTCGGCGATCCCGGCCGCACAGACGACGACGTACAGGAACGGCTTCTTCCGCTCACTCACGTGGGGACTCCCGGTTTTCGGCTGAAGTGGTGCGGCGCGATGAGTTTTGCCGGGGGCGGCGGTCCTACTGTCGACACCGGTACCGAGGAGGCTTCTCATGCGCAGCGTGACCTATTCGATGAACGTCTCACTGGACGGCTACATCGTCGGGCCGGACGGCGGCTTCGACTGGACGGCGCCCGACGAGGATGTCTTTCGCTTCTGGATCGACGAGATCCGGGAGGTCGGCGTGCACCTGTTGGGGCGGCGGCTGTACGAGACGATGCTGTACTGGGAGACCGCCGACCAGGATCGCTCGCTCGACGACGCGGAGCTGGAGTGGGTCGCGCTCTGGAATCCGCTTCCCAAGGTGGTGTTCTCCACCACGCTGTCGGCGGTGCGGGGCCAGGCCCGGCTGGCCTCCGGTGGGCTGGCGGAGGAGATCGAGCGGTTGCGGGCCGAGCCGGGGGAGGGGGAGATCGCGATCGGCGGCGCGACCCTCGCCAGCGAGGCGGCCGGGCTGGGGCTGATCGACGAGTACCGGGCCATGGTGTACCCGGTGCTGGTCGGCGGTGGCATTCCGTTCTTTCCTCGGCACGAGCGCCGGGTGGATCTCGAACTCGTCGAGACCCGCACCTTCAGCTCGAAATTCGTCTACCTCCGCCACCGCGTGGCGCGCTAGCGGGCTGGTCTCATCCGTCAGCCGGTGCGCGCGTGTCCGGCGAGGAGTTCGCCCAGGCCCTGGCGGGTGGCGGCCAGCACCACGCGGTCCTGGGAGCGCAGGACGTAGCCGGGGTGCAGGTCCCAGACCAGGCCGGGTTCCCGTGCGTCACCGTCGTACGTAGCCGCCAGGTCGCGTTGCCGGTCCGCGGGTTCCGCCGCGTCCAGGGCGATCACCCGCCAGGCGCCCGGGGTGAACGCCTCGGCGACCGTACGGCCTTCCAGCTGCGAGTGCCCGGCGACGTGCAGCGCGGCGAAGACCAGCACCCGGCGCTCGACCGGTATGGCGCCCAGGATCTGGCGTCCCATCATCGCCCCGGCGAAGGCGGGCGCCGCCAGGGTGGAGACGCTGCGGCTGCGCGTCAGGGCCTGGGGGTGGGCGGCGCGCAGGGTGCGGTAGACGGCGGTGGCGAACTGGTCGTCGTACAGGCGCAGCCCCACCCGCAGCCGGGGTTTGACGGAGCGGGCGTAGAGCGTGGCTTCCAGGTTGGTGGTGTCGGAGCTGGTCAGGGCCAGCAAGGCGTGAGCCCGCTGGATCTTGGCGGCTTCGAGGACGCCTTCCTGGGTGACGTCGCCGGTGACGGTCGGCACGCCCAGCCTGCGGGCCAGCGGGATACCGCGCGCGCCGGGGTCCTCTTCCACGCACACGACGGGAATGTCCATCTCCCGGAGCCGGGCCAGCACGCGGGTGCCGATCTTGCCCAGGCCGAGCAGGACGACATGGCCCGAGAGGCCGCGCGGCGGGCGGCGCAGCGCGGACGCGGTACGGAACGTGCCCAGCGCCTCGAAGGCGGCGGCCACCAGGACGGGCAGCAGGAGCAGTCCGGTCAGCCCGGACAGCAGTTGGAGGATCTTGCGCGCGGTCGGCTCGTCGAGCGCCGGTTCGTCGATGGCCAGGACGTCCAGCACCGTGAGGTAGGCGGCGTGGACGAGACCGTCGCCGGTGAGCCGCCAGGAGGCGAGGGTGAGCGCGAGCACGGCGATCACCATTCCGGCGACGGACCAGCGCAGTCGGCGGGAGAACAGCGAGGCGAGGGGCACGCGGCGGCTGCCGAGCCGCCGTGACGGCATGGACGAGCCGGTGGCGGATACGGCGTCGAGCACCACGGTGCCACGGCCGGTGGCGGCGGCGACCTCGGCGTCGCCGGGCAGCAGGCTGGGCCCTTCGTCGCCGCTGCTGTCCGAGCCCTCGCTGCCGCCGGGGTCGCTGGTGGTGGACGAGAGCAGGGCGAGGGTGCACAGGCCGGGGTCGGGGATCTCGTCGGGGCGGGGCGGGGTGCGCTCGGCCGCGCGCAGCAGAAGCCCGTCGGCCTGCACCACCTTGCTGGTGCCCGCGATGGCGGTGGCGGCCAGTGCGGGAGCGACGGTGTCGGCGTCCGAGAGGACGGTGGCGGAGGCGTCCAGCTCCGCCGCGTCCATGCCGGGGTCGGCGACGCGGGCCGCCTGGTCGAGAAGGTCTTCCAGGTGCTGGCCGAGTTTGCGGTTGTACAGCCGGATGACCAGCCGCAGCCGCGGGTTGAGGCGGCGGGCGCGCAGGGCGGCGTGGATGTTGGCCTCGTCGTCGTCATGGACGAGGGCGAGCGCCGTCGCGCCCTCGACGCCCGCCTCGGTCAGCACGCCGTCGTCCAGGGCGTGGGCCTCCACGACGCGCACGCCCGCGTCCGCGTCCGGGTCGTCATCGGCCACGGGGGCGGCCACGGGGGTGGCCACGGGCTGCCGGGGCAGTGGAACCCGTCCGACGGCCGCGGTGAACCGGCCGAAGAGCGTGGCGGCGGGGCCGCCCGCCATCCGCTGCCCCGTGGGCTCCGCCAGGGGAACACCGCCCGGGATGACGACCGTGACGCGTGCCCGGTAGACGCCGTGGAGTTCGGCGGCCAGGCGGTGTGCGAGCGCGTCGTCACCGCAGACGACCATGTGCGGCGCGGCCGGGCCGGGTGGTGCGGCGGATGAGGAGAACACGACGTCGAAGCCCCCGTTGGTTGTTGACGTGGTCGGTCAGCTCAAGGCGTAGTAAGGCGAAGTACCGCAGCCACATATATCTGGCGTACGGCGCCATCGTCACGGCGCCACCGTCACGGCGGTGGCGACCAGGCGGATGCCCACCGCCGTATCGTCGTCTTGACGCCGCCGTACCGGGGCACGCCCGGGAGGGGGAGGGGAACGGAACGATGAGCGACAGCGAATGCCCTGCGGGTGATGCGGGCTCCGCGGGGCCCGCGTCACCGGACGCCGACCGCGTACAGCTCGTGTCCCACCGTCCGCTGATCGTGCACACCCTGCCGTCCGCCCCGCGCGCCGCGGTGCTCCTCCTGCACGGAGGGAGCGCGGACGGCCTCGCCCCTCCCCCGCCGCTCAACCTGCCCGCGCTGCGGATGCGCCCGTTCCGCGGCGCGGTGTCGCGGGCCCTGGACGAACGGGGGCTGGTGCTCGCCTCCGTGCGCTACCGGTGCCGAGGGTGGAACGGACCGCGTGCCGACGCCGCGCACGACGCCCGAGGCGCCCTCGACGAACTCACCGCCGGGCTCGCCGGACTCGCCGGACTCACCGCCCCCGGTCTGCCGGTCGTCCTGGTCGGCCACTCCATGGGCGGCCGCGCGGCGCTCCTGGCCGGGGGCCACCCCTCGGTGCTGGGCATCGTCGCGCTCGCACCGTGGTGCCCGCCGAACGAACCGGTCGCCCATCTGCGCGGCAAAGCCATCGCCGTCCTGCACGACGAGCACGACCGGATCACGGAGGCCGAGCACTCCTGGCTCTTCGCCGAGCGGGCGCGGCAGGAAGGCGCCCAGGTCCACACGATCGCGATGCGGCACGGCGGCCACACCATGCTCCGCGGCGCCCGCCACTGGCAGCGGCTCACCGCCGACCTGGTCGGAGCCATCCTGGACGGGTCCCCCATGCCGACCGCCTCACGGTCCACGGCCGGTCGTCGGGCTCGCACGAGTTCAATCTGACGGCGTGGCCGGGGACCACATGCCGAGCCACTGCTCGGCGCCCCAGCCCTCGAACCGCTCCACCTCGGTGAACCCCAGCTTCGCCGCGAGACGCATCGAGCCGACGTTGGCGGTCTGGGTGGTGAGCACCACCGGCTCGCCGGGGAGCGCGCCGGTGAGCCAGCCGAGTGCCGCCGCGCACGCCTCGGTGGCGTACCCGAATCCCCACGCCTCCGGCAGGAACAGGTAGCCCAGTTCGGCCTTCCCCGTGGCAGCCGGGCGACGGTGCCCCCTCGCTCTCCTCAGCAGGATCTGGCCGATCATCGCCCGTCGAGATCCACGACGAAGCTCCCGGGCCACCGCTCGGGCGCCCCGGGCATCACGCGCTCCAGCTCGTCACGCGGCCGGGGCCCGCCGAGGTAGGTGTGCACCTCCGGCGAGGCGAGCAGATCGATGAACGCCGCGCGGTCCCGGGGCTCGGGCTCACGGAGCACGAGCCGCTCGGTCCTGATCAGGGCAGGTGGCCAGGCGACGGTGCCTAGGTCAGTCATGCGGGCCAGCTAATCAAGGAGGCACAGGGCTGCCAGGTCGTCGTCCCCGACAGCGACTTCCGCCACAGCGCCCCCGAGGACAACGGCATGATGCATCAGGAGCTGATCGCGGGGCTCGGCCTGCCGCTGGGCGAGCTGTGGAACCTCACCGCCCTGACCGCCGATTCCCGGGCCACCGGCCGCTGGACCAGCCTCCTGACCGTCAAGCCCCTCAACCTCACCGGCGGCGTCGGCTCCCCAGCCAACGCCACCGCTCTGCGCTGATGTTCGTCGTCAGGTCCTGCCCCGTCACATCAGGCGGTATCGCGGTGGAGACCCGCGAACCAGTCGACGACGGCCGGGTCGCGGTGGTCGAAGAAGAGGGAACTGCCGGTGTCCAGGGTGGCGATGGCCGCCATCTGGTCGTCGGTGAGCGCGAAGTCGAAGACGTCGATGTTCTCCGCCATCCGCTCGGCGCGGACCGACTTGGGGATGGTGACGACGTCCCGCTGGACGAGCCAGCGGAGCACGATCTGCGCCACGGACCTGCCGTGCCGCTCGGCGATCCCGCTCAGCAGCGGGTGGGTGAAGAGACCGCCCCGGCCCTCGGCGAACCCGCCCCAGGACTCGATCTGGACGCCGTGCTCGCGCATGACCTCCTGGTCGGCGGTGCGCTGGAAGAACGGGTGGGTCTCGATCTGGTTGACCGCGGGGGTGATCTCGTTGAAGGAGAGGAGGTCGACGAGCCGGTCCGGGTGGAAGTTGGAGACGCCGATCGCCCGGATGACGCCGTCGCGGTGCAGCCGCTCCATGGCGCGCCAGGAGCCGTAGACGTCGTTGTAGGGCTGGTGGATCAGGTACAGGTCGAGGTAGTCGAGGCCGAGCTTGCGCAGCGAGGTGGCGAAGGCGCGCCGGGTGTTCTCCTCGCCGGTGTCCCGGAGCCACAGCTTGGTGGTGACGAACAGCTCGTCGCGGGGGATGCCGCTGGCCTTGATGGCGCGGCCGACCGCCTCCTCGTTGCCGTAGGAGGCGGCGGTGTCGAGGAGCCGGTACCCGGCGGCAAGGGCGTCGAGGACGGCCTGCTCGGTCCGCTCCGGCGGGATCTGGTAGACGCCGAAGCCGAGGATCGGCATGTCGATGCCGTTGTTGAGGGTGACGTGGCGCATGGGGGGATGTCCTTACGTGCGTACGGGACAGGGGAAAGGGTCAGCGGGCTGCGCGGCGTACGGGCTCCAGCAGCCAGGTGGCCGCGACGCTCGCCGCCACCACCGCCGCGGCGATCAGGAGACCGGTGTGCAGCCCGGAGACGAACCGGGCGCGATCGGCGACCAGCGCGCCGAAGGCGGCGACGGCCAGCGCGCCGCCGAGCTGCCGGGCCGCGTTCAGCACACCGCTGGCGACGCCCGCGCGCTCGGCGGGCACCCTCTCCAGCAGCAGCGCCGTCATCGCGGGCATCGCCATCCCGCCACCGGCGGCGACGGGCACCATCAGCAGCACCGTCGGCCAGACCGGCGCCGTGGCGGGCAGGGCCACCATCGAGAGCAGGCCCGTGGCCATCAGCAGCTGACCGGTGACCATCGGCATCCGCGCGCCGAACCGCGTGGCCAGCCGGGCGGCGACGGGGCCCACGAAGGAGGTGAGCACGCTCATCGGCAGGAACGCGACCCCGGTGGCGAGCGCGCTCAGCCCGTGCACCTGCTGCAGATAGAGCCCGAGCAGGAAGATCATCCCGTAGAAGCCGACGTTCAGCGCGAACCCGATGGCCGCCGTGAGCGACATCGTGCGGGAGCGCAGCAGCGGCAGCGGCGTCATCGGATGCCTCCCCCGGGCCTGCGCGAGCACGTAGACGACGGCCGACACGACCGCCACGGCGAGGGCGGCCAGGACGCGCGGGGCGCCGAAGCCGACGGCTCCGGCCTCGATGGCCGCGTACGTCAGCCCGCCCATGGCCGCGACGGCGGCGAGCTGACCGGCCAGGTCGAACGGCACCGCCTGGCGCGGGGAGGGCTGGGCGTACCGGAGGAGCAGCAGGGCCACCGCGCCGACGGGCAGGTTGACGAAGAAGACCATCCGCCAGTCGATCACCGTGAGCAGCCCCCCGGCGACGGGACCGGCGGCCGCGCCGACCGCCCCGCTCACGCCCCACAGCGCGATGGCCCGCGCGCGCTCGGCCGGGTCCGGAAAGGTCTCCCGCAGCAGGGCGAGCGACGACGGCAGGACCATCGCGGCGCCGACCCCCTGCACCAGCCTCGCCGCCACCAGGACGCCCAGGCCCGGGGCCAGCCCGCACACCAGGGACGCCGCGACGAACAGGGCCAGACCGGCGGCGAACGCCTGGCGGGCCCCGATCCGATCGCTGATCGCGCCCGCGGACAGCAGGAACGCGGCGAAGGTGAGGGTGTAGCCGTCGACCACCCATTGCAGCCCGGTCATCGCGCTGCCGAAGCCGCGACCGATCGAGGGCAGGGCGACGTTCACGATCATGGCGTCGACCATGATCGTGAAGAAGCCGACCAGGACGGCGGCCATGGCCGCCCGCCCGCCGGGCCTGCTCCGCGGCGGCGGATCGGCAGGGGCTGCCCGCAGTGGGGTGGACGGAGCGGACGGGACGGACGGGGACACGGGACGATCTCCTGCGCTGGGAAGCGGGGTGGGCTGACGGAGATCGAGCCTCACGTCTTTCCGGCCCCGGTGGCAGGCCGGGCCGTGCCGGGGAGCGGCGTTCAGGGGTAACGACAGGGCCCCCCACGCGGCTGCCACGCAGGTCAGCGCGGTGTGACACTGACGCTATGGCATCCGAGCAGAGCACCAGCGGGTCCAGTAGCGGCGGTGGCGGCATGGAGCTGGGCCAGTTCCTGCGCGCCCGCCGCACCCAGACCCGCCCCGATCAGGTCGGCCTCACCGTGGGCAGCGGGCTGCGCCGCACCCCCGGCCTGCGCCGCGAGGAGCTGGCCACGCTCGCCGGGATGAGCATCGACTACTACGTCCGGCTGGAGCGCGGCAAGGAGACCCGGCCCAGCCCCGCCGTGCTCGACGCCCTCGCCCGCGCGCTGCGCCTCGACGACGCCGAGCACCAGCATCTGCGCGATCTGGCCACCCGCGCGGCCCGGTACGCCCCCGAGCCGCCGCCCCCGCCCAGCCGGACCGTGCGCCCGCACCTGAAGCTCATCCTCCAGACGCTGCGGCCGAGCCCCGCGTACGTCATCAGCCGCAGCATGGACCTGCTCGCCTGGAACCCCGGCGGCCTCGCCCTGTACGCGGGCATCGCCGACTGGCCCGTCAAGCAGCGCAACATCGCCCGCTACCTCTTCCTCCACCCCACCGCCCGCGCCCTCTTCCCCGACTGGGCGGAGCAGGTCCGCGGCTGTGTCGCCCGGCTGCGCGCCCTGGCGGGCACCGCTCCCGACGCCCCCGACCTCACCCACCTCGTCGGCGAACTCCTGCTGAAGAGCCCCGACTTCGCCACCCTGTGGGAGCGCTACGACGTCATCGGCCGCAAGCGGCCCCAGAAGACGTTCCACCACCCCGAGGTCGGCGTCCTCACCCTCAGCGCCCAGAGCATGCACCTCGAAGGCACCCCCGGCCAGCGCCTCGGCGTCTACACCGCCGAACCGGGCACCCCCGACCACGACGCGATGCTCCTCCTCGACCTGACCGCGCCCCCGTCCGCCGAACGCTCCGAACGGGACACGAAGGGCGAGCGGCAGCAGCGCACCCAGCCCTGACCAATACCGTGGCCGCCAGGCTCAGCCGATCGCACCGTGCTAGCGTTGGCCTCCCCGCACACTGCGGATGCCGGGCGCTGCCCCCTCGAAGGAGACGCCACGCCGCTGACACCGGCAGCATCATCCGAGGGTTCCGCTCTTCCACCGTTTTGCGGACGCTCCATCAAAGGTTCTGGACGAAAACCCGTCTTGCGTTCTCCGCGCCACAGCGCCGCCAGACGTACCCCGGCCCGGACGGCCGGGCCCTTCTCCCTCCCCCTGCGAGCTTCCTGCGAGGCATCATGCGCTGCGTCATCGCCCGTTACCCGTTCGACCTGACCAAGAGCGGGGTGCTGGCCTCGATGAAGGACGTCACGCCCGAGCCCATCACGGGCGAGTCCGTCCTCATCGGCCGCCGCCAGTACCCCGTGAAGCAGGTGGGCGAGGTCATCACCAGGCAGGACCGGCGCGACTTCAGCGCCGGTGAGGTCACCCGGGCCATGACCCGGCTCGGCTTCACCTGCCGCTCCGTCCCCGCAGCCGCACCCGTGGACGCCTCCACTCCGTTTGAGCGGGCGTCGGCTCAGCTCGGCACCCCCGAGCCCATGTAACCGACCGGTGTAACCAACTGGTGTAACCCACCAGGACCGGGACAGCGGGACACCGCTCCCCCTATGCTTCTACATGCTTGTAGAGACGCGAACGCCGATGTGCGGATCGCGCTCTCACTCGCGCCCGGAACAGAACGCATAGGCACATAAGGAGTGGACGCCACGATGGTGTTCAAACGACTGCTCGGCTCGCTCGGTGTCGGCGCTCCCACCGTGGACACCGTGCTGGACCCCGGTCCCGTACGTCCCGGCGGGCCGCTGACCGGGCAGGTCCATCTCCGGGGCGGCAGCGCGGACTTCGAGATCGAGCAGATCACCCTGGACCTCGTCGCCCGGGTCGAGGCCGAGCACGGCGACGAGGAGCGCGAGGGCACCGTCGTCTTCGACCACTTCACGGTGGGCGGTGGGTTCCGGCTCGCCGAGGGCGAGCAGCGCAGCCTGCCGTTCACCGCGCACCTGCCGTGGGAGACGCCCGTCACCGAGCTGTACGGGCAGCCGCTGGGCATCGTCCTCGGGGTCCGTACCGGCCTTGAGGTGGCGGGCGCGCGGGACAAGGGCGACCTGGACCAGCTGACGGTGGGTCCGCTGCCCGCCCAGGAGGCCGTCCTGGAGGCGCTGGGGCAGCTCGGCTTCGGCTTCAAGTCCGCCGATCTGGAGCTGGGTCACATCGGCGGGACGGGGCAGCGGCTGCCGTTCTACCAGGAGATCGAGCTGACTCCCGCCCCGCAGTACGCGCACGCCTTCAACGAGCTGGAGGTGACCTTCCTCGCGAACCCCAGCGGCCTGGACATCGTCCTGGAGGCCGACAAGCGCGGCGGGCTCTTCTCCTCGGGGCATGACGCGCTCACCCGCTTCACCGTCGGTCATGACGGCGTCGAGGACCGCGACTGGAACGCGGAGGTCGACGGCTGGATCCGGCAGCTCGCCGACAGCGCGCCCGCGTACGGCTCGCACGCGCACGGCTCGCACCACGAACACGGCCACGGACACGGGCACGACCACGGGCATGGCAACCACCGCTCCGGCCCCAGCACCGGAGCCATCGTCGGCGGTGTCGCGGCGGGCGTCGCGGTCGGCGTCGTCGGCGGCTTCGTCGCGGCGGAGGTCGTCGACGAGATCGGCGACGCCTTCGAGGACGAAGAGGACTGAGCCGCCGCACCCCACACCCCTCGGCCACTCCGCTCTGCTAACTTCTACAGTGTTGTAGAAGTTAGCAGTCAGTGACGACGTACGGAGTTGGTCATGGCCCTGTGGGACCGCATCAAGGATTCCGCCCAGACGATGCAGAGCCAGCTGCTCGCCAAGAAGAACGACCTCAAGAGCGGCGCGTTCCGCGACGCCAGCATGGCGATGTGTGCCCTGGTGGCGGCGGCGGACGGCTCGATCGACGCGTCCGAGCGGCAGCGCGTCGCCCAGCTGATCGCCACCAACGAGGTGTTGCAGAACTTCGCCGCGGACGACCTGCGGTGGCGTTTCGACGACTACCTCGACAAGCTCACCGCGGACTTCGACTTCGGCAAGGTCAGCGTCCTCCAGGAGGTGGCCAAGGCGAAGAAGAAGCCCGCCGAGGCCCGCGCCGTCATCCAGATCGGCATCGTCATCGGCGGCGCCGACGGCGACTTCGACAAGACGGAGCGGGCCGTGGTCCGCGAGGCCTGCTTCAGCCTGGACCTGGACCCCGCCGAGTTCGACCTGTAGTCGGCGGAGCCGTTACAGCGCAGCCGTTACAGCGGGGTCGCCGCCTGGAGGACCCGGAAGAGCGCGATCGCCGCGTTCGCCGAGGACAGCGCGGACGCGGTCGTCCCCCCGGCGGCGACCCAGGCGGCGACGCCCGCCGCCGTGTACGCGGGCGGCCAGTGCCGGGCGGACGGCACCGGGCCCAGCAGCGCGGCCACCCGGCGCGGGACCGGTCCGGGCGCGGCGAACCCGGCCAGCGTCGGGGCGGGGGTGCCACGGGAGACCAGCGCGGCCTTGCCGACCGCCCTCGCCACGACCTTACGGTCCGCCACCGCACCGGCCGCCTCCTCGTCCGCCCACCGCTCGGCGCAGTACGCGACCGCTCCGCGCAGCGGGAGCAGCAGGGGGTTGGCCCGCGCCGCCAACTGGGCGGCCAGCAGATAGCGGTGATGCCGTCCGGCGAGATGGGCGTGCTCATGAGCGATCAGGGCGCGCCGCTCAGGGGCGTTCAGGCAGGCGAGCATCGCGGTGGAGACGACGATCCGGCCGGGCCTGCCGGACGCGGCGGGCAGCGCGTACGCGTACGCCTCGTCGTCGGGCAGGGTCGTGACCAGCTCGTCGGCCAGCCCGGCAACCGCCTCCTGGGCGCGCCGCCGCGCCCGGAGGTGCCGCCGGACCGTCGCCGCACACGCGACGGCGACGGGGATGAGCGCGAGGATGGCCGCCTTCCCGGCGACCTCGTCGAACGGCACCGCCGCCCGCACCTCGGGGTCCGACCAGCCGTCCGGCAGCGGGTTACCCGGCAGCTGGGCCGTGCCGACGACCACCAGCAGCGCCAGGCACAGCGTGGAGGACACCGCGAGGACGCCTCCCACCAGCGACAACAGCCGGGTGGCGCGGCGTGGATGGAGGTACTGCTCGGCAAGCCGCGTGATCGGCAGCGCCGTTAACGGCAGAACCAGGGGCAGAAAGACGAACATACCCAACGCGGCTCAGTCTCCCTCCGCTTCGCTCAACAGGCCACGCAGCAGCTGCTCGTCGTCGGCCGTCAGCCCCGTCACAAAGCTGGCCAGCACCGCTCCCCGGTCGTCCTGGCCGTCCAGGACCCGGCGCATCCGCAGCGCCGCGAGCCCCGCCTCGTCCGACTCCGCCTGCCATACGAACGACCGGCCCGCCCGCTCCCGGGTCACCGCCTGCTTCGCCTGCAGCCTGGAGAGAATCGTCATGACCGTGGTGTACGCGAGATCGCCGTCGAGCCGCTCCTGCACCCAGGCGGCCGTCACCGGGCCGTCCGCCCGCCGCAGCACCGCCAGCACCTGCGCCTCCAGCTCGCCCTGCCCCCGCCGCCGGAAGCGCGGGCCCGGGTCGCCCTCGTCCTGCTCTCTCACGCCATCTCCCTCCGGCACGCCGCCGACAACCAGCCGTCAGGTGACGGTACAGGGTCCACTTACTTCTACAGTGCTGTAGATTCTTGTGCGTAGCCATCGCACACCGAGGAGGAGATCGTGGGAGTTTCCCTGTCCAAAGGCGGCAATGTCTCGCTCAGCAAGGAGGCGCCGGGCCTGACCGCGGTCCTGGTCGGCCTGGGCTGGGACGTACGGACGACCACGGGCACCGACTACGACCTCGACGCCAGCGCCCTGCTGTGCGACGAGGCCGGAAAGGTCGTGTCCGACCGGCACTTCGTCTTCTACAACAACCTCACCAGCCCCGACGGTTCGGTCGAGCACACCGGCGACAACCTCACCGGTGAGGGCGAGGGCGACGACGAGTCGGTCAAGGTGAACCTGGCGGCGGTCCCCGCCGACGTCACCCGCATCGTCTTCCCCGTCTCCATCCACGACGCCCAGAGCCGGGGCCAGAGCTTCGGCCAGGTCCGCAACGCCTTCATCCGGGTGGTCAACCAGGCCGACAACGCCGAACTCGCCCGCTACGACCTGAGCGAGGACGCCGCGTCCGAGACCGCGATGGTCTTCGGCGAGCTGTACCGCCACGGCGCGGAATGGAAGTTCCGCGCGGTCGGCCAGGGCTACGCCTCGGGCCTGGCGGGCATCGCCGCCGACTTCGGCGTCAGCCTCTGACCACCGCCGCGCCCCGCGCCCCGCGCCCGACCTAAGGACACGGACACCGACATGAACGGCACACCACCCGCGTTACGACCGGAAGACGAACCCGACGTCGAACGGGTGCTGTGGCAGGCGCTGAACACCCCGGAGATCCGCGCGGCCCTGCGGCGGCACGGATCCGCGGGGGGCGCGGCGGCCGAGCGGCTGCGGGCGCGGGCCCTCGCCGAACGCACCGGCATCGCCACGGCCGCCGCCCCCGAGTACGCCGCCTACCTGCGTCAACGCACAGCGGGAGCCCCCGGCGTACGCACCCCCTCCGCCCCGGCGGGCGCACGCGGCCTGCTGCCCGCGCTCGCGGTCCTGGCGCCGGTGCTGGCGGCGGCCGCGACCGCGGTCTTCCTGCTCCTCGGCTCCGTCCTGGGGCTCGGCCGCGCGGGGCGCGAACTGGGCGACGCGCTGCTGACCGCCGGACAGACCGCGGCCGTGATCACGGCGGTGACGACGGCGTGCGGAGTGGTCTGGCTGCTCAGCACCGCCGCCCGCCACCGCACCCCGGCCCCGCCCAGCGCCACCCCGGGCACGGCCAGCGCCACCCCGGGCACGGCCGAGGCCCGCGAAACATGGCGGCGGGCCCTGCTCGAACGCGGCGTCCTCCCGTACCTGCGCGCCGAGCTGCGCCGGACCGAGCCGAGCCGGACCGCCTCTTCCGGCCGCCGCCCGCGCCTGGGCTACACCAGCCCGGACTTCGCGGGCCCCGCCCTTCCCGACGAGCGCGGCTGAACCACCGGCCGTCAGCTCGGCTGGTGGCGGGGGCCCCGGCGGGTTTGGGCCAGCCATTCCGGGGGCGGGTCGGCGGCGCCGTAGGTGTCGTGCCAGTCCCACCACTCGTACGGCGCGGTCTGGGGGTAGCCCTCGGGGGAGTTCTCCCAGCTCTCCTGCCGCCCCAGGGCGGTCATGTCGAGGTAGCTCCAGGTGCTGCCCAGGGACTCGTCGCCGCGCGCGTTGATGAGGTAGGTGCGGAAGACGTGGCCGCCGTCGCGGATGAAGGCGTTCGTGCCGTGCCACTGGTCCACGTCGAAGTCGGCGTCGAAGTCGTCGGTGATCGTGTACCAGGGCATCGTCCAGCCCATCCGCGCCTTCACGTCCTCGATGTTCCGCTGCGGCGCGCGCGAGGCGAAGACCAGCGTGGTGTCGCGGGCGTTCAGATGGGCGAGGTCGCCTACGTGGTCGGCGACCATGGAGCAGCCGCGGCAGGCGTGCTCGGGCCAGCCGAAGACGCCGGGCTCGAAGAAGGCGCGGTAGACGATCAGCTGGCGGCGGCCCTTGAACAGGTCGAGCAGGCTCACCCTGCCCTCGGGGCCGTCGAACGCGTACTCCTTCTCCACCGCCACCCAGGGCATCCGGCGGCGCTTGGCGGCCAGCGCGTCATGGGCGTGGGTCAGCTGCTTCTCCTCCACGAGCAGCTCCTGGCGCGCCTCCTCCCACTCCCCCGGCGAGACGATCGGCGGAGTCTTCATGATGACCACCTTCCGGTTCGGTCGGGCCGCCCCCTTCATCCAGCGTCCGCCGCCGCGCTCCCGGACGCACGCCGATCGACAAAGCCCCAGGCCAGCGGCCTGGGGCTGAGGGTGCCGAGGGTGCGGGCGCGGTTACTTTCCGCTGCCGACGGGCTCCACCGTGACGGCGGAGGTGGCGCTGTCGGACGCGGGGACGTTGATGGTGACCGGCACGGAGGCGGCGTGGGTCTCTCCGGGCGGGGTGACGGCGAGGCTGGTGAACGTCGCGCCGGTGCCGCCGGAGGTGTTCGGCGGGTAGGTGAGGGTGAAGCGGGTCTCCTCGCCGGGCTTGACGCTGACCTTCTGCGGGGTGTCGTCGCCGCGTTCGGCGCTGATGGACCCGTCCTTGCTCTTGAGGTCGACGCCGGGGAAGCCCTGGAGGGTGCAGTCGGCGGACCCGGTGTTCTTGAGGTTGACGAGGAGGGTGCCCTCGCCCATGCCGTGGGAGCTGCTGAACTCAAGCTGGGACGTCTTGCAGGCGCCGGAGCTGGCGCCGCCGCCCGCCTCGGCGCCACCGCTCGCGCCGATGTCACCGGAGGAGCCGGAACCGGAGGAGCCGTCGGGGCTGTCCGTGCCGGTGTCCGACTTCGGGGCGGCGGATGCGCTGCTGTCGCCCGAGCCCTGGGAGGAGGAGTCGCCCCCCTGGCAGGCGCTGAGCGAGAGACCGGCCGCGACGGTCAGGGCGAGGAGGGAGATCTTCTGAACGCGCATCATTTCTCTTTCAGGGCGGTGCCCCAGGGCGGGCAGGGGGCATTCCGTCCAACGGCCCCCTGATGCATGGCTATTACACGCGTCCTGGGCATGATCACCTTATCCCGGCCATCCGCACCGGGTTGGCGCGGCCTAACCTAGGGGGCGGTTGTGGGGGTTGGGCGAGGGAAAGGGGATCCGGCTATGCCGCTGAGTACCGATGATCCGGCGTCCATAGGCGGTTACGCCCTGCTCGACCGGCTCGGGTCGGGCGGTATGGGGATCGTCTATCTGGCGCGGTCGGCCTCGGGGCGGCAGGTCGCGGTCAAGCTCACGCACGCGCAGTACGCGCAGGACGAGGAGTTCCGCACGCGCTTCCGGCAGGAGGTGGCGGCGGCGCGCAGGGTGAGCGGGGCGTTCACCGCCGCCGTCGTGGACGCCGATCCGGAGGCCGAACGGCCGTGGATGGCCACGCAGTACGTGCCGGGGCGCACCCTCGCCGAGGCCGTGCTGCAGGACGGCCCCTTCGGTGGGCGGGAGTTGCGGCGGCTGGGGCTGGGGCTCGTCGAGGCGCTGCGGGACATCCACCGCGCCGGGGTGGTGCACCGGGATCTGAAACCGGCCAACATCCTGATGGCCGGGGACGGGCCGCGCGTCATCGACTTCGGCATCTCGCGGGCCGCCGACAACCAGACGCTCACCGTCACGGCAGGGCGGGTGCTCGGTACGCCGCGCTTCATGTCGCCGGAGCAGCTGCGCAACCCTCGGGACGTCACCGCCGCCTCGGACGTGTTCTCGCTGGGGGCGCTGGTGGTCTACGCGGCCATCGGCATCGGGCCGTTCGACGCCGAGAGCCCGTATCTGTCGGGGTACCAGGTGATGTACGAGCCGCCGGTGCTGGACGGCGTGCCGGAACCGCTCGTGGGGCTCGCCCAGCGGTGCCTGGACAAGGATCCGGACACGCGGCCGGGCCTGGACGAACTGCACCACATGCTCGGCGCGCTGCCGGACTTCGCCGCCGCGGCCGCCCCGGAGGCGGCCCCGAAGCGTCCGGATCCGCGCCTGGCCCCGCCGGAGAAACGCGCGCGGCGGAAGCCCGGGCGGCGGGCGGTCCTCATCGGGGTCGGCGCCGTGGCCGTCGCCGGGCTGGTCGCGCGGGTGGCCTACCACGTGGTCGACGAACCGCCGCCGTACCGCCCCTCCACCGCCGCCAGCGCCGTCGCGCACCCGGTGTCCCTGCCCGAGGGCTGGCGCCCGTGGCGGACGACGCTGCGGTACGAGGCCCCGCTGCCCCCGCTCGTGTACGGGGACGCCGCGTGCGTACCGGCGGACCGTGGCACCGCACTGTACTGCGGCGGCAAGGGCTTCACCGTGGCCAAGGTCGACGCCGCCACCGGCAAGGTCCAGTGGCGGAACGGCACCAGGCCGCAGGACGCGCGCCCCATCGGGGTGCGGGACGGCCTCGTCTACAGCTACTCCGCGCCGGAGGACCAGGGCCGCCGGGTGACCGCCCTGGACACCGGCACCAAGAAGCAGCGGTGGGAACGCGGGATCAGCCAGTCCGCGTCGGTGCGCCTGTTCCGAGGCGGGCTGCTGACGCTGTCGGCCGACGACCGTCAGCTCGCCGCCTACGGGAAGTCGGGGCAGCCGCTGTGGCGGTCGCCCGCGCTGGAGGGGCAGTTCTGCGACCCGGCGACACCGGTCGCCTCCGGTGTCCCGTACGCCCTGTGCTCGCGGCTCACGTCGGACGGGCTGGCCGAGGAGGGCCCGTACACCCTGCTGCGGCTCGACCCCTCCGACGGTTCGCGGCGCGCCCTCGCGACCCTCCCCAAGAAGGCGCTGCACCTCGGCTCCGACGACGGGGCGCCTCTCTTCCTCGCCCCGCAGACGGCGAAGGAGGTGTACGAGGCCGGGTACGAGCGCCCGTACAACGCGCTGATCCGGGTGGATCCGCGCACCGGCGACACCACGCGCGTCCCGCTGCGGCACCCCGTACACGGCTCGGCCACCCTGCTGAACGGGGTCGTCTACGCGGTGCGCACCAACGGGACGGTCACCGCGCTGTCGGCGCGCAGCGGCGAGCAGCTGTGGCAGCGGGAGACGGAGACGGAGAGCCTGTCCGCGCCGGTGGAGTCGAAGCGGCAGGGCAGGCTCTACTTCGCCAACCGCTTCGGCCGCCTGCTGTCGCTGAACAGCGCCACCGGGGCGGAGGTGTGGCGCACCTCGGCGCTGACCGAACCCGGGGACACGGCGCAGGAGCGGCCGCCGTCCGTGCTGCTCGTCAAGGACGCGATCGTGGCGATGGCCGGGGACACGGTGTTCTCCGTACGCCCGGATCAGCCGAAGCTCCCGTCCTCGCCGTGACTCGGCGGGAGCCGTCGGTTCAGCGGGAGCCGTCGGTTCAGCGGGAGCCGTAGCTCAGCGGGAGCCGTAGGGGATCAGGGCCATTTCGCGGGCGTTCTTGATGGCGCGGGCGATCTGGCGCTGCTGCCTGCGCGTCACATGGGTCACCCGGCGGCTGCGGATCTTGCCCCGGTCGGAGATGAACTTCCGCAGCAGGTCGGTGTCCTTGTAGTCGACGTAGGTGATGCCCGCGGTGTCCAGCGGGTTGGCGCGGCGGCGCCGGGGATCGGGGCGCCCGGCGGTGCGGCGGGAGGGCATGGGGTGTCCTTTCCGTTCCGTACAGGTTCAGGTCCTTCAGGCGACCGGGTCGAGGAGGTCGTCGAAGGCGTGCGGCAGGTGGTGCTTCCAGCCGTCCGGGCCCGCCGCGTACTCGTCGTCGGTGAGCAGGCAGGAGTCGAGCAGCGACAGCAGGCCGTCGCGGTCGAGCCCCGGGGACGTGAAGGTGAGGTGCTGGCAGCGGTCGCCGTGTTCCGGGTGCCAGTCGAGAGAGGCCGCGACGCGGCGTTCGGCGGGGACCATCTCCCAGGCGGCGTCCGGGAGGGCGGCCAGCCAGGGGCCTCGGGACTCCACGCACAGCGCGCCGCCCGCGGCGTCCCACGCGAGGAGCGCGTCGGGCCGGTCGGCCAGCCAGAAGCGGCCCCGGCTGCGGGCCGCGGCGCACGTCAGGTCCTCCAGCGCGGCGTAGAGCCGAC
This sequence comes from Streptomyces sp. NPDC059850, assembly GCF_042731515.1. Taxonomy (NCBI): domain Bacteria; kingdom Bacillati; phylum Actinomycetota; class Actinomycetes; order Kitasatosporales; family Streptomycetaceae; genus Streptomyces; species Streptomyces sp. NPDC059850. The sequence goes on from NZ_JBHWJI010000057.1 coordinate 54,792, forward strand.
CGGGGTGGAAGGGGCGGGCGCGCCGCCAGACGAGGGTGGAGACGCCGTGTTCGTCGCTCTCCTGCGGCAGCAGGGCGCACGCCGGGTGCTGACGGGCGGCCGCCGCCTCGATGTCGAAGCCGTGGAGGAGGGCGGGCCCGAGAGCGCCGTCGCCGAGGCGCAGCCGCCGGGCGCCGGGGGTGAGCTGGGTGAGCAGGGCGTGGTCGGCGTCGTCGGCTTCCGGCTCGTCCGGTGCGCTGTTTTCGGCGACGGCGTGCTCGGCGACGGCGATCAGCGTCGGGTACTCCAGCTGCCGGGCGAAGGTGTCGGCCACGGTGCGCTGGTCGGTCGGGGCGGCGGCGAGGCCGGTGTCGGCGAGGTCGTCGCCGTTGGCGAGGTACGGCACGACCAGCGCCGGGTCGACCGCGGTGGCCACCCCGGTCAGCGCCAGGGGCGCGCCCTCGGCGGCGATGACGGCGGCCATGGCCTGCGGTTCTACGGAGTCCCACAGCTCGACCACGGCCAGCCGGTGGCCGCCGCCCCCGGCCAGCCGCAGCAGCTCGGGGATCAGGTCCTCGCGCAGGGCGCAGCAGGCGCAGTCGTTGACCAGCGGCGCCTCGCCTCCGCCGCCGAGGGAGCCGGTGGCGTCCCGTACGGTGCGGCGCACGGCGCGGTCGGTCGCGGCCGACAGGTCGTGGTGCAGGGCGACGGCGCCGGGCACCGTACGGAGGATCTCGTCCACGGCGGCGCGGCGGGCGTCGGCGTGCAGCCCGCCGACGACCGCGACGGCGAGCCGGTCCTCGTCCGCGCCGCTCACCGGGCGCCCCGTCCGGCACCGTAACGCCGCTCGAAGCGCTCCACGCGGCCCGCGGTGTCCATGATCCGCTGGGTGCCGGTGTAGAAGGGGTGGCTCGCCGAGGAGACCTCGACGTCGATCACCGGGTAGGTGCGGCCGTCCTCCCACTCCACGGTCTGGTCGCTGGTGGCCGTGGAGCGGGTCAGAAAGGCGAAACCGGCGGCGCGGTCGCGGAAGACGACCTGCTCGTACGCGGGGTGGATGCCGGGCTTCATGGCGGTCAGCGCTCCTCTCGGAAGTCGACGTGGCGGCCCACGACCGGGTCGTACTTGCGCAGGACCATCCGGTCGGGGTCGTTGCGGCGGTTCTTGCGGGTCACGTAGGTGTAGCCGGTTCCGGCGGTGGACCTGAGCTTGATGATCGGGCGTAGTTCGTTCCGGGCCATGCCCCACAGCGTACACGGTATTGGTTTTCATTTTCATCTACGCGATCGCATGTTTCCCGCCACACCTTCATCCCCTACGGCCGCCGATGAGCGGAACCGCCCCGGTTTTCGTATCGCAGTACGACAACTACCAATGAGGGGCGTAGTGGTGAGAAACAAGAAGAGACACAAGCGGTCGAGGGTGCTCGTCGTGTCCGGCGTCGGTGTCGTGGCCCTGGCGGTCGGCGGCGGGGCGCTGATGATGACCGACAACAGCGCCTCGGCCGCCCGGCAGGCCCCCAACCGGACCGAGTCCGCCCGCCAGTCCTCGATGACCATCCAGTGCCCCGATGTCGCCACCAAGCTGTCGAACGTGCCGCAGAAGGCGCGTCCCGCGGTGGACAAGGAGCTGGCGGCGCTGGACACCCAGGTCGCCGACGCCTACAAGCAGCTCTCCGCGCAGGGCACCAAGGCCACCGACCAGGCGTGGGTGCGCACCCGCGTCCTGGAGCCGCTGTCCTCCCAGCGCCGCAGCGCCCTGAACCGCATCTCCACCCAGATGGGGAAGGGCTCGCAGCAGGCGTCCGGGCTGGGCACGATGGCGTCCTGCACGGTGAAGCAGGGCGAGGTGAACGCCGCTCCGGCGGCCGCACCCGCAGCCGCCAAGGCCGCCGGTCCCCAGAAGTCCGACTTCGTGGACATCAAGAAGGTGCGGCCGAACGTCAAGAACCCGCGCAAGCAGGCGGGCGCCTCCAAGGGCACCTTCTCCTCGCGCTGCGGGCGCAACGAGAACAAGAAGTTCAACTCCGACAACGTCATCGTCGCCCCCGGCGTGAGCAACGGCGCCCACCACATGCACGACTACGTGGGCAACCAGAAGAACGACGCCTTCGCCACCGACCAGATCCTCGCCACCGCGACCACCTCCTGCACCAACGGCGACCGCTCCACCCACTACTGGCCGGTGCTGCGCCTGCAGAACGGCAAGAACGAGAAGGACGTCAACGCCCCGGGCGGCGGCACCGAAGGCAACATCGGCACCATCCTCCAGCCCACCTCCGTCCAGCTCACCTTCCGCGGCAGCGCGGTCGGCAAGGTCGCGGCGATGCCGAAGTTCCTGCGCATCATCACCGGTGACGCCAAGGCCTTCACCAACGGCACGGCCAACGCCAACGCCTCCTGGAGCTGCACCGGCTTCGAGAACCGCCAGCTCAAGGACAAGTACCCGCTGTGCCCCAAGGGCAGCAACGTGGTGCGGACGTTCAAGTTCCAGAGCTGCTGGGACGGCCGTAACGCCGACAGCGCCAACCACCGCACCCACGTGGCCTTCGCCGGGGCCAACGGCGCGTGCGGCAAGGGCTTCAAGGCCATCCCGGCCCTGACCCAGCGCATCACCTACAAGATCGCGCCGAACTCGGTTTTCGCGGTGGACAGCTTCCCCGAGCAGCTGCACAAGCCGGTCACGGACCACGGTGACTTCATCAACGTGATGTCCGACTCGCTGATGAAGCAGGCCGTGAAGTGCATCAACAGCGGCCGTAAGTGCGGCTGACGCACGAACCGCACGCACCGACCGGCCCGGTGGGATGGCTGCCCCCATCCCACCGGGCCTTCGCGTCTCACAAGTCGTCGGCCGTGCCGATGATCGCCGGGCCACAGCCCTCGGGGAGGTTGGCGGCGACGATCTCGAACGATTCCTCGACGGTGTCCGGTTCGCCGAGGACGACTCCGTCGGAATGGCGGATGACCCGGAACCCGCCGCCGACGACGGAGTACACCGTGCCCACGTCCCCCGGCGCCGGAAAGCCGGTGCACCGGTTGAGGTACAGGGTGCCGTGACTCACCACCGGATAGAGCTCCCGCAGGCGCGGCTGCGCGTATGCGGCGCGCACCTTCGCCGGGTGGATGCGCTCGTCGTCGTACGACAAGACGCTCTGCCACCGCGCAGCGACGACCTCCGCGGCGGTACCCGCCTCCTGGCTCACAGGTCCCCCGCCGTCCCCTCGATGGCCGGGCCGCAGCCTTCGGGAAGGTTGGCGACGACCAGCTCGAACGCCTCCTCGGAGGTGTCGGCGACGCCGAGAGTTGCCCCGCCGAGGGGCCCTCTGACCCGGAAGCGGCCGTCTCCTGTCGGAGAGACCTGGCCCCCGACGTGGGCCGCCGGGAGTCCGGTACAGCGGCTGAAGAACATGGTGCCGTGGCTGACCCCCGGGAACAGCTCCCGCAGCCGCGGTTGCGCGTGGGCCGCGCGGGCCATGGCCGGGTCGACCATGCCCTCGGCCCCGTCGAGGAAGAGCCGCCACTGGGCTGCCACGGTGTCCGCGGCGGATCGAGCGCTGTCATCGTTCGTCATGGGGAGGGGATCACCTTCCGTTCTTCGGCAGCCTGGACAGGTCCGGCTGTATCTCGGGGATGTCCGGCTTGGGTACGTCGATTCTCTGGTTGTTCGAGTACCAGTGGTTTTCCTCCCACGGCCTTCCGAGGCGCTCGTCCTCGGGATCGCCCCACGCGGCGGACCTCTCGTAGTTGCGCACGGCGAGAGCGACGAGGCTCATCTCCCAGGCCGTCCCACCCACACCGCCGGAGGGTCGTTGTCCGGATGCGACATGTGCATCATCCGAATACTCGCGCGAACAGAGTTTCGCAGTAAACCGCTTGCCCACCTAGGGTTTTGATGTTGTGACAGCAAGTTGAGGGAGCAGAACACGATGAGTCGGACACCGGAAACGGAACACGACTTCGTCATCGTCGGGGCGGGTTCTTCCGGGAGCGTGATCGCGCGGCGGCTGCTGGACCGGGGGCATTCGGTTCATGTCATCGAGGCGGGTCCGGCGGATGACGACGAGCGGGTGCACAGCCCGCAGGGGTGGCCGATGCTGCTCCAGTCCGAGCTGGACTGGGCGGCCATGACGGTGCCGCAGCGGCACGCGAACGACCGGCGGCTGTTCTGGCCACGGGGCAAGGTGCTGGGCGGCAGCAGCTCGCTCAACGGGATGATCTACGTACGCGGGCACCGCAGCGACTACGACGCGTGGGCCTACCAGGGCTGTGCCGGGTGGGACTGGGACAGTGTGTTCCCGCTGTTCAAGCGGTCCGAGAACCACATGGACGGGGCGAGCGAGTGGCACGGCGGCGACGGGCCGCTGCCGGTCAGCCGGATCGCCGAACCGCACCCCACGGCGGAGGCGTTCGTCGAGGCCGCGGTGGCGCTGGGGCATCCGCTGACCGAGGACTTCAACGGCGAGCGCATGATCGGCGCCGGGTTCAACCACACCACCACCCGCGACGGGCGCCGGATGAGCGCCTGGCAGAGCTTCATGGCGCCCGTCCTGGACCATCCGAAGCTGACCGTCACCACCGGCGCGCGGGTGCACCGGGTGCTGCTGGAGGACGGCCGGGCGACCGGGGTGGAGTACGCGGCGGACGGCGCCCTGCACGAAGCGCGCGCCGCCTCGGAGGTGGTGCTGAGCGGCGGGGTGATCGGCTCGGCCGCGCTGCTGCTGCTCTCCGGCATCGGCCCGGCCGCGCACCTGCGCGACGTCGGCGTCGAGGTGGCCGTGGACCTGCCGGGGGTCGGCGAGAATCTGCATGACCACCCGCTGGTCAGCAATGTGTACGAGGCGACGCGGCCGCTGCCGCCCGGGACGGCGAACCTGCTGGAGAGCCAGCTGTTCGCGAGCACCGACCCGCGCCGCCCGGGCCCCGACCTGCAGCCGCTCTTCCTGCACCTGGTCTATCCGGCCGAGTCGTACGAGATGCCGGAGCACGGCTACACCCTCGCGGCCGGAATCGTCCGCCCGCTCTCGCGCGGCACCCTGCGGCTGGCCTCGGCCGACCCCGAGGCGGCGCCGCTGCTGGACCCGAACATCCTGGCCGAGCGGTACGACATGGAGGCCATGGTCGACGCGGTCGAGATCTGCCGGGAGATCGGCGCCCACACCGCGTTCGACGACTGGCGCAAGGCCGAGGCCGCGCCGGGCCCGGAGGCCCGTACCCGGGAGGACCTGCGGGAGTTCGTGCGCCGCGCGGTCGGCACGTACCACCACCAGGTGGGCACCTGCAAGATGGGCCAGGACTCCCTGGCCGTCGTCGACCCGGAGCTGCGGGTGTACGGCGTGGCGGGGCTGCGGGTCGCGGACGCCTCGATCATGCCGTCGATCTCGTCGGGGAACACCAACGCCCCGTCGATCATGATCGGTGAGAAGGCCGCCGACCTTCTGACCAGCGCCGGGTGAGCGCGGGCCGCCGGAAGCCCCAGGGCCGGCGGGGGCGGCGCACAAGGAGGGGGGGGCGCGGGTTGTGGGGGGGGGGGGTGGGGGGGTTGGGTTTAAAAAAACCTACCCC
>NZ_JBHWJI010000058.1:0-6248 GCF_042731515.1 Streptomyces sp. NPDC059850
ACACCACCGACACCACGTTCATCCCCGTCCTGCACCGAGAGCGGGACGAGAACCACACCCTCCTCACCGCACTCGCCACCGCACACACCCACGGCATCACCGTCCACTGGACGCCCCTGATCGGCGAAACCTCCGTTCCCGCTGCTCTCCCCACCTACCCCTTCCAGCGCCAGCGCTACTGGCTGGAGACGTCGAAGCCCACCACCCACGCCCCGAACACCTCCACCCATCCCCTCCTCAGCGCGGCGATCACCCTCCCCGATGGCGAAGGCGCCGTGTTCACCGGCGAGGTGTCGCTGAAGGCGCAGCCGTGGCTGAACGACCACGTCGTCCACGGAACGGTGGTGCTGCCGGGGGTCGCCTTCGTGGATCTGCTGCTGCACGCGGCCGGGTATGTCGGATGCGACCAGCTCGAAGAGCTGACGCACCACGCCTTCCTGGCCGTGCCGGAGCGGGGTGCCCGGCAGTTGCGGCTCACCGTGGGCGCGGCGGACGAGGCCGGGCGGCGGTCGTTCGCCCTGTTCTCGTCGGAGAGCGAGGCGGCCGAGGAGACGGCCGAGTGGACCCGCCACGCCAGTGGTTTCCTCGCCGATTCCGCACCGGAGCCCGCGTTCGACCTCACGGCGTGGCCGCCCACGGAGGGCGAGCCGGTAGACATCGAGGAGTTCTACCGTGGGTTCATCGGGCGCGGATACGAATACGGGCCGCTGTTCCGGGGCTTCCGGGCGGGCTGGCAGGTCGGTGACACCCTCTACGCGGAGATCGCGCTCCCGGACGGCACGGACCCGGAGGCGTACGGCGTCCACCCCGCCCTCCTGGACTCGGCGCTGCATCCGCTGATGCTGTTCTGGTACGAGTCGGATCGCGTACGGCTGCCCTTCTCCTGGAGCGGCGCGGCCTTGCACGCCGTCGGCCCGTCCCGGTTGCGGGTGCGGTTGTCGCGTACGGAGCGGGATGTGATGGCGCTGGCGGTGGCCGACGCGACCGGCGCGCCCGTCCTCAGCATCGGCGGGCTGGCCATGCGCGAGGTGGCTCCGGACCAGCTCGCCGCTGCGAAGGCCCGGCAGAGCGACGCCCTGTACGAGCCGAGCTGGCTGCCCGTACCGGCGCCCGCGTCACAGAGCAGCGGCCCGTGGGCAGTGGTCGGCGTGGCGGATGTGGCCGCCACGCTCCGTACCGCCGGGATCGAAGCGGTGGATCAGGCCACGCTCGGCGGGATGAGGGCGGAGGGCGCCAAGCCACCGCAGATCGTGGTGGCGGGGCCCGCCCGCTCCGATGGCGGCGATGTGGCGGCGGACGCACACACAGCGGCCGCCGAACTCCTCGCCCTGGTACAGGACTTCGTCTCCGACGACACCCTCGCCGACGCGCGGCTCGTGGTGCTGACCCGGGGGGCGGTGGCCGTGGAGAACGGTGAGCGGGTGCCGGATCCGGCGGCGGCCACTGTGTGGGGGCTGATGCGCACGGCGGACGCGGAATATCCCGGCCGGTTCGTGCTCGTCGACCTGGACGAGTCGGACGCCTCGTACCGCGCGCTCCCGGCGGCGCTCGCCATGGGAGAGCCGCAGGTGGCCGTCCGCGGCGGTGAGCTGCGCGTACCCCGGCTGGTGCGCGCGACGCTGCCCGCACCGGAAACAACAGACGGCGCCGGGCTCGCCCCCGAGGGGACCGTGCTCATCACCGGCGGTACCGGCACCCTCGGCGGTGTGCTGGCCCGCCACCTCGTGGAGCGGCACGGCGTACGGCATCTGCTCCTGGTCAGTCGGCGCGGCCCTGCGGCGGACGGCGCGACCGAGCTGGCCGCCGAGCTGAAGACACTGGGTGCCGACGCTTCCGTCGTCGCCTGCGACACCTCGGACGCCGAGGCGGTGGCCGGGCTGCTGCGGTCGATTCCCGGCGCGCATCCGCTGACCGGGGTGTTCCACACGGCCGGGGTTCTGGACGACGCCGCCATCGCGTCGCTGACCCCGGAGCGGCTGTCGGCGGTGCTGCGGCCCAAGGTCGACGCCGCCTACCACCTGCACCGGCTGACGGAACACCTGGACCTGGCCGCGTTCGTCCTGTTCTCCTCTGCGGCCGGGGCGATCGGCAATGCCGGGCAGGCCAACTACGCGGCGGCGAACACCTTCCTCGACGGACTCGCCGCCCACCGCCGGGGGCGGGGCCTGCCGGGCCTCTCGCTCGCGTGGGGCCTGTGGGCGCAGACCAGCGAACTGACCTCGGGTCTTGACCCGGTCGGGCGGGCGCGGCTGGGCCGTGGTGGCATCGGCGCGATGCCCACCGCGCAGGCGCTCGGCCTGCTCGACCTGGCGCTCGGCTCGCCCCAGGCGGTGCTGGTGCCCGCGAGGCTGGACCTCGCGCGGCTGGGCGGTGGCGACGCCCCAATCCCGGTGGTCCTGCAGGGGCTGGTCCGCTCCCGGGCCCGGCGGGCCGCCGCCACGGGCGGTGCGACGGGGTCGGACACGTTGCGGCAGCGGCTGGCCCCGCATGACGAGTCCACGCAGCTGGACATCCTCCTCACCTATATCCGTGGGCAGGTCGCGGCGGTCCTCGGCCACGGTTCGCCGGATGCCATCGACGCCGACAGCGGGTTCCTGGAGATGGGCCTCGACTCGCTCACCACCGTCGAGTTCCGCAACAACCTCAACCACGCCACCGGCCTGCGGCTGCCGCCGACCGCCCTGTTCGACTACCCCACGCCGGTTCAGCTGGCCGCCATGCTCCGTGCCGAGCTGGCGCCGGACCGGGCCCCCGACGAGGTTCCGCAGCCGCTGGTGGCCGAGTTGGACCGGCTGGAGAGCGGCCTGCGGACCGCTGTCCCCGGCGTCCGGACCGCGATCGCCGCGCGCATGCAGGCGCTGCTGCAGACGCTGGAGGGCCTGGAGACGGAGGACGCCGGGGCGGCGGGGCCGGGGGCGGAGGGCGTGACGATCGAATCCGCGACGGACGACGAGATCTTCGACTTCATCGACAACGAGCTGGGGCTCTCATGAACGAGGACAAGCTGCGCGACTATCTGAAGCGGGTGACCGCCGACCTCCAGCGGACCCGTCAGCGGCTGGCCGAGGCGGAGTCACGGAGCCGCGAGCCGATCGCGGTCGTGGGCATGGCCTGCCGGTTCCCCGGCGGCGCCACCACGCCCGAGGGGCTGTGGGAGCTGGTCTCTGAGGGGCGCGACGCGGTGGGCCCGTTCCCGGACAACCGGGGCTGGGACCTGGACGGCCTGTACGACCCCGACCCCAACACCACCGGGAAGACCTACGCCCGCGAGGGCGGCTTCCTCTACGACGCCGACCGCTTCGACCCCGAGTTCTTCGGCATCAGCCCCCGCGAGGCCCTCGCGCTCGACCCGCAGCAGCGGCTGCTCCTCGAAACCAGCTGGGAATGTGTGGAGAGCGCCGGTCTGTCCCCGGGCGAGCTGCGCGGCAGCCGTACCGGGGTGTTCAGCGGGGTGTCCGGCCACGAGTACGCCTCGCTCATCCACCGGGGCCCGGAGGACGTCGAGGGCCACCTGCTGACGGGCACCACCCTCAGCGTGGCGTCCGGGCGGATCGCGTACACCCTCGGTCTTGAGGGGCCCGCCGTCACCGTGGACACCGCGTGCTCGTCCTCACTGGTGGCGCTCCACATGGCCTGCCAGTCGCTACGGAACGGCGAGTCCACCATGGCGCTGGCCGGTGGCGCCGCCGTGATGCCGACGCCGGGCATGTTCGTGGAGTTCAGCCGCCAGCGCGGGCTGGCGGCGGACGGCCGGTGCAAGTCGTACGCGGCCGCCGCCGACGGGACCACCTGGGCCGAGGGCGCGGGCACCATCCTGCTCGAACGGCTCTCGGACGCCCAGGCCAACGGCCACCCCATCCTGGCCGTCATCCGTGGCTCGGCGGTCAACCAGGACGGCAAGAGCAGCCAGCTGAGCGCGCCCAACGGCCCCGCCCAGCAGCGGGTCATCCACGCCGCCCTCGCGAGCACCGGGCTCACCCCGGACCAGGTGGACGCCGTCGAAGGCCACGGCACCGGCACCACCCTGGGCGACCCCATCGAAGCACAGGCACTGCTGGCCACCTACGGTCAGAACCGCGACGAACCCCTGTGGCTCGGCTCCTTCAAATCCAACATCGGCCACGCCCAGGCAGCGGCGGGCATCGGTGGCGTCATCAAAATGATCCAGGCCATGCGCCACGCCACCCTCCCCAAGACCCTCCACGTGGACGAGCCCAGCCCCCACATCGACTGGGACTCGGGCAACGTCCAGCTCCTCACCGAACCCCGGCCGTGGCCCGAGAGCGACCACCCCCGCCGCGCCGCCATCTCCTCCTTCGGCATCAGCGGCACCAACGCCCACCTCATCCTCGAACAAGCCCCCGCCACGCCCACCCCGGAAACCCCGAGGGACACCACCACCGTCCCCTGGCTCCTCTCCGCCAAGACCGAACAAGCCCTCCGCGACCAGGCCCAACGCCTCCTCGACCACACCACCCAGCACCCCACCCTCCACCCCACCGACATCGCCCACACCCTCGCCACCACCCGCGCCACCTTCGACCACCACGCCGCCGTCGTCGGTGCCACCCGCGACGAACTCCTCGCCCAGCTCCACACCCTCGCCCAGGACCCCGGCCCCGCCACGCTCCCCACCCGGCCCCGCACCAAGAAGGTGGCGTTCCTCTTCACCGGCCAGGGCGCGCAGCACCCGGGCATGGGCCGAGGGCTCTACGGCACGTACGCCACCTTCCGCGACGCGTTCGACGAGGTCTGCGCCACCCTCGACCACCACCTCGACGCCCAACTCCCCCTCAAAGACGTGGCCCTCAAAGACATCGTCTTCGCGGACGACCCCACACTCCTGAACCAGACCCGCTACACCCAGCCCGCCCTGTTCGCGCTCCAGACCGCCCTGACCCGGCTCCTCGCCGAGGACTTCGGCATCAACCCCAGCCACCTCATCGGCCACTCCATCGGTGAGATCGCCGCCGCCCACACCGCCGGAGTCCTCACCCTGGACGACGCCTGCCGCCTGGTCGCGGCCCGTGGCGCCCTGATGCAGGCCCTGCCTCCCGGTGGCGCCATGATCGCCATGGAGGCGACCGAGGACGAGGTCACCCCGCATCTCACCGAACGCGTCGGCATCGCGGCCGTCAACGGACCCCGCTCGGTCGTCATCTCCGGCGACGAAAGCGACGTCACCGCCATCGCCGAGGAGTTCTCCGGCCAGGGACGGCGCACCCGACGCCTCACCGTCAGCCACGCCTTCCACTCGCCCCATATGGACCCGGTCCTCGCCGACTTCCGTCAAGCAGCGGGGCCCCTCACCTACGACGCGCCCCGCATCGCCCTGGTGTCCACCGTGAGCGGGGAGATCGGCGCCGCGTTCGACGCCACCTACTGGACCGAGCACATCCGCGGCACCACCCGCTTCCACGACGGCCTCACCGCACTCCACGACGAGGGCGTCACCACGTATCTGGAGATCGGGCCCGACGCCGTGCTCACCGCGCTCACCCGCGAGGCGCTGCCCGAGGCCGCCGCCGTACCGCTGCTGCGCCCCCGCCACCACGAGCCGACCAGCCTGATCAGCGGCCTGGCCCAGGCGCACGCGTCCGGCGTGGCCGTCGGCTGGAAGGGCTTCCTCGAAGAGCGCGGGGCCCGGAGCGTCGCCCTTCCCACGTACGCCTTCCAGCGCCGCCGCTACTGGCTCGGCGCCCCCGAACCCGCCGGTTCGCCCGCGGGCCTGGGCCTGGAGCCCGCGGCGCATCCGCTGCTCGCCACCGCCACCGAACTCCCGGACGGCAGCCGTCTGTTCACGGGCCGGGTGACGCTGGCCGACCACGCGTGGCTCGGCGACCACATCGTGATGGGGACCGTCATCCTGCCCGGCACCGCCTTCGTCGAGCTGGCGTTCCACGCCGCCCACGCGGTGGGCACCGACGAGATAGCGGAACTCGTCCTGAACGCCCCCGTCACCTTCGGCCCCCAGGGCGCCGCGCTGCTCCAGGTCATCGTCGGCCCCGACGACCCGGCCACGGGCCGGACCCTCACCATCAGGTCCCGTTCCGAAGGAGACCACTCCTGGACCGAGAACGCCACCGGCCACCTGAGCGCCCCCGTACCGGTCCCCTGACCGCCCCGCGTACGCGCCGAGAGGGCCGGACACCGCGATCGGTGTCCGGCCCCCGCCGGGGGGGGGGTGATGAGGCCGCGGCGGTGAGCCGCCGCGGGGGGGAAGGCGCCGCCGCCGCGGGCGGGGGGGT
>NZ_JBHWJI010000058.1:6258-59711 GCF_042731515.1 Streptomyces sp. NPDC059850
CACCACCCCGCCACCGACCACCCCCCCGCGACCCTCCGCCCCCCGCACCGGCCACCCCCCCCCACCCGTGCCTGCCCGGCGGGGCCCCCCCACCCCTCTGGGTGCCCGCCCCTCTCCGTGTGTGTGCTGATCAGGCCGCGGCTGTCAGCCGCAGCGGGGTGAACGGCGCCGCCGACGCGGGCGGGGTGGTGTCGGTGAGGTAGGCGGCCATGGCTTCGGCGGTGATGGGGGTGAGCTGGACGCCCATGCGGAAGTGGCCGGTGGCCAGGTGGACGTCGGGGACGGCGGTCGGGCCGATGAGGGGGAGTGCGTCGGGCGAGGCGGGGCGCAGGCCCGCGCTGATCTCGGTGAAGCGCAGGGCGCCGACGCCGGGGATGACCTCGGCGGCGCGGGCCAGCAGACCGCTGGCGCCGTCGGCGGTGACGGTCTCGTCGTAGCCGCGGTCCTCGTAGGTGGCGCCGACGACGAGTTCGCCGTCCAGCCGGGGCACCAGGTAGAGGGACGCGCCCTTGGAGAGGGCGCGGGACGTCACGCCCAGCAGGGGCGGCTCGGAGTGCAGACGGAGGATCTGGCCCTTGACCGGGCGGATCTCGGGGATGGCGGCCTCGGGGAGGCCCCCGATGTGGTGGGTCCAGCACCCGGCGGCCAGGACGACGCGGTCGAAGGGCACCGCGTCGCCGTTGTCGAGGGTGACGGTGTGGTGCGCGACCCGGATGGCGCGGCGGCGGATGATGGTGCCGCCGAGGGCTTCGATGGCGGTGAGCAGCGCCGCGTTGAGGGTGCGCGGGTCGACGGCGCCGTCGTCGGGGCCCAGCAGGCCGCCGAGGGTGGGGGCGAAGGCGGGCTGGAGCTTGGCGCACTCCTCGGGTGTGAGGCGTTCGCTGCGGATGCCGAGCGACTCCCGGAACGACTGCTGGTGGTCGAGCTTGCGGAGGGCGTCCTCGTCGAAGGCCGCGTCCAGGACGCCGTCACGCCGGAAACCGGCGGGGGCGAACTCCTCCAGCTCGGCGGCGAAGGACGGCCAGAGGTCGCGGGAGTCCAGGCACAGCCGCAGCAGGTCGGTCACGCCGTCGATTTGCTCGCTGCTCGGCGGGAGCATGCCCGCCGACGCGTGGGATGCCTTGGTGGCGGGGGCCGGGTCGACCACGGTGACGGTGACGCCGTGGCGCAGGGCCCGCCAGGCGGTGGCGAGGCCGATGATGCCTCCGCCGACAACAACGGTGTTCATGATGCGCTCTCCTGGACGATGCGCCGCAGATGGGTGGCGAGGTCTGCGGGGGTCGGATGGTCGAAGGTGAGGGTCGCGGGGAGCCGCAGTCCGGTGGCGGCGGACAGGTGGCGGCTGAGTTCGAGGTTGCCGATGGAGTCCAGGCCGATGGTGTGGAACTCCCGGTCGGGGTCGATGTCGTCGGGGCTGTCGTAGCCGAGGACGGTGGCGGCCGCCGTACGGACGAACTCCAGGGCCGCCTCGTCGTGTTCGGCTTCGGGCAGGGTCGCTATACGGGCCCGCAGGGTGTCGGTCGCGATGGGCCGGGGCGTGGCGGCGGGCGCCAGGTCGGCGAGGACGGGTGGGATGTTTCCGGCGAGGGATCCGGTGAGGGCCGACTCGTTCAGCCGTACGGGCGCGAGCACGGCCTCGTCCCCGGCGAGGGCGGCGTCGAAGAGGGTCAGGCCCTGGTCGTGGCCGAGCGGGGCGAAGCCGGAGCGCTTGATGCGGGTGAGGTCGGTGGCGGACAGCTCGGAGCCCATGCCGCCCTCGCTCTCCCACAGCCCCCAGGCGAGGGAGGTGCCGCGCAGCCCGAGGGTGCGGCGGTGGTGGGCGAGGGCGTCGAGGACGGCGTTGGCGGCGGCGTAGTTGCCCTGCCCCGCGTTGCCGGTGAGCCCGGCGACGGAGGAGAACACCACGAACGCGCAGTCCGGGTCGCGGATCAGCTCGTGCAGCTGGAGCGCGGCGTCGGCCTTGGGACGTAGCACCGCGTCGAGCCTGCGCGGGGTGAGGGTGTCGACCGTGGCGTCGGACAGCACGCCCGCGGTGTGGATGACGGCGGAGGGCGCGGGGATGGCCGCCAGGGCGCGTTCGAGTGCCGGGCGGTCGGCGGCGTCGCAGGCGATGACGTCGACGCGGGCGCCGAGCGCGGTGAGTTCGGCGGTCAGTTCGTCGGCACCCGGGGTGCCCGGGCCTCGGCGGCTGAGCAGCACGAGGTGGCGGACGGAGTGGCGGGTGACCAGGTGGCGGGCGACCAGGCGGCCCAGCGCACCGGTGCCACCGGTGATGACGACAGTGCCGGTGAGGCTCGTACGGCCCGCTGGTGGCGGGCAGCGGACGAGGCGCGGCCGGAACAGGGCGCCGTGGCGCACGGCGAGTTGCGGTTCGCCGGAGGCCACGGCGGCGAGGAGGGCGCGGCCCGAGTCCTCGGGGTCGTCGACGTCGACGAGGACGAAGCGGCCGGGGTGTTCCGACTGGGCGCTGCGCAGCAGCCCCCACACGGCCGCGCCCGGCAGGTCGGACAGGTCTTCCTGGGCGCGGGTCGCGAGGGCGCCGCTGCTGACCAGGACGAGGCGGGCGCCGGAGAGGCGGGGGTCGGCCGACCACTCCTGAACGAGCATCAGGGCGCGCTGGGCGGCCGAGCGCACGGGCGAGTCCTGGTCCGTGCAGGACACCACGACCACGTCGGGTACGGGCGCGCCGTCGCGGAGCGCGGAGTCGAGGGCGGCCAGCGAGGGGTAGGAGCCGAACGAGCGGCGGATGGACTTCAGGGCGCCGGTGACGCCGATGTGGTCGGTGCCGAGGAACGCCCAGCGCCGCTGGTCGGCGGCGGCAGACGGCTGCTCGACGGCCTTCCAGGCGACGCGCAGCAGCTGGGTGCGCTGCGTGGCGGCGTCGAGCTGGTCGGCGGTGACCGGGCGTCGGACGAGCGTCTTGACCGTGACGACGGGTTCGCCGTCGTCGCCGGTCAGGGCCAGGGAAACACCGCCCTCGCCGGGCCGGGCGTGGACGCCGACCTGCCGCGCGCCCGCCTTGTGGAGCCGCACGCCGCGCAGCGCGAAGGGCAGGAAGGTGGCGTCGTCGCGGTCGAGGTCCGGTACGAGGGCGGCCTGCAACGCGGCGTCGAACAGCGCCGGGTGCAGGTGGTAGTCGCCCTCGCCACCGGAGGCGGCGTCGTCGAGGCGGGCCTCCGCGTGGACCTCCGCGCCGTCCGTCCATACGGCGCGCAGGCCGCGGAAGGCGGGCCCGTACGGGAGGCCACGGTCGGCGAGACGGCGGTAGATGTGCGCGATGTCGACCTGCCGGGCTTCCTGGGGAAGCTCTGGCCGTTCCGGGTTGCTCATGGTGGCTTCCTCCGCGGGGCCGGGCGGGTCAGTTTTCGGGCGGGTTGGTGATGGCGGCGGCGATCTCGCCATGGCTCTCGCCGCCCTGCTCGTCCCAGTAGCGGCAGCGGGTCCGCAGCATCACCAGGGCGTCGCGCAGATCGTTGGCGTCCCATTCGGCGATGTCGGCGATCTCGATCTCGCCGCGGAAGTGACGGCCGCTCATGGCGGTGCGGAAAGTGCTCCGGAAGTCGGTGATGAACACGTCCGCGAGCTGCCGGGTCCAGAACTGCTCCAGTGTCCACCGGGAGAAGGGCGCGACGAGGGATTCCTTCACCGACTTGGCCATCAGGTAGTAGGCCATCTGGTTGAAGCAGATGTTGAACTCGACCGAGTTGAAGTGGCCAGTGTCGTCGATGTAGCAGGACTCGGGGATCAGGAAGGTGCAGGCGGCGCCGAGCCGTCCGCCGTCGAGGGGGTCGCCCTCCACCGTGACCGCCGCCGAGGTGAGGTATTCACACCGCTTGGCCCGGTAGGGGGTGAGCACGCGGTGCAACAGTTCCTCGTCGGTGGGGTAGACGCGCTGGTCGGTGTCGTCGAGCAACCGGGTCATGTCGGGTCTCCTGATCGTTGCGCG
Source organism: Streptomyces sp. NPDC059850 (assembly GCF_042731515.1). Taxonomy (NCBI): domain Bacteria; kingdom Bacillati; phylum Actinomycetota; class Actinomycetes; order Kitasatosporales; family Streptomycetaceae; genus Streptomyces; species Streptomyces sp. NPDC059850. Next base: position 10,205 of record NZ_JBHWJI010000058.1, read on the forward strand.
GTGCGGAGGAGTTCGGCCAGGCTCATGTTCTGGATCGCCGCGGTGCGGTCCTCCGTGTCCGGGCCCGGCTCCGGACCGTCCGGTGTAGTGTCCGGGTCGCTGAAGCCCAGTTCGTCCAGCAGATGGCGGGTGAGGACGAGCGCGGTCGGGTGGTCGAAGACGAGCGTCGCGGGCAGGCGTTCCCCGACGGCCTCGCCGAGCGCGTTGCGGAACCGCACGGCGGCGAGGGAGTCGAAGCCCATGTCGCGGAACGACCGTTCGGCGTCGACCTCGTCGGCGTCGACGAAGCCGAGGGTGGCGGCGGCCTGGGTGCGGACGACGTCCAGCAGTGCCTGTTCCCGGCGGGCGGGGGTGAGGCGGGCGAGCCGGTCGCGCAGGTTCTCGGCGGGTTCGGTGGCGGTGGCGGCGGGGTCGACGGCGCGGCGGACCGGGCCGCGTACCAGGTCGCGCATCAGATACGGCACATCGGCGCGGCGCTGCCCGGTCAGGTCGAGCCGTACGGGCGCCAGGAACGCCCGGTCGAGCGCCCCGGCGGCGTCCAGCAGCGCCATGCCCTCGTCGGAGGCGATGGGCAGGACGCCGTCACGCCGCATGCCCGCCAGGTCGGCGGCGTCCAGTGCGCCGGTCATGCCGCTGGCCACCTCCCACAGCCCCCAGGCCAGCGACTGCGCGGGCAGGCCCTGGGCGCGCCGGTGGGCGGCGAGGCCGTCGAGGAAGGTGTTGGCGGCGGCGTAGTTGCCCTGCCCGGCGCCTCCGGTCACGCCCGCGGCGGACGAGAACAGCACGAACGCCGACAGGTCGTGGTCCGCGGTGAGTTCATGGAGGTTCAGCGCCGCGTCGACCTTGGGGCGCATCACCGTGGCCATCTTCTCCGGTGTCAGCGAGGAGATGATCCCGTCGTCGAGAACGCCCGCGGTGTGCACGACTCCGGCGAGCGTACGGCCCGCCAGCACGGCGGCCAGCGCGTCGCGGTCGGCGGCGTCACAGGCGATGATGTCGACGCGGGCGCCGAGCGCGGTGAGGTCGGCGGCCAGGCCGTCGGCGCCGGGTGCGCCGGGGCCCCGGCGGCTGGTGAGCAGCAGGTCGGTGACGCCGTGGGCGGTGACCAGGTGGCGGGCGACCAGAGCGCCGAGGGTGCCGGTGCCGCCGGTGATGAGCACGGTGCCATCACCGAAGGTGGTGGCGGGCCGGTCACCGGAGGCAGTGGCACGGGTCAGGCGCGGCCGGTGCAGGGTGCCGGAGCGCATCGCGAGCTGTGCTTCGCCGGTGGCCACCGCCGCGCCGAGATCGGCATCGGTCGGGTCGAGGCCGGTGGCGTCGAGGTCGAGGAGGACGACGCGCCCCGGGTTCTCCGTCTGGGCGCTGCGGACCAGCCCCCAGACCGCGGCCCCGGCCAGATCGGTGACGTCCTCGCCGCCGACCGACACGGCACCCCGGGTGACCACCACCAGCGTGGCGTCATCGTCCCGGTCATCCTCCAGCCACGGCTGGAGGACACCCAGCGCCGCCGTGGTCGCCGCGTGGACGGCCTCGGCGGTCGTACCGCCCGCGCAGCGGTGCACGACGGTCCGCGCCGGGGTGGCCCCGCTCAATGCAGCGGGCGCCCAGGCGAGTTCGTACAGCGCGTCGTGAGATGTGTCCGCAGGGTGGGCCGTGGCCATCGGGCGCAGGACGAGCGAGTCGACGGACGCGACGGGGCGTCCCGCCGTGTCGGTGAGGCGCAGCGCCACCTCGTCCTCGCCCAGCCGGGTCATCCGCAGCCGGAGCGCGGCGGCTCCCGAGGCGTGCAGGTCGATCCGCGTCCAGGCGAACGGGAGCGTGACCCGTCCGTCGTCGGTGGCGAGCAGCGCGGTGGCGTGCAGGGCCGCGTCGAGCGCGGCCGGGTGCAGCCCGTAGCGCGGGGCCTCGGTGGCGGCCTGTTCGGGCAGCGCGATGTCCGCGTACACCTCGTCGCCGGACCGCCAAGCGGCCCGCATCCCCCGGAAAACCGGGCCGTACATGGGCCCTTCGGCGGAGGGCGGCTCGTAGAAGCCGGTCAGGTCGACCGGTTCGGCGCCGGGCGGTGGCCAGGGCGCGGGGTCGGGCGCCGGTTCCGGTGCGGCGTCGGCGAGGGTGCCCTGCGCGTGGCGGGTCCAGAGGGTGTCGGCGGGGGCGTCGTCGGGCCGCGAGTGGATCGCCACGGTGCGCAGGTCGGCGCCGACGACGACCTGGATGGCCACGCCGCCCCGCGCCGGGAGGACGAGGGGCGCCTCGATCGTCAGCTCCTCCACGCGTCCCCGGCCCACCTCGTCACCTGCCCGGATGGCCAGTTCCACGAAGCCGGAACCGGGGAACAGGACGGTGTCGCCGACCGCGTGGTCCGCCAGCCACGGCTGCGCGGAGAGCGCCAGCCGTCCGGTGAGCAGCACTCCCCCGGCCCCGGCGACGGGCACCGCCGCGCCCAGCAGCGGGTGGCCTGCGGGCAGCTGGCCGATGCCGCGCGCGTCGCCGGTGTGTTCGGGCGCGGGCAGCCAGTACCGCTTGCGCTGGAACGGGTAGGTGGGCAGGTCGACGCGGTGGGCGCCGGTTCCGGCGAACGCGGTTTCCCAGTCGACGGTGGCGCCCCGTACGTACGCCTCGGCCAGCGAGGTGAGGAATTCGCGCGGGCCGCCCGCGTTGCGGCGCAGGGTGCCGACGAGCGTGGCGGCCACCTCGGCCGATTCGGCGGTCTCGCCGAGCCCGGCCAGCAGGCCCGGGTGGGGGCTGGCCTCGACGAAGATCTCGAAGCCGTCGGCCAGCAGCGCCCGTGTCGTCTCCTCGAACCGGACGGTCTGCCGCAGGTTGGTGTACCAGTACGCGGCGTCAAGACCCTCGGTGTCCAACTGCCCCGCCGTCACGGTGGAGTAGAACGGAATGGCCGAGGTGCGCGGCGTCAGGCCGGTCAGCTCTGCGAGCAGCCGGTCGCGGATCTCCTCCACGAACACCGAGTGGGAGGCGTAGTCCACGCGGATGCGGCGGGTCTGGACGCCCTCGCCGTCCAGCCGGTCCCGCAGCTCGTCCAGGGCCTGCGGCTCACCGCACACCACGACGGAGGCGGGGCCGTTGATGACGGCGAGCTGGAGGCGGCCGCCGAAGTCGGCCAGGTGTCCGGCCGTACGGTCGGCGGACAGGGCCACCGACATCATGCCGCCCCGGCCCGCCAGGTCCTGGCGGATGATCCGGCTGCGCAGCGCGACGACGCGCGCGCCGTCCTCCAGCGACAGCGCACCGGCCACGCACGCGGCGGCGATCTCGCCCTGCGAGTGGCCGACCACGGCGGCCGGTTCGACACCGGCGGCGCGCCACGCCTCGGCCAGCGACACCATCAGCGCCCACAGCGCGGGCTGGACGACATCGACGTCCTCCAGGGGCGGTGCGCCCGGCGCGCCGTGCAGCACGTCGAGCAGATCCCAATCGACGTACGGTTCGAGGGCCTTGGCGCATTCGCCGAGGCGGGTCGCGAAGGCCGGGGAGTGTTCCAGCAGGGCCACGCCCATGCCGGGCCACTGCGAGCCCTGCCCGGGGAAGACGAACACGGCGCGCGGATCACCCCGTCGCACCCCTTGGACGACGGTGGCGGGTGTCTTCCCGGCCGCCACCGCGTCGAGCCCGGCGAGGAGTCCGTCACGGTCGCCGTCCACGATCACGGCCCGGTGTTCCAGGGCGGCGCGGCCACGGGCGAGCGAGGCGGCCACATCCAGGGCGTCGGTGTCCGGTCGGTCGCGCAGCTGGGTGGCGATGCGGGCGGCCTGGGCGCGCAGCGCCTCGGCGGACGCCGCCGACACGGTCAGCGGTACGGCCGGGGGCCGCTCGCCGCGCGGTTCCCTCGCGCCGGGTGGCGGCGCCTCCTCCAGGACCACATGCGCGTTGGTTCCGCTGACGCCGAACGAGGACACCGCGGCCCGCCTCGGGCGGCCGCCGACCTGCCACTCCCTGGCCTCGGTGAGCAGTTCGACGGCGCCCTCGGCCCAGTCGATGTGCGGGGAGGGGGTGTCGGCGTGGAGGGTGCGGGGCAGCACACCGTGCCGCATCGCCATCACCATCTTGATGACGCCCGCGACTCCGGCGGCGGCCTGGGTGTGCCCCAGGTTGGACTTGACCGACCCGAGCCACAGCGGTGCGCCGTCCGCGCCGCGCTCCTGCCCGTACGTGGCCATCAGCGCCTGCGCCTCGATCGGGTCGCCGAGGGTGGTGCCGGTGCCATGGCCCTCGACGGCGTCGATGTCGGCGGGCGTCAGCCCCGCAGCCGCCACCGCCTGCCGGATCACCCGCTGCTGGGCGGGGCCGTTGGGGGCGGAGAGGCCGTTGGACGCGCCGTCCTGGTTGACGGCCGAGCCACGGATCACGGCGAGCACCGGGTGTCCGGCGCGGCGCGCGTCCGACAGCCGTTCCAGCAGCAGCAGTCCCGCGCCTTCGCCCCAGCCGGTGCCGTCGGCGGACGCCCCGTACGCCTTGCAGCGGCCGTCGGCGGCGAGCCCGCCTTGCAGGCTCATCCCGATGAACGTCTCGGGCGTGGCCATCACGGTGACGCCACCGGCCAGCGCGAGCGTGCACTCGCCCTGCCGCAGCGCCTGCATCGCCCAGTGCATGGCCACCAGGGAGGAGGAGCATGCGGTGTCGATGGTGACGGCCGGGCCCTGGAGGCCGAGGGTGTAGGCGATGCGGCCGGACGCGACGCTGCCGAGGCCACCGCCCGCGGTGAAGCCCGCGAGGTCTTCGGGGACGGAGCCGGAGGGCGGCGCCCAGTCGTGGTACATGACCCCGGCGAACACTCCGGTGGCGCTGCCCTTCAGGGACAGCGGGTCGATGCCGCCGCGCTCCAGGGTCTCCCACGCGGTTTCCAGCAGCAGGCGGTGCTGCGGGTCCATCGCCTGGGCTTCCTTCGGGCTGATGCCGAAGAAGGCGGGGTCGAACTCGGCGGCGTCGTAGAGGAATCCGCCCTCGCGGGTGGAGGTGGTGCCGTGTCTGCCGGGTTCGGGGTGGTAGATCTCCTCGGTGTGCCAGCCCCGGTCCTCGGGGAAGGCGGCGATGGCGTCGGTGCCGTCGGCGACCAGCCGCCACAGCTCCTCGGGCGAGTTGACGCCACCGGGGTAGCGGCAGGCCATCGCCACGATCGCGATGGGCTCGTCCGCCGAGGCCCGTACGGTGGTCCGCGCCGGAGTGGCGGCGGACGCGGCGCCGCTCACCTTGCTGACGCCGCTCACCTTGTCGAGGCCGCTCACCTTTTCCAGTACATGGTCGGCGAGGTCGCCCGGCGTCGGGTGGTCGAAGATCAGCGTGGAGGTGAGCCGGAGCCCGGTGGCCTCGCCGAGCGCGTTGCGCAGCTCGACGGCGGCCAGGGAGTCGAAGCCCAGCTCGGTGAAGGCGCGGCGGGGGTCGATGGCGGTGCCGCTGTCGTGGCCGAGGACGACGGCGATCTGAGCGCGCACCAGGTCGAGGACGATCCGGGCCCGTTCGGCGTCGGGTTTCCCGGCCAGCCGGTCGGCCAGCGCGCCACCGGGGCCGCCCACGGCCGTGGCGGCGGCGGTGCGCCGGGCGGGGGTGCGGACCAGGCCGCGCAGCATCGGCGGGATGCCGTCGGGGCGGGCCCGCAGCGCGGGCACGTCGAGACGCAGCGGCACCAGGGCCGGTGCGCCGGAGGTGAGGGCCTGGTCGAGGAGGGCGAGGTTCTCGTCGGAGCCGAGCGCGGGGAGCCCGGAGCGTGCGGCGCGGCGCAAGGTCACCTCGTCGAGGCGGGCGCCCATGCCCGCGTCGCCCGCCCACAGGTTCCACGCCAGGGAGGTGGCCGGGAGGCCGTGGGCGGCGCGGTGTTCGGCGAGCGCGTCGAGGAAGGCGTTGGCGGCGGCGTAGTTGCCCTGACCCGCCGACTCCAGGGTCCCGGCCGCGGAGGAGAACAGCACGAACGCGGCCAGCGGGCGGTCCCGGGTCAGCTCGTGCAGATGCCAGGCGCCGTCCGCCTTGCCGTGGAAGACGGTACGGACCTGCTCGGGCGTGAGCGATCCGGCGAGCCCGTCGTCGATGACTCCGGCGCCGTGGACGACGGCCGTCAGCGGATGCTCGTCGGGGATCGTCTCCAGCAGGGCGGCCAGGGCCGCGCGGTCGGCGACATCGCACGCGGCCACAGTGGCGTGGGCGCCCAACGCCTGTAGCTCGGCGGCGAGTTCGGTGGCTCCCGGGCCGTCCGGGCCGCGCCGCCCGGTGAGCAGCAGGTGTTTCACCCCGTACCGGCGGACGAGGTGGCGGGCGACCAGACCGCCAAGGCCTCCGGTGCCGCCGGTGATCAGCACCGTGCCGTCCAGGTCCCAGGCGACGGGGCACGGGGTGTCCGGCATCGGCGTACGCGCCAGGCGCGGTACGAGCAACGCGCCGTCATGCAGGGCGAGTTGGGTTTCGCCGGTGGTCAGGGCGGCGCGTATCTCGGGTTCGGGTACGTCGCGGTCGGTGCCGACGAGGACGAACCGGCCGGGGTTCTCGGCCTGGGCGGAGCGCACCAGCGCCCACAGCGGCGCCAGCGTCAGGTCGCCCTTCGCCTCACGGGTGACGATCGCCAGCCGGGTGTCGTCGCGCAGCGCGCCCTCGATGAGCTTCAGGCCGTACAGCGTGGCCTCGCGCGCCGCCTCGGCGGGGGCGCCGGGGAAAGTGGCGGGCACGTACGCGAGGTCGAATTCCCCGGCGGCCGTGGTGTCCGGCTCCTGCGGGGCCTGGATCCCGGTCCATTCGACGCGCAGCAGCGCCCCGTCCCGCGCCCCGGAGCGCACCCCGTTCAGCGGCACCGGCCGCTGGACGAGGGACCGTACGGTGGCCACCGGCGCCCCGGTGGTGTCGGCCAGCTCGACCGCGACCTCGTCCGTGGCCGTCCGGCGCAGATGGACACGTACGGCGGTGGCGCCGGCGGCGTGGAGTTCGTAGCCGAGCCAGGCGAACGGGAGCCGCACCTGGCCGTCGTCCTCCGGCCCTTCGGCGGCGTGCAGGCTGGCGTCCAGCAGCGCCGGGTGCAGCCCGAACCGGTCGGCGCCCGCCTCGTCCATTGAGACTTCGGCGAACACCTCGTCCCCCCGGCGCCACGCGGCGCGCACGCCCTGGAACGCGGGCCCGTAGCCGTACCCCTGCGCGGCCTGGCGCTCGTAGAGGCCATCGACGTCGATCGGCTCGGCACCGTCCGGTGGCCACTGCGCGAACCCGGCCCCGTCCGCTGCCGCGCCCTCGCCGTGTTCGGCCAGCACCCCGCTGGCGTGCCGGGTCCAGCTCTCCTCGCTGCGCGCGGGGCGCGAGTAGATCTCGGCGGTACGGCGGCCCGCCGCGTCCGGCGCGCCCACGACGACCTGGACCTCCGCCGCCGCGTCCCCGGTCAGTGACAGCGGCGTCTCCAGGGTGAGTTCCTCCACCACACCGCAGCCCGCCTCGTCCCCGGCCCGTACGGCCAGCTCGACCAGGGCGGTGCCGGGGACGAGGACGACACCGGCGATGACGTGGTCGGCCAGCCACGGCTGGGACCGGGTGGACAGCAGGCCCGTCAGGACCAGCCCGTCGACGCCCGCGAGGCTGACGGCGGTGTCCAGCAGCGGATGCCCAATGGTGTCCGGGCCGCTCCCGGCGTCCAGCCAGTACCGCTTGCGCCGGAACGCGTAGGTGGGCAGCGCGGTGCGGCGGGCGCCACGGCCCGCGAAGAAGCGGTCCCAGTCGACGGCGGCGCCATGGGCGTGCGCCGCACCCAGCGCGGTGACAGCCTGCCGCTCCTCGTCGTGCCCGTCGCGCAGCAGCGCGGCGAACGCGGTGTCCGGGCCGTCGTCGGCGAGGCAGTCGCGCCCCATCGCCGACAGGACGGCGTCGGGGCCCAGCTCCAGGTAGGCGGTGACGCCGTGGGCCTCCAGCAGCCGCATGCCATCGGCGAACCGCACCGGCTCGCGCACGTGGCGCACCCAGTAGTCGGCGTCGAACGCGGCGCCGACCTCGCCGGACAGCGTGGACACCACCGGGATGCGCGGTGGCGCGTACGTCAGGGTTTCGGCGACCCGGCGGAAGTCGTCCAGCATGGGGTCCATCAGCGGTGAGTGGAACGCGTGCGAGACGCGCAGCCGCCGCGTCTTGCGCCCCTGCTCGGCGAAGCGGGCGGCGACGGCGAGGACGGCGTCGGCCTCCCCGGACAGCACCACGGCGGAGGGGCCGTTGACGGCGGCGAGGCCGACCCGTTCGGTCAGATACGGGACGACCTCGGCCTCCTCGGCCTGGACCGCCACCATCGCGCCACCGCCGGGCAGTTCGTGCATCAGCGTGCCGCGCGCCCCGACCAGCAGCGCCGCGTCGGCCAGGGACATCACCCCGGCGGCGTGCGCGGCGGCGATCTCGCCGATGGAGTGTCCGGCGACCAGGCCGGGGGCCACGCCCCACGACTCCAGCAGCCGGAACAGGGCGGTCTCGACGGCGAAGAGGGCGGCCTGCGCGTACCGGGTCTGGTGGAGGAGTTCGGCCTGCGGCGAGCCGGGCTCGGCGAACAGCACTTCGCCGAGGGGTTCGTCGAGATGGAGGTCGAGGTGGTCGGCGGCCGCCTGGAGCGCCCGCGCGAACACCGGGAAGGCACGGACGAGTTGGCGGCCCATGCCGGGGCGCTGGCTGCCCTGGCCGGTGAAGAGGAACGCGGTCCGGCCCGTGGCCCGCGTCGTACCGGTGTGCAGTCCGGGCGCGGTGGCGCCCTCGGCGAGGGCGGTCAGGGCGCGGCGCAGCTGGTCGCGGTCGGTGGCGACGACCGTGGCGCGGTGGCGCAGCGCGGCGCGTGTGGTGGCGGTCGAGTACGCGATGTCCAGCGGCGACGCGTCGTCCACGACGGTCAGGAGCCGGGCGGCCTGGGCGCGCAGGGCGTCGTCCCCCTGGGCGGACAGGACGACGGGGACGGGCCGGTCGGCGGCGGGGGGCTCGGGGTCGTCCGCTACGAGGGTCGGCGGCTCTTCGATGATGACGTGGGCGTTGGTTCCGCTCGCGCCGAACGAGGAGATCCCGGCCCGGCGCGGGGTGTCCGTGCCCTCCCACGGGACGGGCTCGGTGAGGAGCCGTACGGTCCCCTCCGACCAGTCGACGTGCGGGGTCGGCGCGTCCACGTGCAGGGTGCGGGGCAGCGTACGGTTCCGCATCGCCTGGACCATCTTGATGATCCCGGCGGCCCCCGCCGCAGCTCCCGTGTGCCCGATGTTGGACTTCACCGACCCGAGCCACAGGGGGTTGTCGGGTGAGCGTCCGCGCCCGTAGGCGGCGACCAGGGCCTGACCCTCGATGGGGTCGCCGAGCGTGGTGCCGGTGCCGTGCGCCTCGACCGCGTCGACCTCCTCGGGGACGAGGCCCGCGTCGGCGAGCGCCTGGCGGATGACGCGCTGCTGGGCGAGGCCGTTGGGCGCGGCGAGGCCGTTGCTGGCGCCGTCCTGGTTGATGGCGGTGCCCCGGATCACGGCCAGCACCGGGTGGCCGTCGCGCAGCGCGTCCGTAAGGCGGGCCAGGACGAACACGCCCGCGCCCTCGGCGAACGACGTGCCGTCCGCCGCCGCGGCGAACGCCTTGATGCGCCCGTCCTGGGCCAGGCCGCGCTGGCGGCTGAAGGTGGTGAACGTACCGGGGCTGGAGATGACGGTGACACCGCCCGCCAGCGCCAGCCCGCACTCGCCGCGCTGGAGGGACCGTACGGCCAGGTGGAGGGCGGTGAGCGAGCCGGAGCAGGCGGTGTCGACGGTGAGCGTGGGCCCTTCGAGGCCGAGCGTGTAGGCGACGCGGCCGGACACCACGCTGGGCAGGCTGCCGCCCAGGACATAGCCGTCGAGGCCGTCCGGGGCCTCGTGGGTGCGGGGCCCGTACTCGTGCGGCTCCACGCCGATGAACACGCCCGACGGGGTGCCGCGCAGTCGGCCCGGGTCGATGCCCGCGCGCTCCAGCGCCTCCCAGGAGGTCTCCAGCAGCAGCCGCTGCTGGGGGTCCATGGCCAGCGCCTCTTTGGGGTTGATCTGGAAGAAGTCGGCGTCGAAGTCGGCCGCGTCCGGCAGGAATCCTCCGCGCCGCACATAGCTGGTGCCGGTGGCGGACGGATCGGGGTCGTAGAGGCGGTCGAGGTCCCAGCCCCGGTCGGCAGGGAAGTCGGTGAGCACATGGGTGCCGTCGGCCAGGATCCGCCACAGGTCCTCGGGCGAGGTCACCCCGCCGGGGAAGCGGCAGCCGATGCCGACGATGGCGATCGGCTCGTCGGACACGGCGGGTGCGGTGGGCGCCGCTTCGTCCGGGGCGGGCCCGGTGGCGGTGCCATGCACCACGGCCACCAGGTGGCGGGCCAGGGCGGCCGGGGTCGGGTGGTCGAAGCCGATGGTGACGGGCAGTTCCACCCCCAGTTCGGCGGTGAGCCGCCGGTGCAGCTGGACCAGGCCGAGCGAGTCCAGGCCCTCCGCCAGGAACGGGCGGTCGGCCGCCACGTCGGTGGGCCCGTCCCCGTAGGCGTCGGGGTCGGCGGCCCGCAGCACGGCGGCGGCCTGCGCCAGCACCAGTTCCAGCATCGCGGCCTGTGACTGCTCGGTCATGTGCATACTCCGCAACGAAGAAGAGGCAGGGAGGCGATCAGGGCGGTGAAGGTGCTCAGGTCGCCGCGAGGGCGGTCAGGGCGGCGCGGTCGACCTTGCCGTTGACGGTCAGCGGGAACTCGTCCACCACGTGCAGACCCTGCGGGATCATGTAGCCGGGCAGCGCGGCGCGGCAGAACGCGATGATGTCCTTGGTGTCCGGCGCGGGCCCCTCGGGGGCGCGGGTGACGAACGCGTGCAGCACCGGGTCGTCGTCGGTACGCGGCAGCAGCATCGCGACGGCGCCGGTGATGCCGGTGAACTCGCCGATACGGCGCTCCACTTCACCCAGCTCGACGCGGTTGCCACGGATCTGCACCTGGGAGTCGGCGCGGCCGTGGAAGTACAGTTCACCGTCCGGTCCCATGGTGGCCAGATCACCGGTCTTGAACACCGGCTGCCCCGACCTGGGGTCGAGCGGGTCGGGTACGACGACGGCGCGGGTGGCCTCCGGGTCGTTCCAGTAGCCGGAGAACAGCGACGGGGTGCGCAGATAGATCTCGCCGAGCACACCGGGCTCGTCCACGGGACGGCCACCTGGCCCGATGAGCATCATCTCCGCGCCCGCCACCGCGTAGCCGATCGACAGGCGTTCGGTGCCGGGCGGCAGCGGGTTGGGCACTTCGGTGATGGACGCGGCCATCGTCTCGGTGGCGCCATAGCCGTTGGTGAAGCGCACTTTCGGCAACAGCGCCTGGAGTGCGCGCAGTTCGTCCAGAGGGAAGTCCTCCCCGGAGAACGCGATGCGCCGCAGCGTGCCGTGTTCGCCCAGCTCGGCGAGGAGTTCGGGCTCGTGGCGCAGCACCGGACGCCACGCCGAGGGCACGGCGTCGACCTGGGTCGTTCCGGTGTCGCGGAGGAACGACAGGAAGCGGCGCGGCCAGCCCAGCCGGTCGCGCGGCACGGGCACCAGCGCGGCGCCGTGGCTGAGGGCGAACCCGATGTCGAAGAGCGCGAAGTCGAATTGCAGCGGCGCGGTGCCCGCCACCCGGTCCTCGGCCGTGATCAGCTCCGCGGCCTCGGCGCCGCGCAGGAACGCGATGACCCCGCGGTGGCTCATGACCACGCCCTTGGGCCGTCCCGTCGTGCCCGAGGTGAAGGTGATGTACGCGGTGTCGCCGGGGGTGACCGCGCGGCGGCGGCGGACACGTGGCGCGGGCGGCCGCTCCACGGTGAGTCCGTCCGCTCCGAACCGCGCGGTGCCGACCGTCGCGGGGATGCCGGTGCGCTGTCCGCGCGCGGACTGGAGGTACAGGGCGGGCTCGGCGCTGTCGATGATCGTGAGCAGCCGTTCGTCCGGGGTCTCGGGGCTGACCGGGGTGAACGGCAGCCCCAGGGTGGCGCAGGCGAGGAGCGTGGCCACGGCGTCCGCGTCGGTGTCGGACTCCAGGATGACGCGGTCGCCGACGTCGAGGCCGAGCGCGTCGAGCGCGTCGGCGCAGGCGTCGGTACGCCGCTCCAGCTCGCCGTAGGTGACCGTCTCCAGACCGCCGTCCGGCGCCGCCTGGATCACGGCGGGCCGGTCGGAGGCCCGCCGGGCGGCGGCCAGCAGATAGGTCCGCAGGTTGTCCACCGATGCGTGCGCCCGGGCGGGACGCGCTCCATTCGGGCTCATGCGCCACCCTTCCGATTCGGGCCTTCCCAGTAAATGCCAGGCTGTTTCTAACAGGGCCCTTTTACGGCCCACAAGAACTCTCGCCCGCCCACCCCTGAACTAGGGGGCGTTAGGGGTTATGCCGGTACCGGGGGCCAACAAGACTGACCGGAAACAATAGATCGACTTTTGAGCTTCTAGAATGCACACGCGACGAGCGTGACAAAAGGGAGAGCGAGAATATGTCGGCGATTGTCTTTCCTGGAATCGGCCCGACGCGGTTCGCCGACTCGGCGCGGTTCCTCGCGGTGCATCCGGTGGCGCGGCGGCTGGTCGCCGAGGCGGACCGGGCCCTGGGCTATTCGCTGATCGACCGGTACCGGGAGGCCGAGGCCCGAGGCGACCAGGGCGCGTTCCCCGAACCGGCCCGGGTCGCCTTCCTGGTCTCCTGCCTGGCGCTGGCCGAATGGACGGTCGCCGAGCACGACGTGGCGCCGGTCGCGTGCGCCGGTGCCAGCTTCGGCGGTACGGCGGCGGCCGTGTTCGCCGGGGCGCTGCCGTTCGCCGAGGCCGTGGCGATGACCGCCGAGCAGGGCCGCGTGGTGGACGCGTACTTCGCGCGCGAGCACGGCGACCTGGTCGCCCAGTCGTTCGCCCGCGTCCCGCCGGAGCAGCTGGACGAGATCCGGGCCGAGCTGGACGCGCGCGGCGAGTGGAACGAGGTGGCCTGCCACGTCGACCACGACTTCCACATGCTGTCGGTGCGCGAGGAGCTGGTGGACTGGCTGCAGCGACGGCTCAAGGCGGTCGGCGGCCTGCCGCTGTACGTCATGCGGCCGCCGATGCACTCGGCCGTCTTCGGCGCGCTGCGGGCGCGGATCGAGGCGGAGGTCGCCGTGAACGTCCCGTTCCGCGACCCCGGGATCCCGGTCGTCTCCGACCATGACGGGTCGCTGGTGCGGACGGGCGAGGGGGTGCGGACGCTGCTGCTGGACGCGGTGACCCGGACGGTGCGCTGGCCGTCCGTCGTCGACACGCTCAAGGGGCTGGGCGTCGAGCGGGTGCATGTCACCGGGCAGGACGGGCTGTGGGGCCGGGTGGACGTCATGACCGAGGCGTTCGAGGTGGTGGCGGTGCGGCCGGAGACGGCCATGCGACCGCGCCGACGCAGCGCGATCGCATGAGCGGCGGGGATCGCGTCAGCGCATGGCCTCCACGGTCTTCCACAGCGTGGCGGGGGTGGCGAAGTTGTCGTCGTTGAGCGCGTCGTCGACGAAACGGACACCGTACATGTCCTCCAGCGAGGACAGCAGCGCGACCATTCCCATGGAATCGAGGCCGAAGTCACGCAGGCTCAGATCGGCGGTGAGTTCATCACCCGATTCCAGCAAAGGAAGGTTTTTGCGGAGCAGTTGCCCGAAAGACTCGTCCCACATGCGCGCTCCCCTATTTATTCCCGGCCTTTACGGCCAACTTAAGGCCTGCCGCGCGCGGGTCGGCACCCCTATCCACCCCTTTTCTCTCCCGGAGGAAGGACAATGATCGAGACACCCGCCCCCGGACATGGTCTGCACGAACGATTTCTGCGCGGCTTGGCGCTGTCGCCCGGCCGGGCCGCGATCCGCGTGGACGACGAGACGCTGACGTACGAGGCGATGCACGAACTGGCGCTGCGCCGGGCGGGGGCGCTGCTGGCCCGGGCCCCGCAGGGGCCGCACGCCGTCGCCGTCCTGGCGGACAAGAGCCTGACCGCGTACGTGGGGATGCTGGCCGCGCTGTACGCGGGCGCCACCCTCGTACCGCTCCATCCACGGTTCCCCGCCGAGCGCACCCGCCGCATGCTCACCGCTGCGGGGGTGTCGACGGTCATCGCCGATCCGGTCGGCCGGGCCGCGCTCGCCGAAACCGAGCTGGAGCTGCCCGTCCTGGACGAGGACGAGGCCACTCCCCCACTGGACGCGCCCGTGACGGTACGGCCGTCCGACATCGCGTACATCCTGTTCACCTCGGGGTCGACGGGCCGCCCCAAGGGGGTACCGATGACCCACGGGGCCAACGACCACTACTTCAGCCTGCTGGACCGGCGCTATGACTTCGGCCCCGGCGATGTGTTCTGCCAGAACGTGGGGCTCAACTTCGACTGCGCGATGTTCGAGCTGTTCTGCGCCTGGGGCCGTGGGGCGCCGGTGCACGCCATTCCCCCAGCGGCCCACCGGGACCTGCCCGCGTTCCTCGCCGAGCGGCGGATGACCGTATGGTTCTCCACCCCGAGCGGCACATCGTTCATCCGGCGGATGGGCGGGCTGACCCCCGGGTCGATGCCCACGCTGCGGTGGACCTTCTTCGCGGGCGAGGCGCTGCTGTGCGAGGACGCCGCCGCCTGGCAGACCGCCGCGCCGAACGCGCGGATCGAGAACCTGTACGGGCCCACCGAGCTGACCGTCACCATCACCGGCCACCGCTGGTCGCCGGAGACCTCACCGGACCGGGCGGTGAACGGTGTCGTGCCGATCGGCACGGTGCACCCCGGCCATGACCATCTGCTGCTCGACGGGGACACCGAGTCGGCGGTGGAGGGCGAACTATGTATCACCGGGCCGCAGATGACCCCCGGCTATCTGGACCCCGAGGACAACGAGGGCCGGTTCCTGGAGCGCGACGGCCGCCGCTGGTACCGGACGGGTGACCGGGTGCGGCGGCTGGACGACGGCGAGCTGATATACCTCGGCCGCCTGGACACCCAGGTGCAGATCCAGGGCTTCCGGGTCGAGCTGGCCGAGGTCGACCATGCCGTCCGGCGGTGTGCGGGCGTACAGAACGCCGCCACCGTGACCCGCCCGGCGCCCGGCGGCGGCCTGGAACTCGTCCTCTACTACACGGGCGACCGCGTGCCACCGGTGACACTGCGCCGCGAACTGGCCGCGCAGCTGCCGGAGCCGATGGTGCCCAAGGTGTTCCGGCACGTGGCGGAGTTCCCGCTGAACGCCAACCACAAGGTGGACCGGGGGCGGCTGGCCCGCGAGGCGGCCGCGGTGTCACCCCTGAGCGAGAGTCACCCCTGAGGGAGAGTCATTCCTGAGGGAGAGTCATTCCTGAGCGGCGGGCGTCCTCCACGACCGTACGCAGCGCCTCGGCGAGCGACGCGCCCGTCGAGGCGTGCTCCGGGTCGATGACCCACTGCATCATCACGCCGCTGAGCAGCGCGTGGTAGAACTGCCCGACCGCGGCCTCGGTGTGCGGGGGCAACTGCTCACCGCCCAGGAGGAGTTCGACCAGCCCCTTCTGGGCCTGCTGCTGCGCGTCGACGATGAAGCTGCGGACCTCGGGCACATGCTCGATCTGGGAGATCGCCTCGAACTGGGCGGCCCACACCGGGCGGTGCCGCTCGAACAGCTCGATCACCCGCGTCCAGGCCCGCTCGAACCGCCCGATCGGATCGTCGGGCAGGTCCCCCACATCGGCCACGGCCCGCTTCAGCTCCTGGGCCCACTCCTCCAGCGCCTCCATGATGGCGGCGTTGAGCAGGGCTTCCTTGGTGCCGTAGTGGTAGCCGATCGAGGCCAGGTTGGTGCCGGACGCCTCGACGATGTCCCGCGCGGTGGTACGGGCGTACCCCTTCTCGTACAGGCAGCGCTTCGCCCCGACCAGCAGGTCTTCTCGGTGTCCCATGCGGAGAAGTCTAATCGCACCGCCCTGAGATCTGTCTTGGACAAGCGTCCTAGACACTTCACTTATACAAATCTATAGTCACGGCCATGAGTGAGGCCATGAGTCCCCAACGGGCAAGCCGGAAAGACTGGATCGGCCTTGCCGTCCTCGTCGTCCCGGTCGTTCTGATGTCGATGGACATGACCGTCCTGTACTTCGCGCTGCCGTTCCTGAGCGCGTCCCTGGAACCGAGCGCCACGCAGCAGTTATGGATCGTGGACATCTACGCGTTCATGCTCGCCGGGCTGCTCATCACCATGGGCACCCTCGGCGACCACATCGGCCGCCGGTTGCTGCTCATGATGGGTGCCGTGGTGTTCGGCGCGGCGTCCCTGGCCGCCGCCTACGCGGGCAGCGCCGAGCTGCTGATCGCCGCGCGGGCCGTCCTGGGCGTCGCCGGGGCCGTGCTCGCGCCGTCCACCCTGGCGCTGATCCGCAACATTTTCCACGATCCCACCGAGCGCCGTACCGCCATCGCCATCTGGACGGCAGGGCTGTCCGGCGGCGCCGCGCTGGGGCCGATCGTGTCGGGGCTGCTGCTGGAGAAGTTCTGGTGGGGCTCCGTCTTCCTCATCAACATCCCGGTCATGGCCGTGATCCTGGTGCTGGGCCCGCTGCTGCTGCCGGAGTACCGTGCCCCGCGCCCCGGCCGCTTCGACCTGCTCGGCGCCGCGCTGTCGCTGGGCACCGTGCTCCCGGTCATCTACGGCATCAAGGAGCTCGCCGACGACGGCTTCGCGTGGACGTACGCGGCCATCACGGCCGCCGGGGTCGTGATCGGTGTGCTGTTCTTCCTCCGCCAGCGCTCGGCCGCCAATCCGCTGATCGACCTGAGCCTCTTCCGCGACCGGGGATTCAGCGCGTCCATCGGCGTCAACCTGGTGGCCCTGTTCGCCATGGTCGGCTTTCTGCTGTTCTCCACTCAGTGGATCCAACTGGTCTACGGGCTGAGCCCGTTGAAGGCCGGGCTATGGACACTGCCCGCGCCGTTGGCGGTGGCGGTGACGACATCGGTGGCCGCCGTGCTGGCCAAGTCGATCCGCCCCGGGTACATCATCGGCATCGGCATGGTCATCGCCACGATCGGATTCGCCGTCATGACGCAGCTGCGCGCCGATTCGAGCCTGGCTCTCGCGGTGGCGGGCGCGACGATCATCTCGGCCGGGGTGGGCATGGCGATCCCCCTGACCGCCGACCTCATCGTCTCGGCCGCGCCACCGGAGCGGGTGGGCGCGGCCTCGGCGCTGCCGGAGACCAGCAACCAGCTCGGCGGGGCGCTCGGAGTGGCGCTCCTGGGCAGCATCGGTTCCGCCATCTACACCCGCGATGTCGCCGACGCGACGTCCGGCCTTCCGCACGAGGCCGCCGACGCCGCGCAGGGCTCGCTCGGCGGCGCGGCGGAGGTGGCCAAGCACCTGCCCGACGACGCGAGCGAGCCGCTTCTCCAGGTCGCCGGGGAGGCGTTCACGCGCGGTATGAACGTCGGCGCCGTGGTGGCCGGGGCCGTGATGCTGGTGGGTGCCGTGGGCGCCGTACTGCTGATGCGCCACGTCGCGATCCCCACGGCCGGTGCGGCGGCGGCCGGGCCTTCTGCCAAGGCCGAGCCCACGCCCGCGTCCAGCCCGGAGTAGGGGGCTGGCGTACGTACGGAGTCCCTGCGGCGACGGTCGCGGCAGGGACTCCGTACGTACGTGGCCCAAGGGGCCGTCAGCGGCCGAGGGTCACCGGGAGCGTGGTGTAGCCGGTCAGGCCCATGACGGCGCGGCGTTCGGGCGTACCGGCCTGCTCGATCTTCGGGAACGTGTCGATCAGCTTCGGGAAGAGTTCGGCGCCCTCGATGCGGGCGAGGCTGCCGCCGAAGCAGTAGTGGGCCCCGGCGCTGAAGCTCAGGTGGGGGCCGTTGTCGCGGGTCAGGTCCAGGCGGTGCGGGTCGGGGAACCGGCGCGGGTCGCGGTTGGCGGCGGCGAGCAGGGTCAGGACCAGCACCCCCTCAGGGATGCTCTCGCCGGCGATGGTGACCGGCCGGGTGGTGACCCGGCTCGCCGCGGTGGTGTGGGTGGTGTGGCGCAGTAATTCCTCCACGGCCGACGGCGTGATGCTCTTGTCCGCGCGCCACCGGTTCAGCTCATCGGGGTGATCGAGGAGCGCGAGCACTCCGGTCGCGACGAGGTTGGTGGTGGCCGCGAAGCCCGCGGTGAACAGGAACAGGATGAGCGCCATCAGCTCGTCCTCGTCGAGGCGGCCGTTGGTGGCCTCCTGGACGAGGGAGGACATCAGATCCTCGCGCGGGTTGGTGCGGCGGCTCTTGATCACCTCACGGAAGTACCCGGCCAGCTCCTCGGCCGAGGCGTCGGCCCGCACCAGGTCCTCATCGGTGTAGAGACCGGAGAACACATGTGACCAGTCGTCGGCCAGCTTCCAGAGGTGTTTGCCGTCCTCGAACGGGAGGCCGAGCATGTCGCTGATGACCGCGACCGGGAACGGCACCGCCAGCAGGTCGACGAGGTCGACCGGCTCGCCGCCGTCGGACCGCTCGATGAGTCCGTCGATGAGCCCGGCGGTCAGCCGCTCCACCGCGGGCTGCATCTTCTTGATCTTGTTGGGGGTGAAGACGCGAGCGGCCAGGCCGCGGATACGGCCGTGGTCGGGCTGATTGAGGGTGACCATCGAGTTCAGGTACATGCGCAGGGAGAGGTGGTCGGCCCAGTCCTCGCGCATCTGGGTGGCGGCGCGGGCGCCGCTCTGGACGTCGGGCAGCCGCAGGAACTCGGTGACCTCCTCGTACCCGGACATCACCCACACGCCCAGCGCGGCGGCGTTGTGGACCCGGTTCACCGACTGCAGCGTCTCGTAGAGAGGGAAGGGGTCGGCGGGGAAGGGCGGCGAGATGAGCGCGATCAGCGCTTCGTCGGCCTGCTGGGCGGTCGGGGTCGCTTCGGTGGTCATGTGGGGCGTTCTCCTCGGTGTGGTGCGTGGTGGTGTGGCTCGGTGTGACGCTTCGGTGTGGTGCGTGGGTGTGGTGCATCGGTGTGGTCTGGTGCGCGGCTACGACGGGGACCTCGTGTCCAGCTCGTCATCGAGGACGTCGAACAGCTCGTCGGCCGAGAGCGAGGCGAGGTCGGTTTCCTCGCCCTCGTCCGGCCGGTGGGCCTCCAGCCATCCGGCCGTCAGCGCGCGCAGCCGGTCGGCGACGCGACCGTAGGCCTCCCCGTCCGGACGCGCTGACGCCAACGCGGCCTCCAGTCGGGTCAGTTCGGCCTCAAGTGGCGTCTCGACGGGATCTTGGCCGCCGCTGAGCTGTTCGCGCAGCTCGTCGGCGACCTCGGCGGGTGTCGGGTGGTCGAAGACGAGGGTGGCGGGCAGCTTCAGCCCGGTCGCCGCGCGCAGACCGTTGCGCAGCTCCACGGCGGTGAGCGAGTCGAAGCCCAGGTCCTTGAACGCCCGGTCGGCCCGTATGGCGTCGGCCCCGTCGTGGCCGAGCACGGCCGCCACCTGCGTCCGCACCAGCTCCAGCAGCAGGCCCTCGCGTTCGGCGTCGTCGGTCAGGGCCGCCAGCCTCCGCCGCAGCCCCGCGCCGCCGTCCCCGCCGCCCGCCACGCCCGGGCCCCCGGCGCGGTGGCGCGGGGTGGGCACCAGGCCGCGCAGCATCCCCGGAAGCCGGTCGGCGGGGCGGGCCCGCAGGGCGGCCATGTCCAGGCGGAACGGCGCGAGCGCGGGCTCCCGCGTACGCAACGCGTCGTCCAGCAGCGCCAGTCCCTCGTCCTGCGGCAGGGCGGGCAGGCCCATGCGCAGCATGCGTTTCCGGTCTGCCTCGGCCAGCTCGCCGAGGCCGGTGTCGGCCTCCCACAGCCCGTACGCCAGCGAGGTCACCGGCAGTCCGGCGTGGTGGCGGTGGCGGGCGAGCGCGTCCAGGAACACGTTCGCCGAGGCGTAGTTTCCCTGCCCTGCGGCCAGCACGAGCCCGGCGAGCGAGGAGAACAGGACGAACGCCGTCAGGTCGCGGTCGGCCGTCAGCTCGTGCAGGTTCCAGGCCCCGTCCACCTTGGGTCGCAGGACCGTGTGCAGACGCTCCGGCGTCATGTCCCGGACCAGGCCGTTGTCCACGACACCGGCCGCGTGGACGACCGCGTCGACCGGATGCCGGTCCAGCACTCCGGCGAGCGCGGCACGATCGGCCACATCGCACGCCTCGACCGCCACCTGTGCGCCGAGCGCTGTTAATTCGGCGCGCAGTTCCGCCGCACCCGGTGCGCTCTCGCCCCGGCGGCTGGTCAGGACGAGCCGCCGGACGCCGTGTGTGGTCACCAGATGGCGGGCGGCCAGGGCGCCGAGGCCACTGGTCCCGCCCGTGATGAGCACCGTGGACGCCTGATCCCACGGGCGGTGTGTCTGGTCCACCGCCCCGGCCGGAACGCGGACGAACTCGGGGACCAGCAGCTCACCGCCCCGGATGGCCATCTCGGGTGCGTCCACCTCGATAGGGGAGGGCACGGTGGCGGCATCATCGAGGTCGAGCAGCAGGAACCGGCCGGGATTCTCCGCCACGGCCGCCCGGACCAGACCCCAGACGGGCGCCTGGCCCACGTCGATGCCCTCGCCCTCCACCGGCACCGCACGACGGGTGACGACCGCGAGCTTGCCCTCGTCCTTGCCATGGTCGGCCAGCCACTCCTGGAGCCGCGCCAGCACCTTGCCCAGGACGGCGCGTACGGCCTCGGGCGTGTCCCCCGCCGTACGCGGGACCTCGTACACCTCGACGGGGGTGTCCGGCGCGGGGCGGGCGGTGGCCTTGGTCCAGGTGAGGGCGAACAGCGACTCGCGGTGGTCACCGCCCGTGCGCAGCTGCCCGGCCGAGACGGGCCGCGACACGAGGGCGGCCACGGAGAGCACGGGCGCCCCGGTCTCGTCGGCGACCAGCACCTCCGTACCGTCGTCCCCGTCCCGGTGCGACAGCCGGACGCGCAGCGCCGGGACACCGGCCCGGTGGAGTGCGACGCCGCCCCAGGAGAACGGCAGCTCCGGCGCCCTCGCCTCCTCGCCTCCGGCCACGTCCTCACCTTCGATCAGGCCGACGTGCATCGCCGCGTCCAGCAGCGCCGGATGCACACCGAACCGGGCCGCATCCGCCCCTTCCGGAAGCGCGACCTCGGCGAACACCTCGTCGTCGCCGCGCCGCCAGGCCGCCTTGAGCCCCTGGAAGGCCGGACCGTAGTCGTACCCACGGGCGAGCAGCCGCTCATAGGCGCCGTCCACCGCGAGCGGCGTCGCGTCGACCGGCGGCCACACGGTCAGATCGGACGACGGGGGTGTGGCAGCGGTCGGGACGATGCCACCGGTGGCATTGCGGGTCCAGGTCTCGTCATCGAGGGACGAGTAGATCTCGATGGTGCGCGCCGCGTCGGAGGCGTCCGGGCCACAGACCACGACCCGCACCGAGACCCCGCCCTTCTCGGGCACGACGAGGGGCGCTTCGAGGGTCAGTTCGTCGATGGCCTCGCACCCCATCTGCTGGGCGGCCTGCAACGCCAGCTCGACCAGCCCGGTGCCGGGCAGCAGCAGGGTGCCCAGCACATCGTGGTCGGCGAGCCAGGGGTGGGAGTCGAGGGACAACCGCCCGGTGAACACGGCCCCTCCGGTGTCCGGCAGCACGATCCGCGCGCCCAGTAGCGGGTGGTCGACCGTATCGGCCCCGGCGAGGGCGGTCGGCCGCTCGACCAGCCAGTACCGCTTGCGCTGGAACGGATACGTGGGCAGCTCGACGCGCCGGGCACCGCGCCCCGCGAACACCGCACCCCAGTCCACCGCCACGCCTGCGGCATACAGCTGCCCGACCCCGGCGAACACGCTCTCCACCTCGGGACGATCGCGGCGCAGCGTGGCCGCCATCGTGCCCTCGACGGTCTGCTGCGCCATCGCCGTCAGCACACCGTCCGGCCCCACCTCCAGGAACCGCGTGACCCCTTCGTCGCGCAGCACCCGTACGTCATCGGCGAACCGCACCGCCTCCCGCACATGCCGCACCCAGTACTCCGCCGAGCCCATGTCCTTCGTCAGGCGAATGGCGGGTGCCCGGTACTCCACACTCTCCGCGACCTTGCGGAACTCCTCCAGCATCGGGTCCATCAAGGGTGAGTGGAAGGCGTGGGAGACGGACAAGCGGTGTGTCTTACGGTCCTTGAAGCGCTCGGCCACCGCCGCCACCGCGTCCTGGGCTCCCGAAATCACTACCGACGACGGGCCGTTGACGGCCGCGATCCCCACCTCACCGTTCAGCAGCGGCGCCACTTCCCCCTCGGTGGCCTGGATCGCCACCATGGCCCCACCGGGCGGCAGCGCCCCCATCAGCTGTCCCCGCGCCGTGATCAGCCGCGCGGCGTCCTCCAGGCTCAGCACTCCCCCGACATGGGCTGCCGCCAGCTCCCCGATCGAATGGCCGACGAGGAAGTCCGGGCGCGTCCCCCAGGACTCAAGGAGCCGATACAGCGCCACTTCGAGGGCGAAGATGGCGGGCTGGGTGAACTCCGTGCGGTGCAACGCCGCCTCGTCGTCACCCCACATCACCTCCTTCAGCGGCAGCCCCGACGCGTCACACACCGCGTCGAACGCCGCCGTGAACACCGGGAAGGTCTCATACAACTCCCGTCCCATGCCGAGGCGCTGACTCCCCTGCCCGGTGAACAGGAACGCCACCTTGCCACCACCGCTCCCACCAGCCGCCACATCGCTGATCGGCTCCGACGACCCGACCAGCACCGCACGGTGCTCCAGCGCGGCCCGCCCCGTCGCCGCCGAGAACGCCACATCCAGCGCATCGCGGTCCACGGCGAACGCACGCATCCGCGCCACCTGGGCGTGGAGTGCGGCAGACGTCTTCGCCGAGACGACGAGGGGCGCCACCGGGAGTTCGCGGCGTTCCTCGGGCCGGTCCTTGACCGTCGGGGCTTCCTCGACGATCACATGGGCGTTCGTCCCGCTGATGCCGAAGGACGAGATACCCGCGCGGCGTGGGCGCTCGCCGCGCGGCCACGCCCGCGCCTCGGTCAGCAGCCGGACGTTGCCCGCCGCCCAGTCCACCTGCGGCGTCGGCTCCTCGACGTGCAGCGTTCTCGGCAGTACACCGTGCCGCAGCGCCTGCACCATCTTGATGATGCCCGCCACCCCGGCGGCGGCCTGGGTGTGGCCCATGTTGGACTTGATCGACCCCAGCCACAGCGGCTCAGCGCGGTCCTGGCCGTACGTCGCCAGCAGCGCCTGCGCCTCGATCGGATCGCCCAGCTTCGTACCCGTACCATGCGCCTCCACCGCGTCCACTTCGGCGGCCGACAGGCCCGCGTTCGCCAACGCCTGCCGGATGACGCGCTGTTGTGACGGCCCGTTCGGGGCCGAGATGCCGTTGCTGGCGCCGTCCTGGTTGAGGGCGCTGCCCCGTACGACCGCCAGCACCGGGTGGCCGTGGCGGCGGGCGTCCGACAGCCGCTCGACCAGCAGCATGCCCACGCCCTCGCCCCACCCGGTGCCGTCCGTGGAGGACGAGAAGGACTTGCAGCGGCCGTCGGCGGCCAGACCGCGTTGTTCGCTGAAGTCGATGAAAGACTGCGGCGTTCCCATGACGGTCGCGCCCCCGACGAGGGCGAGCGTGCATTCGCCGGTACGCAGCGCCTGCGCCGCCCAGTGCAGGGCCACCAGCGAAGACGAGCACGCCGTGTCCACGGTCACCGCGGGGCCTTCGAGGCCGAGGGTGTAGGCGACCCGGCCGGAGACGAGGCTGCCGCCGCCGGTACCGCCGGAGTAGTCGTGGTACATGACCCCGGCGAACACCCCGGTCGGGGTGCCCTTCAGCGTGCCCGGGTCGATCCCGGCGCGCTCCAGCGCCTCCCACGACACTTCGAGCAGCAGCCGCTGCTGCGGGTCCATGTCGCGGGCCTCGCGGGGGCTGATGCCGAAGAAGTCCGCGTCGAACTCCGCCGCGTCGTGCAGGAAGCCGCCGTCGCGCACATAGGTCTTGCCGGGTTTGCCGGGCTCGGGGTCGTAGATGTCCTCGACGCCCCAGCCACGGTCGGCCGGAAACTCCGAGATCGCGTCCACACCACCGTCGACCAGCCGC
The DNA here is from genome assembly GCF_042731515.1 of Streptomyces sp. NPDC059850. Lineage (NCBI taxonomy): Bacteria > Bacillati > Actinomycetota > Actinomycetes > Kitasatosporales > Streptomycetaceae > Streptomyces > Streptomyces sp. NPDC059850. The sequence goes on from NZ_JBHWJI010000058.1 coordinate 34,215, forward strand.
CACAGCCCCTCGGGCGAATCCACCCCGCCCGGATAGCGGCACGCCATCGCGACGATGGCGATCGGCTCGTCGTCCGCCGACGTCACGACCTGTGCGGCGGAAACCTCCTCCACCACACCGGACAGCTCGTCCAGCAGGTGCCGGGCCAGCTCGCGCGGTGTCGGGTAGTCGAAGACGAGGGTGGCGGGCAGCCGGAGTCCGGTGGCGGCGCCCAGGAGGTTGCGCAGTTCGATCGCGGTGAGGGAGTCGAAACCGAGGTCGCGGAAGGCCCGTTCGGGGTCGACGGCCTCGGCTCCGGCGCTGCGGAGGACGGTGGCGGCCTGGGAGCGGACGAGGCCGAGGAGTTCGTCGGCGCGTTCGTCCTCGGTGAGTGTGGCCAGGCGCTGCCGCAGCACGATGGTGGCGGAGGCGGTGGTGTCGGCGACGCGGCGCGACCGGCCGCCGCGAACGAGGCCGTTCAGCAGGGGCGGGGGCGTGTCGAAGGCGGCCAGGTCGAACCGGGCGGGCACCAGCGCGGGGTCCGGGCCACCGGCTGCGGCGGCGTCGAGCAGTGCCAGAGCCTCTTCCGGCGCCAGGGTGCGCAGCCCGGCCTGGGCGAGACCGTCCGCCATGCCGTCCCCGGCCCATGGGCCCCAGGCCAGTGACAGCGCGGGAAGTCCGTGGGCGTGGCGGTGGTGTGCGAGGGCGTCGAGGAATGTGTTGGCGGCCGCGTAGTTGCCCTGTCCGGGGGCGCCGAGGACGCCCGCGACGGAGGAGAAGAGCACGAACGCGGTCAGGTCCAGGTCGCGGGTGAGTTCGTGGAGATGCCATGCCGCGTCCGCCTTCGGGCGCAGTACGTGGTCGACGCGGCCGGGTGTCAGCGAGGGGATCACACCGTCGTCCAGTACACCGGCCGCGTGGACGACCCCGCCGATGGAACGGCCGTCGAGCAGCGTGGCCAGGGCGTCGCGATCGGCCACATCGCACGCCGCCACCTCGGCCTCGGCGCCCAGTGCGGTCAGTTCCTCGGCCAGCTCGGCGGCGCCCGGCGCCTCCGGTCCACGACGGCTGGTCAGCAGCAGGCGCCGCACCCCGTGCCGGGTGACGAGGCGGCGGGCTACGGAGGCGCCGAGGGCGCCGGTCCCGCCGGTGATCAGGACGGTGCGTTCCGTGTCCCAGGTGGGGGCGTCCGCGCTGTGCGCCACCCTGGCCAGGCGCGGTACCCGCATCTCGCCGCCACGGAAGCTCAGTTCGGGCTCACCGGTCTCCAGGAGGGCGCGGATATCGATGTCGGTGTCCGTGTCGACGAGGACGACGCGGCCGGGGTTCTCGCTCGCGGCGGCGCGCACCAGCCCCCGGACGGCGGCGTGGCCGAGGTCGGAGCCGTCGATCGCGCCGTGGGTGACGACGATGAGCGTGGCGTCGCGTTCGGCCGCCGCCTGTACGGCTTCCAGCGCGCCGCCCACCGCCGCGCGCACTGCGGACGGCGTGTCGCCGGTTGTCGGCGGGCAGTGGTGGACGACCACTTCGGCGTCATCGGCATCATCGGCGGACGACCGCCCACCGGTGGCCGGGACCCACTCGACGCAGAAGAGAGCGTCCGTGACCTGGGCCGAGGCCAGGGCGAGACCGTCCGCCGTGACGGGCCGCAGCGTCAGCGCGCCGACCGAGGCCACGGGCCGTCCCATGGCGTCGGCCAGCTCCAGCGACACCGTGTCCTCGCCCCGGAGGCGCAGCCGGGCCCGTGCGGCCGTGGCGCCTTCGGTGTGCAGGGTGACGTCCGACCAGGAGAACGGCAGGACGGTCGCGGCCTCGTCCGCCAGGTCGAGCGCGTGCAACGCCGAGTCGAGCAGGGCGGGATGGAGGCCGAAGCGTCCGGCGTCGACACCCGCCGGGAGGGCGACCTCGGCGAACACATCGTCGCCGCGCCGCCACGCCGTACGCAGCCCACGGAACGCGGGCCCGTAGTCGAGCCGTTCGTAGAGCCCTTCGACCGCGAGGGGTTCGGCGTCGCGCGGTGGCCATGCGGCGAGGTCGGTGGCCGGTTCACCCGCGTCCGGTGCCAGGATCCCTTCGGCGTGCTGCACCCATTCGCGGTCGAGCGGGGCGTCGTCGGCGCGGGAGTACACCGTCACCGGGCGGCGGCCGGACGCGTCGGGGGCGTCGACGGCGACCTGGAGATGGACGCCGCCGTGTTCGGGCAGGATCAGCGGCGCGCCGAGGGTGAGTTCCTCGACGCGACCGCATCCCACCTGGTCACCGGCGCGTACGGCCAGTTCCACGTACGCGGTGCCGGGCAGCAGCACGGAGCCGAGCACGGTGTGGTCGGACAGCCAGGGGTGGGCTCCGGTGGCCAGCCGTCCGGTGAACACCACACCGTCCGAGCCGGGCAGCCGCACCATCGCGCCGAGCAGCGGATGGTCGGGCCTCTCGAGGCCAGCGGAGGTGACATCACCGCCGTGGCCGCTCTTGTCGAGCCAGTAGCGGGCGCGCTGGAAGGGGTACGTGGGCAGGTCGACGCGCCGGGCGCCCCGTCCGCCGAACACGCCCGCCCAGTCGACGCGCAGGCCCGCCGTGTGCAGCTGGCCGAGGGCGGTCAGGGCGGCGACAGGCTCGGGGTCGCGGCGGCGCAGCGCCGGGACGAGTACGGCGGTGTCGGCGGTGGTGGTGAGGCACTGCCGGGCCATGGCGGTGAGCACCCCGTCGGGCCCCAACTCCACGTACCGGGTCACGCCTTCGGCCTCCAGCCGGGCCACCGCGTCGGCGAACCGGACCGTGTCCCGGACGTGCCGCACCCAGTGGTCGGCGGTGGTGACCTCGCCGTCCGCCATGACGGGGACGCGTGGCTCGGCGTAGGTGACGGACTCGGCGACGCGGCGGAACTCAGCCAGCATCGGGTCCATCAGCGGCGAGTGGAAGGCGTGCGAGACGGTGAGACGGTTGGTCCTGCGGGCGCCGAGCCGTTCGATTGCCGCCACCACCGCGTCTTCCGTACCGGAAAGGACCACCGACGTAGGGCCGTTGACGGCTGCGATGCCGACACCCGCCCCGAGCAGCGGGGCCACCTCGTCCGGCGTGGCTTCGACGGCCACCATCGCGCCACCGGGCGGCAGCGCGCCCATCAGCCGGGCCCGCGCGGTGATGAGCCGGGCCGCGTCGGCGAGGGAGAACACCCCGGCCACATGGGCGGCGGACAGCTCGCCGATCGAGTGGCCGGTGACGAAGTCGGGCCGTACGCCCCAGGAGTCCAGCAGCCGGAACAGCGCCACTTCGAGCGCGAAGATGGCGGGCTGGGTGAACTCGGTGCGGTGCAGCGCCTCCTCGTCGCCCCACATGGCCTCGCGCACCGCTGGATCCAGCGCGGCGCACACCTCGTCGAAGGCGCGCGCGAAGACGGGGAACGCCGTGTGCAGCTCCCGGCCCATGCCGAGGCGCTGGCTGCCCTGTCCGGTGAACAGGAAGGCGGTCAGCCCGGTCGGCCGGGCGACGCCGCCCAGGTGCGTATCGTCGGGGGCGTCCGCCAGCGCGGTCAGTTCGGCGAGGAGTTCGTCGCGGTCGTGGCCGATGAGGACGGCGCGGCGGGTGAGTGCGGCACGGCCGGTGGCGAGGGAGAATCCCACGTCCACGGGGTCCAGCCCGAGCCTGTTCCGCAGCTGGTCGGCCAGTTGCCGGGCCTGGGCGCGCAGGGCGGCCGTAGTGCGGGCGGACAGCGGAAGGGGCACGGGAACACCGGAGGCGGAAGGCCGCTCGGCGGGTTCGGGGGTGTCGGTGTCCGCCTGCTCGATGATGACGTGGGCGTTGGTGCCGCTGACGCCGAACGAGGAGACGGCGGCGCGGCGCGGGCGGCCGGTGTCGGGCCACGCGCGGGCCTCGGTGAGGAGGCGTACGTGTCCGGCGTCCCAGTCCACCTGCGGTGTCGCCGCGTCGATGTGCAGTGTCTTCGGCAGGGTGCCGTGCCGGATGGCCTCGACCATCTTGATGACGCCCGCGACACCAGCGGCGGCCTGCGAGTGGCCGATGTTCGACTTGATGGACCCCAGCCACAGGGGTTCCGCGCGGTCCTGGCCGTACGTGGCGAGCAGCGCCTGCGCCTCGATCGGGTCGCCGAGCGCGGTCCCGGTGCCGTGCCCCTCCATGGCGTCGACGTCGGCGGGGGTCAGCCCGGCCGCCGTGAGCGCCTGCTTGATGACACGGCGCTGGGAGGGGCCGTTGGGGGCGCTGAAGCCGTTGGACGCGCCGTCCTGGTTGACCGCCGAGCCGCGTACCACGGCCAGCACGGGATGGCCGTGGCGGCGGGCGTCGGACAGCTTCTCCAGCAGCAGGACGCCCGCGCCCTCGCCCCAGCCGGTGCCGTCGGCGGAGGCGGCGAACGAGCGGCAGCGGCCATCAGGGGAGAGCCCGCGCTGCTCGCTGAACTCGATGAACGTCTCGGGCGTGGCCATCACGCTGACACCACCGGCCAGCGCGAGTGTGCACTCCCCCGTACGCAGCGCCTGCGCCGCCCACTGCAATGCCACCAGCGACGACGAGCAGGCGGTGTCGACGGTGACCGCCGGTCCCTCGAAGCCCAGGCTGTAGGCGACCCGTCCGGACACCAGGCTGCCGTCGCTGCTGGTGATGCCGTAGTCGTGGTACATCGCACCGGCGAAGACACCGGTGCGGCTGCCGCGCAGCGCCACCGGGTCGAGGCCCGCCCGTTCCAGCGCCTCCCAGGTGATCTCCAGCAGCAGGCGTTGCTGCGGGTCCATGGTGAGGGCTTCGCGCGGGCTGATGCCGAAGAACTCGGGGTCGAAGTCGGCGGCGTCGTACAGGAAACCGCCGTGGCGGACGTAGCTCTTGCCGGGCTTTCCGGGCTCCGGGTCGTACAGGGCGCTCACGTCCCAGCCACGGTCGGCGGGGAACGGGCCGATGGCGTCGCGGCCCTCGGCGACCAGCTCCCACAGCTCCTCCGGGGAGCCGACACCGCCGGGGAAACGGCAGGCCATGCCGATGATCGCGACGGGTTCCGCGGCGGCGTGCGCGGTGGCGCGCAAGCTCTCGTTGTCCCGCCGCAGCCGCTCGTTCTCGACGAGCGAGCCGCGCAGCGCCTCGACGATCTCCTCGACCTTGGCATCCACCGTCGTCTCAGCCTCCGCTCAGCGTCGTGGTCCGCGCGCCGGGCGCGCCGACCGTGTCCAGGAATGTGCCGAGCACCTTGGTGAAGTGTTCCGGTTCTTCGAGGTGCGGGGCGTGGCTGGAGTGTTCGAAGATCTCCCAGCGGGCGTTCGGAATGAGGTCGTGGAAGGGGCGCACGGTGACCGGGGTGGCCTCGTCGTGGCGGCCCGAGATGACGAGGGTGGGCACGTCGACGCGGGGCAGGTGGTCGATCACCGACCAGTCGCGCAGGCTGCCGATGACGTGGAACTCGTTGGGCCCGTTCATGGTGCGGTACACCGTCGGGTCGGTGACGGCCTCCAGGTACGAGGCCATGAGTTCGCCCGGCCACGGGTCGAGGCGGCACACGTGGCGGCTGTAGAAGACGAGCATGGCCTCCAGGTACTCATCGCTGTCGGTGGTGCCAGCGGCCTCGTGGCGCCGCAGTGTCTCGTCCACACCGGGCGGCAGCTGGGCGCGCAGCACGTCCATCTCCGACAGCCACAGCGGGTAGGAGGCGGGGGCGTTGGCGACGACGAGGCCGCGCAGCCCGGCGGGGCGGGTGGAGGCGTGCCAGGCGGCCAGCATTCCGCCCCATGACTGCCCGAACAGGATGTAGTTGTCGGCGATGCCGAGCCGGTGCAGCAGGTTGTCCAGCTCGTCGCGGAAGAGCTGAGGGGTCCAGAAACCGGGGTCGGCGTCCGGCAGATGAGTGGAGCCGCCGTTGCCGATCTGGTCGTAGTGCACCACGGGCCAGCCGTGTTCGGCGAAGGAGGCCAGCCGGATCAGATAGTCGTGTGTGGACCCGGGGCCGCCGTGGACGACGACGAGCGCCGGGCGGCCCGATCCCGGCTGTCCGGTGACGCGGTACCAGGTGCGGTACTGCCGGAAGGGGACGGTTCCTTTGGCCGTGGGCGTGGGCGCCATGTCTCAAACCACCTCGGTTCGGGTCCTGCTCAGCAGCGGTCGCGTGTACGTCGGTCGCGGGTCAGTCGAGCGTCGTCAGCCACTCGTCGATGGCCCGGGCGGTCGTCGGGGCGTGTTTCTGCCCGAGTGAGAAGTGGTCGCCCGGCACGGTGCGCAGCGTGTGCTCCGGGTCCCAGGGCCGGGCCCGCAGCTGTGCCGGGTCGCCGCCCTCGGGCGGTTTGACGAACGGCTCGGTGGCCTGGACGAACAGGGTCGGCGCGGCCAGCGGTACGGGGTCGAAATCCCCCAGCACCCCGAAGTAGTGCGGCATCGCCGACAGCCGCGCCGCGTCGTACGGGCCGAAGGCCGACTCCATCGCCAGCACGTTCAGCATGAGCTGGTCGAACCCGACCTTCATCGCGTCGTCGTCGACGCGGAAGGTGTCGATCAGGATCAGCCCGGCGGGCGGGACCCCCACCACCTCCTCCAGATGCCGGGCGAGAACGTGGCCGATGATGCCGCCGGAGGAGTAGCCGAGCAGCGCGAACGGCTCACCCTCGGCCACCGCCAGGACGGCGTCGGCCAGCACCCGCGACAGCGCCTCGGCGGAGGCGGGCAGCGGCTCGTCCCGTACGAATCCGGGCAGCGGGAGCGCCGATACCTGGCGGATGTCCCGGAACTCCGCACCCAGCCGGGCGTGTTGGTGCACCCCACCGGCCGCCATGGGCGTGGCCAGGCAGATCAGCCGGGTACGGCGCGGACCGTCGGCCAGCCGCACCGCCTGCGGTACGCGGTCGAGGTCGCCGGGCGCGGCGAACCGGGGCCGCAGCGCCGCGACGGCCGACATCAGCGCCAGCGCGCCGGAGGTGTCACCGGCGTGGACGGCCCGCCGGAACATGCCGGTGGCGGTCTCGTCCGGCTCTTTCTCCGGCGCTGTCTCTGTCTCTGCTTGCGGCTGCGGCTCGGTGGCGGGGAGTCCTGCCAGCTCATCGGCGACGAGACGGGCCAGCCGGGCCGGGTTCTTGCTGTCGAACACCGCCATCGCGGGCAGCTTCAGCCCGGTGGCGGCGTTCAGCGCGGTCCGCAGCTCCATCGCGGTGAGCGAGTCGAACCCGGACTCCAGGAAGTCACGCTCGGGATCGACCGCCTCGGGGCCACTGTGCCCGAGCACCGCGGCGGCCAGGCTCAGCACCAGATCGCGCAGCGCTCCCTCCCGCCGCTCGGCGGGCATCGCCACCAGCTCGCGCCGCAGCGCCGCCGGATCGGCCACCGCCGCCGTACGTCGTGAGGTGGCCGGGACCAAGCCGCGCAGCAGCACGGGGAGTTCGCCGCCGGTCCCGCTCCGCAGCGTCCTCAGGTTCAGCCCCATCGGCACCAGCACCGGTTCGGTACGGGCGGACGCGGCGTCGAACAGCGCGAGGCCATCGGCCGACGACAGCGCGGGCATGCCCTGGCGGCGCAGCCGCCGAAGGTCGGCCTCGCTCAGGCCGCTCGCCATGCCGCCACCGCCCGCCATGCCACCGGTGTCCGCCCACAGACCCCAGGCGAGGGACTGCGCGGGCAGCCCCTCGGCGTGGCGGTGTGCGGCGAGCGCGTCGAGGAATGTGTTGGCGGCGGCGTAGTTGCCCTGGCCGGGTGCGCCGAGCACCCCCGCCGACGACGAGAACAGCACGAAGGCGCCCAGGTCATGGTCGCGGGTGAGGTCGTGGAGGTTGAGCGCGCCGTCCACCTTGGGACGTAGCACCTGGTCGAGGCTGTCCGTCGTCAGGTTGGCGATCAGGCCGTCCGCCAGCACCCCGGCCGTGTGCACGACGGCGCCGAGCGGGCGATCGGCGAGCAGCGCCCTCAGGGCCTCACGGTCCGCCACGTCGCAGGCCGCGATCTCGACCGTCGCACCGAGGCCGGTCAGCTCCTGCCGCAGTTCGACCGCGCCCTCGGCGGCCATGCCGCGACGGCTGGTCAGCAGCAGGTCACGGACGCCGTGCTCGGCGACCAGATGGCGGGCGACGAGGGCGCCGAGACCGCCCGTGCCGCCGGTGATCAGCACGGTCCCCAACTGGCCCCAGTGGGTGGTGTGTTCCGGGTCGGCGGGGGTGCGGGCCAGGCGGGGTACGAGGATGGCGTCGCCCTGGATCCACAGTTCCGGTTCGCCGGAGGCGATGGCGCGGCCGATCGCCTCCGGGTCGCCGTGGCCATCCGTGTCGAGCAGCGCGAAACGCTCCGGATCCTCCGCGTGGGCGGCACGGACCAGGCCCTTCACGGCCGCGTGGGCGAGGTCACCGCCACGGGTGACCACCATGAGCCTGCGGTCGGCGAACCGTTCGTCCGCGAGCCAGGTCTGCAGGGCCTCTAGCGCCGCGCCGGTGACCGTTCTGACGTCGTCGGCGAGGTCGCCCGTGCCGCCGGGGAGCGTCAATGCCACCGTGGCGGGCACCGAGTCGGCGAGTTCCGCCAGGTCGGCGACCATCGTCCAGTCATCGGCTTCGACGGTGGCCATGGCAGGAACGGGCGTCCATGCCACGTGGAAGAGGGAGTCGGCAGGCTTCGGGGACGCTGATGCCAGACTTTCGGCCGAGACCTCCCGCGCGATCAGCGAATCCACGGACGCCACCGGCCGCCCCTGGGCGTCGGCGATCCGCAGTTCCGTCGCGCCCTCGCCCTTGGGCGTGAGCCGGACACGCGCGGCCGTGGCGCCGGAGGCGTACAGTCGGACACCCTTCCAGGCGAACGGCAGCATCGTCGCGTCGTCGTCACCCGAGCCGAGCAGCACCGCGTGCAGCGCGGAGTCGAGCAGCGCCGGATGCAGCACGAAACGCCCGGCACCGGCCGCGTCGTCGAGCGCCACTTCGGCGAAGGTCTCGTCGCCGAGGCGCCAGGCCGCCTTGAGTCCCTGGAACGCCGGGCCGTACACGAATCCGATGTCCCGGAAGCGCTCGTACGCGTCGTCGGTGGCGATCCTCGTGGCCTCGGGTGGTGGCCACTGCGTCAGGTGATCGGAGAGCGGCGGCGCGGCGGCGGTGTCCTCGGGCGTCAGCATACCCTCGGCGTGCAGGGTCCAGTCCGCCTCCGCCTCGGTGTCCTCGGTCTGCGCGTGCAGAGTGAGGGGGCGGCGGCCGGTGGCGCCGTCCGGTTCGCCGACCGTCAGCCGCAGCCGCACACCGCCGCTCTCGGGCAGGGCCAGCGGCGCGTGCAGCGTCAGTTCCTCGAGGACGCGGCAACCGACCTGGTCGCCCGCGCGGAGTGCCAGTTCGACGTACGCGGTCCCGGGCAGCAGCGTGGTGCCGAGCACAGCGTGGTCGGCCAGCCAGGGCTGGGTGTCCGTCGACAGCCGCCCCGTGAACACCACGGTCTCGGAGCCCGGCACCGCCACTTCGGCGCTCAGCAGCGGGTGATCGAGCGCGCTGAGACCCATGGACACCGCGTCTCGCCTGACCGTCCCGGCCACCGGCTCCGACAGCCAGTACCGGCTTCGCTGAAAGGCATAGGTGGGCAGATCGACGCGGTGCGCCCCCCGCCCCGCGAAGAGGGCGGTCCAATCAGGGGAGGCGCCCGTGGTGTGCAGCTGCGCGACCGCCGTGAGCAGCGTCGCGGCCTCGGAGCGGTCGCGGCGCAGAGCGGCGGCCGTGGTGGCGTCCGGCGCGGTCTGCCGGGCCATGGCGGTGAGGATGCCGTCCGGCCCGATCTCCAGGAACCGGGTCACGCCGTCGGCGTGCAGTTGCCGTACGTCATCGGCGAACCGCACCGCTTCCCGCACATGCCGCACCCAGTACTCCGCCGACGCCACATCCTTGACGAAACGGACCACCGGCTCGCGATACTCCACAGCCTCCGCGACCTTGCGGAACTCCTCCACCATCGGATCCATCAGGGGTGAATGGAACGCGTGCGAGACGGACAGACGGCGCGTCTTACGGTCCTTGAATCGCTCGGACACCACCGCCACCGCGTCCTCGGCGCCCGAAATCACCACCGAGGAAGGACCGTTGACCGCCGCAATCCCCACCTCACCCTCCAGCAGCGGCGCCACTTCCTCCTCCATGGCCTGGATCGCCACCATGGCCCCGCCCGACGGCAGCGCCCCCATCAGCCGCCCCCGCGCCGTGATCAGCCGCGTGGCGTCCTCCAGTCTCAGCACGCCCCCGACATGGGCGGCGGCCAGCTCCCCGATGGAGTGACCGGCCAGGAAGTCCGGCCGCAGCCCCCAGGACTCCACCAGCCGATACAACGCCACCTCCAGCGCGAAGATCGCGGGCTGAGTGAACTCCGTACGCTCCAACGCCGCCGCGTCCTCACCCCACATCACCTCCCGCAACGACAGCCCCGACACCTCACACACCGCGTCGAACGCCGCTGCGAACACCGGAAACGCCTCATACAACTCCCGCCCCATTCCCAGGCGTTGACTCCCCTGCCCGGTGAACAGGAACGCCACCTTGCCCTCGCGGGCCCTGCCGGTGACCACGGACGGCGACGGGGTGGCCCGGGCCAGCGTGGTGAGGCCCGCGAGGAGGGTCGTACGGTCGTCGGCGACGATCGCCGCGCGGTATTCGAGGGCCGCGCGGCCGGTTGCCAGCGAGAAGGCCACGTCCGTGGGGGCCAGTTCCGGGCGTTCCCCCAGGTGGGAGTGGAGGTGTTCGGCCTGGGCCCGCAGCGCCTCCGGGCTCCTGGCCGACAGGATCCACAGGACGGGTCCGGCGCTCCCCACGACCGGCGGGGCGTCCTCTTCAGCGGACGGCGGCGCCTCCTCGATGATGACGTGGGCGTTCGTCCCGCTGATACCGAAGGACGACACGCCCGCGCGGCGCGGGCGCCCCTCGTCCGGCCACTCCCGCGCCTCGGACAGCAGCCGGACCTCGCCGCCCGCCCAGTCCACCTGCGGTGTCGGCTCGTCCACGTGCAGCGTCCTCGGCATGACGCCGTGCCGCATCGCCTGGACGACCTTGATGATGCCCGCCACGCCCGCCGCCGCCTGGGTGTGGCCGATGTTCGACTTGATCGAGCCGAGCCACAGCGGGCGGTCCCGCTCCTGGCCGTACGTGGCGAGCAGGGCCTGCGCCTCGATGGGGTCGCCGAGCGTCGTGCCCGTGCCGTGCCCCTCGATGAGATCGACCTGATCGGCGGAGACCCGGGCGTGGGCCAGGGCCTGCTTGATCACACGTTGCTGGGCCGGGCCGTTGGGGGCGGTCAGACCGTTGCTGGCGCCGTCCTGGTTGAGGGCGCTCCCCCGTACGACGGCCAGCACCGGGTGGCCGTTGCGGCGCGCGTCCGACAGCCGCTCGACCAGCAGCATGCCCACGCCCTCGCCCCAGCCGGTGCCATCGGCGGCCGCCGCGTACGACTTGCAGCGGCCATCGGGCGCCAGCCCGCGCTGGTGGCTGAACTCGATGAACGTCTCGGGCGTCGCCATCACCGTGACGCCGCCCGCGAGCGCGAGCGAGCACTCCCCCGACCGCAGCGCCTGGACCGCCCAGTGCAGGGCCACCAGGGAGGACGAGCAGGCGGTGTCCACGGTGACGGCCGGGCCCTCCAGACCGAGGGCGTACGCGACGCGGCCGGAGGCGATCGCGCCCGTACTGCTGTTGTAGGTGTAGTCGTGGTACATCATCCCGGCGAACACACCGGTCGGGCTGCCCCTGAGCGTCGTCGGATCGATGCCCGCCCGCTCCAGCACCTCCCAGGACGCCTCCAGCAGCAACCGCTGCTGCGGGTCCATGACCATCGCCTCGTTCGGCGCGATCCCGAAGAACTCGGCGTCGAACTCGGCCGCGTCGTACAGGAACGCCCCTTCCCGGCTGTACGTCTTGCCGGGGCGGCCGGGCTCGGGATCGTAGATGCCCTGCTCGTCCCAGCCACGGTCGGTGGGGAAGCGCGACACGGCGTCGGTCCCGTCCGCGACCAGCCGCCACAGCTCCTCGGGCGAGGCCGCGCCGGGGTAGCGGCAGCTCATCGCCACGATCGCGACGGGTTCGCGGGAGGCGGCCTGCAGGGCGCGGTTGCGGGCGCGCAGGCTCTCGGTCTCCTTGAGCGACGCGCGCAGCGCCGCCACGAGTTGGTGGTCGGTGTCGGCCATCGTGTCCTCAGGCTTCTCGCGTCGCGTCGTCCAGGGCGGTGTCCTGCAGCGCCATGCTGATGAGGGTTTCGGTGTCCATCGCGTCGATCGCGTCCGTCTGCTCCGCCACCGGAGTGGCCGTGGCGGGGGCGGCACCGGCGAGTTCGAGCAGGGTGTCCATCAGGCCCGCGTCGTGCAGCCGGGTGAGCGGGATCGAGGCGAGCAGACGGCGGACCCTCTCCTCCTCGTCGGCGCCCGCGCCACCGTCTGCGTCGTCGGACGCCAGTTCCGTGGTGAGGTGTTCGGCCAGCACCCGGGCGTTGGGGTAGTCGAAGATCAGGGTGGGTGGCAGCCGCAGCCCGGTGGCGGCGTTGACGGCGTTGCGGAATTCCACCGCCCCCAGCGAGTCGAATCCGAGGTCGCCGAAGGCCCGCTCGGGTTCGATGGCCTCCGGGCCCGCGTGTCCCAGAACGGCGGCCGCATGGGTACGGACGAGGGTGAGCAGTGCGTCGTACCGTTCGTCGGCGGGCAGTGCGGCCAGCCGCTGCCGCAGTTCGGCCGACCTTCCCTCGTCGTGCCGCGCCGACACGGCCCGCCGCGCTGAGCCGCGTACCAGGCCGCGCAGCATCGGGGGTACCTCGGTCGCGGTCAGCGCCTTGGAGTCCAGGCTCACGGGGACCAGGGCGGGGGCGGCGAGTGCGCAGGCCGTGTCGAAGAGCTTGAGCCCTTCGGCGGGCGACAGCCCCAGCAGGCCCGTACGGCCGATGCGCTGCCGGTCGTGGTCCGCCAGCTCCCCGGCCATCCCGGCGTCCGTTGCCCACAGGCCCCAGGCCAGGGACTGGGCGGGCAGGCCCTGGGCGCGGCGGTGTACGGCCAGGGCGTCCAGGAACGCGTTGGCCGCCGCGTAGTTGCCCTGCCCGGGCGCGCCGACCGCGCCCGCCGCCGAGGAGAACAGCACGAACGCGCTCAGGTCCATCTCGCGCGTCAGCTCGTGCAGATGCAGCGCCGCGTCCACCTTCGGACGCAGCACCCGGTCCACCCGCTCGGGCGTGAGCGACGCGATCACCCCGTCGTCCAGCACACCCGCCGCGTGGACGACGCCGGTGAGCGTACGCCCGGCCAGCAGCGCGGCCAGCGCCTCACGGTCGGCGACGTCGCACGCCGCCACTTCCACCTCGGCGCCCAGCCCCGTCAGCTCCGCCACCAGCTCCGCCGCGCCCGGTGCGGCCACGCCACGGCGGCTGGTCAGCAGCAGCCGCCGGACCCCGTGTCCGGTGACCAGATGGCGCGCCACCAGCCCGCCCAGCGCGCCCGACGCGCCCGTGATCAGCACCGTGTCGCCGAAGACGGACGACGGTTCGGACTCCGTCACCGAGGCGGCGCGCAGCCGTGGTGTGGAGACCTTGCCGTCCCGGACCGCCACCTGCGGCTCCCCCGCCGCCAACGCCAGCGCGATGTCCGCGTCGTCCACCGCACCGGCCCCGGCCACGTCGACCAGGACGAACCGCCCCGGGTCCTCCGACTGGGCGCTGCGCACCAGACCCCACACCGCCGCACCGGCCAGATCGGTGATGTCCTCACCGGCCACGGACACCGCACCCCGGGTGACGACCGCCAGGGTGCCGGTCTCGGAGGATTGGAGCGCGGTCAGTGCGGACCGCAGCGTGGACCGGACATCGTCGCCCTCGGGCCGCCACACCGTGATGTCGCCATGACCCTGTACGGCCGCCGCCACGGGTGTCCATTCCACCTGGAACAGCGAGTCGACGCGGGCGAGCGACGGTGCCGCCATCGGGCGCAGGGTCAGGGAGTCCACGGAGATGACCGGTCGTCCCGTGCCGTCCACGGCCTCCAGCGTGACCTGGTCCTGGCCCGCTGACGTCACCCGTACGCGGAGCACATCGGCGCCGGAGGCGTGCAGTTCCACGCCCGTCCAGGAGAAGGGAAGCACGACGCGGTCGTCGGCCGACACCAGCGGGATCGTGTGCAGGGCCGCGTCCAGCAGCGCCGGGTGCAGCCCGAACCGGTCCGCCGCGCCGGGCAGTACGACCTCGGCGAACACTTCGTCGCCACGCCGCCAGGCGGCCTTCAGCCCCTGGAAGACCGGCCCGTACGCCACTCCCGCGTCCGCCAGCGCCTCGTACAGGCCCGCCACTTCCATGGGCTCCGCCCCGGGCGGCGGCCACTGCTCCCCGGTCTTCGCACCCTCGCCGGTGGCCTGTGCAAGAGTCCCGGCGGCGTGGCGGGCCCAGGGCTGGTGGATCTCGTCCTCGCCGCGTGAGTACACCTCGACCGGTCGACGCCCCGAGCCGTCATCCGCCCCGACCAGCACTTGGAGGGCTACAGCGCCGCGTTCGGCGAGGACCAGTGGCGCCTCGATCGTCAGTTCCTCGATCCGGCCGCAACCCACCTCATCGCCCGCGCGGACCGCCAGCTCGACGAAGCCCGTACCGGGGAAGAGCAGCCCGCCGCCGACGACGTGTTCGGCGAGCCAGGGCTGTGTCCCGGCCGACAGCCGCCCGGTCAGCACGGTCTGGTCCGTGCCCGCCAGCGCGACCGCCGCGTCCAGCAACGGGTGGTCGGAGGCCTCCGGGCCGCGCCCCGACTCCAGCCAGTACGACTGCCGCTGGAAGGGGTAGGTGGGCAGGTCGACGCGGCGCGCCCCGCGCCCGCCGAGGACGGCCGACCAGTCGACCCGGACTCCGGCGGTGAACAGCCGCCCGACCGCGGTGAACAGGCTTTCCGCCTCGGGGCGGCCGCGGCGCAGCACCGCCGCCATCGTGCCCTCGGCACTCTGCCGCACCATCGCCGTCAGCACGGCATCCGGCCCGACCTCCAGGAACCGGGTCACCCCTGCGTCCCGCAGGACGCGCACATCGTCGGCGAACCGCACGGTGTCCCGCACATGGCGCACCCAGTACTCCGCCGACGCCATGTCCTTCGTCAGCCGGATGACCGGCTCACGGTAGGTGACGCTCTCGGCGACCTCCCGGAAGTCCTCCAGCATCGGGTCCATCAGCGGCGAGTGGAACGCGTGCGACACCTTCAGCCGGGTCGTCCTGCGGTCACCGAACCGCTCGGCGAGCGCGGTCACGGCGTCCTCGGCACCGGAGACGACCAGGGAGGCCGGGCCGTTGACCGCCGCGAGCGCCACCTGTTCCCCGAGGAGCGGGGTGATCTCCTCCTCGGTGGCCTCGATGGCCACCATGGCGCCACCGGGCGGCAGCGCCTGCATCAGCCGTCCGCGCGCCGTGATGAGCTGGGCCGCGTCCGCGAGATCGAACACCCCGGCCACATGGGCCGCCGCCACCTCTCCGATGGAATGCCCGGCCAGCACATCCGGTGTCATCCCCCACGACTCCAGCAGCCGGAACAGCGCCACTTCGAGTGCGAAGACGGCGGGCTGGGTGAACTCCGTGCGGCGCAGGGCGACTTCGTCGCCCCACATCACCTCGCGCAACGGCATGTCGAGCGCGTCGCACAGCTCGTCGAACGCGGCCGCGAACACCGGGAACGTGTCGTACAGCTCCCGGCCCATCCCCGCCCGCTGACTGCCCTGCCCGGTGAACAGGAACGCCAGCCTGCCTTCGGTGACCGAGCCGATGACGGTCTCGGACGCACCGATCCGCACCGCGCGGTGCTCCAGCACGGCCCGGCCCGTCGCGGCCGAGTACGCCACGTCCAGCGCGTCCTGCCCGACGGAGGCCATCCGGTCGAGCTGGGTGTCCAGCGCCGCCCGGGTCCGGGCCGACACCACCAGCGGGACGACCGGCAACTCCCGCCGCTCCGCCGGCGTTTCAGCGATATACGGGGCCTCGATATCCGGGGCTTCTTCGATGATGGCGTGGGCGTTCGTCCCGCTGATACCGAAGGACGACACGCCCGCGCGGCGCGGACGCTCGCCACGCGGCCACTCCCGCGCCTCGGTCAGCAGCCGGACCTCGCCCGCCGCCCAGTCCACCTGCGGTGTCGGCTCGTCCACGTGCAGGGTCCTCGGCAGGGTTCCGTGCCGCATCGCCTGCACCATCTTGATGACGCCAGCCACCCCGGCCGCCGCCTGGGTGTGGCCGATGTTCGACTTGATCGACCCCAGCCACAGCGGTTCCGCGCGGCCCTGGCCGTACGTGGCGAGCAGCGCCTGCGCCTCGATCGGATCGCCCAGCGTGGTGGCCGTGCCATGTGCCTCGACGGCGTCCACCTCGGCCGCCGACAGGCCCGCGTTGGCCAGCGCCTGGCGGATCACCCGCTGCTGGGAGGGGCCGTTGGGGGCGGTGAGGCCGTTGCTCGCGCCGTCCTGGTTGGTCGCGGTGCCCCGTACGACCGCCAGCACCGGGTGGCCGTTGCGGCGGGCGTCCGACAGCCGCTCGACCAGCAGCATCCCCACGCCCTCACCCCAGCCGGAGCCTTCGGCGGCGGCGGCGAAGGACCGGCACCGGCCGTCCCGGGACAGGCCGCGCTGCTCGCTGAACTCGATGAAGTTGTCCGGCGTGGCCATCACGGTGACACCGCCCGCGAGGGCGAGGGTGCATTCGCCCGACCGCAGCGCCTGGGCGGCGAGGTGCAGCGCGACCAGGGAGGACGAGCACGCGGTGTCGACGGTGACGGCCGGGCCCTCCAGGCCGAGGGTGTAGGCGACGCGGCCGGAGACGATGGCGCCCGTGCTGCTGTTCTGGCTGTAATCGTGGTACATCATCCCGGCGAACACGCCGGTCGGGCTGCCCTTGAGCGTCGTCGGATCGATCCCGGCGCGCTCCAGCACCTCCCAGGACGTCTCCAGCAGCAACCGCTGCTGCGGGTCCATGACCATCGCCTCGTTCGGCGCGATCCCGAAGAAGGCGGGGTCGAACTCGGCCGCGCCGTACAGGAATCCGCCCTGGTCGACGTAGGTGGTCCGGGGCCGGGTGGCCGTGGGGTCGTAGATCCGCTCCAGGTTCCAGCCCCGGTTGTCGGGGAAGGCCGAGATGGCGTCCGTCCCGTCGTCCACCAGCCGCCACAGGTCCTCCGGCGAGGCCACCCCGCCGGGATAGCGGCAGGCCATGCCGATGATGGCGATCGGATCGTCACCGTCGCCCGGGGGTGCGACCGGCGTGACGTGGCCCTCGTGCACGGTCCCCGACAACTCGTCCAGCAGATGGCGCGCGAGCACGGCGGGGGTCGGGTAGTCGAACACCAACGTGACCGGAAGGCGCAGGCCCGTGGTCTGGCCCAGCGCGTTGCGCAGTTCCATCGCGGCCAGCGAGTCGACGCCCAGGTCGCGGAACGCCCGCTCCGGGTCGACGTCCTGCGGTCCGGCGTAGCCGAGCGTCATGGCGGCCTGGGCACGGACCAGGGTCTGCAGCGTGTCCAGCCGCTGGTCCTCGGTCAGGCCCACCAGCCGCTGGCGGAGCCCGTCCGCGTCGGCCCGGGTCCGGGCGGTGCCCCGGGTGACGACGGGCACAAGACCGCGCAGCAGCTCCGGCACCGAGCCGCTGGCGCGGACCGCCGCGAGGTCGAGTTTCACGGGGACGAGCGCGGCGGGTGCGTCCTCCCGCGCCGAGTGTGCCCGTACCGCCGCGTCGAAAAGTGCCAGGCCCTCGCGGTGGGACAGCGGGAGGATGCCACCGCGGGCCATACGGGACCGGTCGGTGTCGCCCAGGCTTCCGGCCATTCCGGAGCTGGTCTGCCACACGCCCCACGCCAGGGACTGGGCGGGCAGGCCCTGGGCGCGGCGGTGTGCGGCCAGGGCGTCCAGGAACGCGTTGGCCGCCGCGTAGTTGCCCTGGCCCGGCGAGCCGATCACCCCGGCGGCCGAGGAGAACAGCACGAACGCGCTCAGGTCCATGTCGCGCGTCAGCTCGTGCAGATGCAGCGCCGCGTCCACCTTCGGACGCATCACCCGGTCCACCCGCTCGGGCGTCAGCGAGGTGATCACACCGTCATCCAGCACACCCGCCGCGTGCACCACACCCGACAGCTTGCGGCCCGCCAGCAGCGCGGCCACGGCCGCCCGGTCGGCGACATCACACGCGGCGACCTCCACCTCGGCCCCGAGTCCGGTCAGCTCCGCCACCAGCTCGGCAGCGCCGGGCGTGTCCGCGCCCCGGCGGCCGGTCAGCAGCAGCCGCCGCACGCCGTACTCGGTGACGAGATGCCGGGCCACCAGTGCGCCCAGCACCCCTACCCCGCCGGTGATGAGCACCGCGTCGCCGAACACCGGCGCCTGGCCGTCCGTGTCTGCCACGTCCGTCAGCCGGGCGAGCCGGGGCGCGTAGAGGGTGTTGCCACGTGCCACGATCCGGGGCTCTCCAGTCGCCCACGCCGACGCGATGACGGCGTCGTCCGCCCCGTCCACCGGTTCGTCCAGGTCGACCAGGACGAACCGGCCGGGGTCCTCGGTCTGGGCGCTGCGGACCAGGCCCCAGACCGCCGCCCCGGCCAGATCGGGGGCGTCCTCGCCGGTCACCGGCACCGCGCCCCGCGTGACCACCACCAGACGGGAGGTGGCGGATTGCAGGGCCTCCAGCGCCTGGTTGACCGCCGTACGCACATCGGCTCCGGCGGCGACGCGCAGCACCTCCAGGTCGGCGGTCTCTGTGGAGGTGTCCCCGCCACTGGGAAGCGGTGCCAGGGCGACGTGGTAGAGCGATTCGGTGCGGGGACGGGCCCGTACGGCGGTGAGCGGGCGCAGCACCAGGGAGTCGATGGTGGCGACGGGTTCGCCGGTCGCGTCGGCGATCGTCAGGGCCACGACGCCGTGCTGGCGCGGGGTGACACGTACCCGTAGCGCACCCGCGCCGGAGGCGTGCAGTTCCACGCCCGACCAGGCGAACGGCAGCAGGGCCGCGTCGCCGGTGCCCGCCGGGGAGAGGCCGATCGCGTGCAGGCCCGCGTCGAGCAGGGCCGGGTGCAGTCCGAAGCCATCCGGCTCGGCGTCGTCCGGCAGGGCGATCTCGGCGAACACCTCGTCCCCGGCCCGCCAGGCCGCCCGTAGTCCCTGGAAGGTCGGCCCGTACGCCAGGCCCATGCCGACCAACTCCCCGTACAGGGTGGTGACATCGAGGTCCAGCGGCTCGGCGCCGGGTGGCGGCCAGGCGGTCAGGCCGCTGCCACCGGCCGGGGTGGCCGCGGTCAGCAGACCGGTGGCATGGCGGTTCCAGGGCAGGTCGATGGCGTCCTGGCCACGGGAGTACACCGTGACCGCGCGGCGGCCCGCCTCGTCCGGTGTGCCGAAGACGACCTGTACGGCCACTCCGCCGCGCTCGGTGAGGACCAGCGGTTCGTGGAGGGTCAGTTCCTCGATCCGGCCGCAGCCGACCTCGTCGCCCGCGCGCACCGCCAGCTCCACGAACCCGGTGCCGGGGAAGAGGACCGAGCCGTCGATGACGTGGTCGGCCAGCCAGGGCTGGGTCCCGGTCGACAGCCGCCCGGTGAGCACCACCTCGTCCGAGTCCGCGAGCGTGACCATCGCGCCCAGCAGCGGGTGGCCGAGCGGCCCCAGTCCCATCGAGGCCGCGTCGGCGCCCGCCACCTGGTCGGTGAGCCAGTAGCGGCGGTGCTGGAAGGGGTACGTCGGCAACTCCACCTGCCGGGCGCCGGATCCGGCGAACACCTTCTCCCAGCCGACGGCCACGCCGTGGGTGTGGGCCTGGGCCAGGACGGTCAGGAAGCGGTCCAGGCCACCGTCGTCGCGGCGCAGGGTGCCGATCGCGGTGTGTTCCATACTGGGTGCCAGCACCGGGTGCGGGCTGGCCTCGATGAACACGTCCATGCCCCGCTCGGTGAGCAGGCCGATCACCCGGTCGAACTCCACGGTCTGCCGCAGGTTCCGGTACCAGTAGCCCGCGTCAAGACCCGTGGTGTCCATGAGGTCGCCGGTCACGGTGGAGTAGAAGGGGATGTGCGCGGCGCGGGGCCGGACCGGCGCCAGCACCTCCAGCAGTTCCTGCTCGATCCGCTCCACCTGGGCCGAGTGCGAGGCGTAGTCCACCGGGATCCGCCGCGCCCGCACCTCCTCCGCCTCACACGCGGCGAGCAGTTCCTCCAGGGCGTCCACCTCGCCCGAGACCACGGTGGAGGCGCCGCCGTTCACCGCCGCGACGGACGTACGGTCGCCCCAGCGCGCGAGGCGCCGTTCCACCTCCTCCCGGGGCAGCGCGACGGACACCATGCCGCCCTGGCCGGACAGCGCGGGCAGCGCCCTGCTGCGCAGCGCCACCACCCGGGCCCCGTCCGCCAACGACAGCGCTCCGGCCACGGTGGCGGCGGCGATCTCCCCCTGGGAGTGGCCCACCACGGCGACGGGCTCCACGCCGTAGTGCCGCCACAGCGCCGCGAGCGACACCATCACCGCCCACAGCACGGGCTGGACCACATCGACCCGTCGCAGCATGGCCTCGTCGCCCAGCGCGTCGCGGAGCGACCAGTCCACGAAGGGCGCCAGGGCCTCTTCACACGCGGCCATGTGCTCCGCGAACACCTCGGACGCCGCGATCAGTTCGGTGGCCATCCCCACCCACTGCGACCCCTGCCCCGGGAACACCATCACCGGGCCGGTGGCGGAGCGGGCCGCCACCACCGGGGCCTGCCCCCGCGCCACGGCGTCGAGGCCTTGCGCGATCTCCTCCGCCCGGGCGCCCACCACGGCGGCCCGGTACGCGAAGGGGGCGCGCCACGTCGCCAGCGACCACCCCACATCCGTGGGGCGCAGGCCGCCGGTCGCGTCCCGCAGTCGCCCGGCGTACGCGCGCACGGCGGCCTCGGACTTACCCGAGATCACCCAGGGCACCGCCACCGGGGGCTCCTGCGGCTCCGGCATGTCTTCGATGGGCGGGGTCGTGATGGGTGGGGCCTCTTCCAGGACCACGTGGGCGTTCGTCCCGCTGGCGCCGAACGACGACACGGCGGCGCGGCGCGGGCCGTCGCCCTCCGGCCACGCGCGGCCCTCGGTCAGCAGCCGGACGTTCCCCGCCGACCAGTCCACCTGCGGCGTCGGCTCGTCCACGTGCAGTGTCTTCGGCAACACCCCGTGCCGCATCGCCTGCACCATCTTGATCACACCGGCCACGCCCGCTGCCGCCTGCGTGTGTCCGACGTTCGACTTGACGGAACCCAGCCACAGCGGCCGGTCGTCCGGACGCTCCAGTCCGTACGTGGCGAGCAGCGCCTGCGCCTCGATCGGATCGCCCAGCGTCGTCCCGGTGCCGTGTGCCTCCACCGCGTCCACATCGGCCGCCGACAGGCCCGCGTTCGTCAGCGCCTGCTGGATGACCCGGCGCTGGGACGGGCCGTTCGGCGCGGTCAGGCCGTTGCTGGCGCCGTCCTGGTTGACGGCGCTGCCCCGTACGACCGCCAGCACCCGGTGGCCGTTGCGGCGCGCCTCCGACAGCCGCTCCAGCACCAGCACGCCGACGCCCTCGCCCCACCCGGTGCCGTCGGCCGCCGCGGCGAACGCCTTGCACCGGCCGTCCACCGACAGGCCACGCTGGCGGCTGAACTCCACGAAGGTGACCGGTGTCGACATGACCGTCACCCCACCGGCCAGCGCCAGCGAGCATTCACCGCCGCGCAGCGCCCTGACCGCCATGTCGAGCGCGACCAGCGACGACGAACACGCGGTGTCGACCGTCACCGCCGGGCCCTCAAGACCGAGGGTGTAGGCCACCCGGCCGGACACCAGCGCGCCCGTCACACTGCTGGCCGGATAGTCGTGGTACACCAGCCCGGCGAACACCCCGGTCGCGCTGCCCTTCAGCGACAGCGGATCGATCCCGGCCCGCTCCACCGCCTCCCAGGAGGTCTCCAGCAGCAACCGCTGCTGCGGGTCCATCGCCAGCGCTTCCAGCGGGCTGATCCCGAAGAACTCCGGGTCGAAGTCGCCCGCGCCGTCGAGGAAACTGCCCTGGTCGACATAGCTGGTGTTCTCGCCCGACCCGTCCGGGGCGTACAGCGCGTCCAGGTTCCAGCCCCGGTCGGTGGGGAAATCGCCCACCGCGTCACGGCCGTCGGCGACCAGCTCCCACAGCCCCTCCGGCGTGGCCGCGCCACCGGGGAAACGGCAGGCCATCCCCACGATCGCGACCGGCTCCCGCTCCCGGTCCTCCACCTCGTGCAGACGGCGCCGGGTCTGCTGCAACTCACCGGTGGCGAGCCGCAGATACTCCCGCAGCCGGTCTTCGTTGGAGCCCTTCGACATCGTCATCAACCCATCCGTGAAAGTCCACAAGCAGACGCGGTGTCCGTCAGGACAGTCCCAGTTCCTTGTTCAGCGCCTCGAACAGCTCGTCGTCGGAAGCGTCGGAGGCGGGCGCCGAGGCGCCGTCCGGCCCGGTATCCACCACCACGCCGCTCCGGGCGTCCCGGGCCCGCCGCGACGCCGCCTCCAGCCGGGCCGTGACCTTGGCGTGGGCCGCGTCGTCGTCCGAGGCGAGCGCGGTCAGGGCGGCCTCCAGTCGGCTCAGTTCGGCCAGCAGCGGCGCGGCGCGGTCGGCCTCGGCCGGGCGCAGTCCGTCGTGCAGGAGACCGGCGACGGCGAGAGGGGTCGGGTGGTCGAAGACCAGGGTCGGCGGCAGCGCGAGACCGGTCTCGGCGTTGAGCGCGTTACGGAGTTCCACCGCACCCAGCGAGGTGAGGCCCAGCTCGTTCACCGCGCGGTCCGGCGGTACGTCATCGACGCCGTCGTGTCCCAGGACGCGCGCGACGTGGCCGCGTACCAGCTCCAGCAGGAGTTGTTCGCGGTCCGCTCCGGTCAGTCCGTTCAGCCGCCGCTCCAGCGCCTCCCGGCCGGACGACGCGCGGCGGGCCGGGGCGCGTACGAGCCCGCTGAACAGGGCGGGAAGGGCGCCCGTCCCGGCCTGTGAGCGCATCACCGCCAGGTCGAACCGGACCGGAAGTGTCACGGGTGGCCGCCCGGGCACGGTCGCCGCGTCCAGCAGCGCCAGCCCCTCTTCGGGGAGCAGCGGTGGCATTCCGGTGCGCCGGAGCCGCTGCAACTCGGCCTCGTCCATCCGGTCGGCCATGCCACCGACCTGGGTCCACGGCCCCCAGCCCAGGGACAGCGCGGGCAGCCCCTGGGCGGTGCGATACCGGGCGAGCGCGTCCAGCCAGGCGTTCGCGGCGCTGTAGTTGCCCTGTCCGGCGCCACCGAGCGTGCCCGCGATGGACGAGAAGATGACGAACGCCGAGAGGCCGTGGTCGCGGGTGAGTTCGTGCAGATGCCAGGCGGCGTCCACCTTCGGCCGCATCACCGCGTCCAGCCGCTCGGGTGTCAGCGCCCCGATCAGTACGTCGTCCACGACACCGGCCGAGTGCACGACGCCCGTCAGGGATCGCCCGGACAGCAACGTGGCCACGGCGTCCCGGTCGGCGACATCACAGGCGGCCACTTCCACCGTCGCGCCCAACTCGGTGAGTTCTTCGACGAGTTCGGCCGCGCCCGGCGTGTCCATGCCCCGGCGGCTGGTCAGCAGCAGGCTCCGTACGCCGTGCGCACCGGCCAGGTGGCGGGCGGTGAGGGCGCCGAGCCCGCTCGTACCACCGGTGATCAGGACCGTGCCGTCCGGGTTCCACGAGGGGGCGCCGTCCAGCGCGGGGACACGAGCCAGCCTGGGCACCAAGATCTCGCCACCGCGAACGGCCATCTCGGGCTCATCGAGGCGTAACGCCTCCTCGGGCAGTTCAGCGTCTCCATCCAGGTCGACCAGAACGAACCGGCCCGGGTGCTCCCCTTCCGCCGCGCGCACCAGCCCCCACACCGCCGCATGCCCCAGGTCGGTGCCATCGGTGGCGCCACGGGTGACGACCACGAGCCGCGCGGGCGCCGCCTGCGCATCATCGGTCAGCCACTTCTGGACGACGGACAGCACCTGATGGGTCAGCGCGCGGAAGCCCTCCGGAGTGGTGTCCGCTGCGGGCGGGCACGCGTAGACCACGTGAGCGCCGGTTTCAAGGTCTGCGGGTGGCGTCGGGGGCGCGATCCACTCCACGTGGAAGAGCGATTCCCGTCCTCCGGTGTGGGCCCGCACCTCCTCCGCGGACAGGGCGCGTGTCCCGGCCGACTCCACCGACAGGTCCGGACGTCCTTCCTCATCGATACGCACGGAGGCCCCGCGCCACGCGTGGGCGAGGGTCGCTTCGCCATCGGTGTGCACCCCGGCGGCCTCTGCGGCGGCGTCGAGCATGGCGGCGTACGTGGTCTCGTCGCGGGTCCAGGAGGGTCCGTCGGGCCCGGAGGCCAGAACACCCGTGGCGTGCTTCACCCAGGCAGTCCGGCCGTCACGCCGCGCGTACACACTGACGGATCCCGCCTCGCCGACCAGGACGCGCAGCGTCATGGCGTCCTCGGTGTCGGTCACGACCAGGGGTGCGTGGAGATCAAGCTCCTCGACCCGGCCACGGCCCGTCCGCTCGGCTGCGAACAGCGCCAGTTCCAGGAACACCTGCCCGGGCACCACCACCGCGCCGAAGGCGTCGTGGTCGGCGAGCCAGGGGTGGGAGTCGAGGGACAACCGCCCGGTGAACACGGCCCCTCCGTCCTCGGGCAGCTCCACCATCGAGGTCAGGAGTGGATGGTCGACCGCATCGGCCCCGGCGAGGGCGGTCGGCCGCTCGACCAGCCAGTACCGCTTGCGCTGGAACGGATACGTGGGCAACTCGACGCGCCGGGCGCCACGCCCCGCGAACACCGCACCCCAGTCCACAGCCACACCCGCCGCATGCAGCTGCCCGACCCCGGCGAACACGCTCTCCACCTCGGGACGATCGCGCCGCAGCGTGGCCGCCATCGTGCCCTCGACAGTCTGCTGCGCCATCGCCGTCAGCACTCCGTCCGGCCCGACCTCCAGGAACCGCGTAACCCCTTCGTCGCGCAGCACCCTTACGTCATCGGCGAACCGCACCGCCTCCCGCACATGCCGCACCCAGTACTCCGCCGACGCCACATCCTTGACGAAACGGACCACCGGCTCGCGGTACTCCACACTCTCCGCGACCTTGCGGAACTCCTCCACCATCGGATCCATCAAGGGTGAATGGAACGCATGCGAGACCGACAGACGGCGCGTCTTACGGTCCTTGAAACGCTCGACCACCACCGCCACCGTGCCCTCAGCACCGGACACCACCACCGACGACGGGCCGTTGACCGCCGCGATCCCCACCTCACCCTCCAGCAGCGGCGCCACTTCCTCCTCGGTGGCCTGAATCGCCACCATCGCCCCGCCAGGCGGCAACGCCCCCATCAGCCGCCCCCGCGCCGTGATCAGCCGCGCGGCGTCCTCCAGGCTCAGCACTCCCCCGACATGGGCGGCGGCCAGCTCCCCGATGGAGTGACCGGCCACGAAGTCCGGCCGCAGCCCCCACGACTCCACCAGCCGATACAACGCCACCTCCAGCGCGAAGATCGCGGGCTGAGTGAACTCCGTACGCTCCAACGCCGCCGCGTCCTCACCCCACAT
>NZ_JBHWJI010000059.1:0-57788 GCF_042731515.1 Streptomyces sp. NPDC059850
GAGACAGGTTTGAGACACACGCCCGAAGGGCGTACGGGGTCCAGGGGCGGGGCTGGGGAACAGACCGCCGGGAACCGGCCAGCGGCAGGCGGCCGCCGTGGCGGGAAGTGGTGGGTTCCGGCGCGTCAGAAGAGGCGGAGCTTGTCGTCCTCGATGCCGCGAAGGGCGTCGTAGTCCAGGACGGCGCACCCGATGCCACGGTCAGTGGCCAGCACCCGCGCCTGCGGCTTGATCTCCTGCGCCGCGAACACACCCTTCACCGGCGCCAGGTGCGGATCCCGGTTGAGCAGTTCGAGATAGCGGGTGAGCTGCTCGACGCCGTCGATCTCACCGCGCCGCTTGATCTCGACCGCCACCGTCGTGCCGTCCGCGTCCCGGCAGAGAATGTCCACGGGGCCAATGGCAGTGGGGTATTCACGCCGAATAAGCGTCCAGCCATCGCCCAGTGTCTCGATACGATCGGCGAGCAGCTCCTGCAGATGGGCCTCGACGCCATCCTTGATCAACCCGGGGTCCACGCCGAGTTCATGCGAGGAATCATGGAGAACGTCCTCCATGGTGATGATGAGCTTCTCGCCCGCTTTGTTCACGACCGTCCACACATTGTCATCGCCTTCCTTCAGCGTGCACGGCGGAGACATCCAGTTGAGGGGTTTGTAGGCCCTGTCGTCCGCGTGAATGGACACGCTGCCGTCTGCCTTGACGAGGATCAGGCGGGGCGCCGAGGGAAGGTGGGCGGTGAGGCGGCCGGCGTAGTCGACGGAGCACCGGGCGATGACGAGACGCATGGTCCGCAACGCTACTCGACCGCGAAGGCTCCACGCGATTCGTCCGGCGATGGACCCGTTCAGCATTGGCTGGTTGTGTGCCCGTATCGGTGGTGCGCGCACAGTGGCCGGAATACCGTTGAATCGGGCGGTCGCCGGACGCGTACGCTGCGTCGCCGTCCGCCCATCCCATCCCTGAGACCCCGCATCCGGGGTCGCGAGAGGAGAACCCATGTCGCTCGACGTCTCACCGGCCCTTCTCGAACAGGCCGAGCGAGGCGAGGTCGACGAAGCCGCATTCGTCGACTGCGTCCGGAACTCCCTACCGTACGCATGGGAGATGATCAGCTCTCTGGTGGCCCAGCTGAAGGTCGACGGCGGGGAGTTCGCCGACAACCAGACGCCGCCGCCGGACGAGCAGGCCCGCGGACAGCTGCTCCGCGCGCTGGCGAGTGACGCGATACGTGGCGCGCTGCAGCGCCACTTCGGAGTGCGGCTGGCCTTCCAGAACTGCCATCGGGTGGCGGTCTTTCCGCTGGACGCGTCGTCCGATGACCGCCTGGCCCGCTTCACCTCGATCCGGGGCCAGCTGCTGAACCAGTCGCCCACCCTGCGCGACTGCTGACACGATGTCCGCTGCCGCTCCACCAGGGGGAGGTGTCTCAGCGCAGGAGCGGCAGCACTTCACCACCGAGCCGCCGCACGTTCTGCTCGGTGGCGGCCAGATCGCCCGACCCCTCCACCAGCAGCGCGAAGCGCGTGATGCCGGTGCGCTCGGCGGTCGCCGCCAGCCGGTCGGCGCACAGCCGGGGCGGGCCCACCGGGTGCAGCTCGCACAGCAGCTCCGCGTAGCGGTGCGGGTCGCGCATCCGGCGCTCCCGGCCGTCGACGGTGACATGGGCGCCCAGCCCCTGCCGTAACCATCCCGGCATCGCCTTGATCAGGGTCTCCGCCGCCGCGGGGCGCGCGTCCTCGATCTGCACCACCCCGGCCGAGACGTGCTCCGCGGCCAACGCCGCGACCTCGTCGGGGGAGTGGCCCGCGGCCAGCGCGGACTTCTTCCACAGCCCGACCGCCTCGGCCTTCTCCTCGTCCCCGCAGTGCATGCCCAGCAGCATCGGCAGCCCGCGCTCGGCGGCCAGCCGCACACTGCCGGGCGAGGTGCAGGCCATGACCACGGGCGGGGTCCCCGTCGTGGCCGGGTCGTCCGGGCGCGGTACGACGGGGACCTCGCGGAAGGCGAACCGCTCGCCGTCCGCCCCCACCCGGGGCTCCCGCAGCCAGCGCAGCAGCAGGTCGAGCGCCTCGGGGAAGCCGTGCTCGTACGCCCGCAGCCCGGCGCCGAAGACCTCCAGGTCGACCCAGGGCCCGCCACGGCCGACGCCGAGGGTGAAGCGGCCACCGGAGCTGAGATGAAGCAGTGCCGCTTGCTCACCCAGTGCGACGGGGTGCGCCGTCGGAAGTACGCTCACCGCAGTACCGACGCCTATGCGCCGGGTACGCCCCAGCAGCAGCGCGGCCAGGGTGACGGCGGACGGACAGACGCCGTACGGCACGAAGTGGTGCTCGGCGAGCCACACCGCGTCGAGCCCGGCGTCCTCGGAGAGTTCGGCCGAGCGGACCGCCCGGTGCAGCGCCTCCTCCTGTCCTTGGCCGGGAAACTGAGCGGCCAGAATGAAAGCCCCCACACGCATGCCATCTGCCTCCTTGTCGCGGCTCCATCGCCGACGCGGGCATCCCCTATTGGCATTAACGTCTGACACGTGCCAAGGGCACGGCCTGGCAAGTATTTTTCATGATGATCTGAGGGTGGGTGTGGAAGACGACTTACCAGGTGCGTGACCGCAGCGCGTACGCTGGTCACAGTCAGTAGCTCCCAGCCCTGTCGAGGTGCCCCGTGTCTCCACGCCGAAACCGTCCCCGAGGTGGCGAGAAGTCCGAAAACCGCGTGGGCACGGACCGTTACGGACTGGAGCGCACCGAGACCTGGCAGGGCGAGGAGTGGGTGGTGCGGCTGGTGGGCGGCGGGACGGGCGCCAAGCACTACCGCTGCCCCGGATGCGATCAGGAGATCCCGCCCGGGGTGCCGCATGTGGTGGCCTGGCAGCAGCACATGGGCGTGGACGACCGCCGCCACTGGCACAAGGCCTGCTGGAACGCGCGAGACCGCCGGAGCGCCAAGCTCCAGCGGTCTCGTAACGCCCCGCGGTACTGAGCGTTCCGTTACACGTCGCGCTTCTCCAGCAGGGCGTACGCCGCGACGAAGGCCGCCGCGGTGACGACCGCCAGCACGCCCAGCTGCGACCAGCCGGAGCCCACCGAGTCGTCGATCCGGAAGAGCGCGGCCAGCGCGAAGGGCGAGGAGTACTTCTGCATCTCCACGCCCAGATCCGCCAGGCTGGGCGACATCATCAGGAACGCGGGGAGGATCGACGGGAGCAGCACCACACCCAGCATCGTGGTGATCGCACCGGCCGAGTGCCGCAGCATGCTGCCGACGGCGAGCGAGAGCAGTCCGAGCAGCGAGACATACGTCCCGACGCCGACGGTCGCGCCCAGCAGCTGGTCGTTGTTCGGCTGCGTGACGTCTGGGCCGCTGTGCATCCCGGAGCTGATGAAGGCCACGAGCGCGAGCGAGAGGGTCGTGGTGACGAACGCGAGCGAGAAGAAGACCAGCGCCTTGGCGGTCAGCACGCGGGCACGGGCCGGCGAGGCGGTGAAGGTGGTGCGGATCATCCCCGTGCCGTACTCGGACGAGACCACCAGCACGCCGAGGGTGACGATGCACAGCTGGCCGAGCAGGGCGCCGAAGAACCCGGGCAGGGTGGTGGGCAGGCTGCGGTAGTCGGTGTCGCTGGTGCTGGCCGACGCCAGGAAGCCGATCCCGACGACCAGCCCGACCATGACGCTCAGCGTCCAGATCGTCGAGCGCACCGACTTGATCTTGGTCCACTCGGAGGCGATGGCGTTCCCGAGGTGGGTGCGCTGGATGGGGATCGGCGAGGTGTAGGTGCCCACGGCGGCGTACGGCTGCGCGGGGGCGCCGGGGGGCGGCGACACGTAGCCGGGCGGCAGATGCGGCGCCTGGTGCTGGGGTGCGTGTGCCTGCGGCGGTTGCTGTCCGTAAGGCTGCTGCGGCGCGTACGGCTGCTGCTGCGGCGGAGTCTGCGGCGGGACGGGCGCCTGGCCCTGCTGCTGGTACGGCGTCGTCATCAGGCGTCCTCGTTGTCGCGCTTGGTCATCGTGGCGGGTGCGGAGGCGGGCGGCTGAGCCGGTGCGGCGGGCGGCTGCGCCGGGGGAGCGGCCGGGCGCCGCGCGGGCGCGGCGACGGGCTGAGCCGGGGCGGCGCCCTGCGGCGGGGCGGGCGGATCGGCGTACCCCGGCATCACGGTCGCGGGCGGATACGGCCCGGGCGGCTGCCCCGGGACGCCCGGCGCACCTGGCGCACCCGGTGCGCCCGGCCCGTAGCCGTACGCCCCGCCCTGCGGGCCGTACCCGGCGGGCGCCTGCTGCAGCCCGGCGCGCTGGTCGGCCGTCGAGCGGTAGTCCACGGCGCCCTGCGTCATCCGCATGTACGCCTCCTCCAGCGACGCCTGGTGCGGGGACAGCTCCCACAGCCGGACGTCCGCCGTGTGCGCCACCTCGCTGATGCGCGGCAGCGGCAGCCCGGTCACCCGCAGGGCGCCGTCCTGCTCCGGCAGCACCTGGCCACCGGCCTCGCTCAGCGCGGCGGTCAGCTTCTCGCGCGCCTGCGGTTCGGCGTCGGGGGTGCGGACCCGGGCGTAGTCCGCCGAGTTGTACGAGATGAAGTCCTTGACGCTCATGTCCGCGAGCAGCTGCCCGCGG
Source organism: Streptomyces sp. NPDC059850 (assembly GCF_042731515.1). NCBI lineage: Bacteria > Bacillati > Actinomycetota > Actinomycetes > Kitasatosporales > Streptomycetaceae > Streptomyces > Streptomyces sp. NPDC059850. The sequence goes on from NZ_JBHWJI010000059.1 coordinate 4,614, forward strand.
CCGATCACGATCAGCTGGTCGGCGGTGAGCGCCATCTCGCTCATGAGGTGGCTGGAGACGAAGACCGTGCGCCCCTCGGAGGCCAGCTGCTTCATGAGGTTGCGGACCCACAGGATGCCCTCGGGGTCCAGACCGTTGACCGGCTCGTCGAAGAGCAGCACCTGCGGGTCACCCAGCAGCGCGGCCGCGATGCCCAGGCGCTGGCCCATGCCGAGTGAGAAGCCCTTGGAGCGCTTGCGGGCGACGTTCTGCAGGCCGACCACGCCCAGCACCTCGTCCACGCGGCGGGCCGGGATGCCGGACAGCTGGGCGAGGCACAGCAGGTGCTGGCGGGCGCTGCGGCCACCGTGCACGGCCTTGGCGTCGAGGAGCGCGCCGACCTGGCGCGGGGCGTTGGGCAGCTTGCGGAAGGGGTAGCCGCCGACCGTGACATGTCCCGCGGTGGGCTCGTCGAGGCCGAGGATCATGCGCATCGTGGTCGATTTACCGGAGCCGTTCGGGCCCAGGAAGCCGGTGACCGCGCCGGGCCGCACCTGGAACGACAGGTTGTACACGGCCGTCTTGTCGCCATAGCGTTTCGTCAGGCCGACTGCCTCGATCATGCTCCGCCCCTCGTGCGAATGGGTCGGGGCGCCTCGCCCCCGTAGGAGTTAGGACCTTAACGGGGGATTGACGGTTCCCGTTAAGGCGGGATTGAAAGCCGATCGTAACCCTCTGACCTGGCCCAGCCCTCGTCGTGGAACACCCGGGTGCCCGCCGCCCGCACCGCCGCGTCGGCCCCCGCCCGGTCCACCCAGGCGGCGGGATCGGGGCCGAGGAGGTCCCGCAGCCGCGCGGAGGAGGCGAGCAGCCGGGACAGCAGCGCGGCCTGGTCGCCCCCGCCCGGCAGGGGCCGCCCGCCGTCGCCGGGCGCGGTGAGCACGCCGTGCGTACTGACGTAGAGGTACGCCGCCGCCAGCCGCTCCCCGGACGGCAGCACCATCGGGACGTCCGCCCCGGCCAGCCGGACCCGCCGGTAGTTGGGCACCTCGGTGCGGTCCACGGCCTCCAGCTGCTCGTCGTCGAGCCAGCTGACGACGAGGGGCGTACGGGCGGCGGGGTCGCCGTACGGGGCGGAGGCGACGTACCCGTACCGCCCGATGTGCGCCGAGCAGCCGACCGCGACGCCGTGCACCCGGACCGGCACCATGGGCACGGTCGCTGGCCGCCCGGGCAGGCTGAGCTTGTAGTGCAGCTGCGCGGGGGAGGCGTTGGACCCGACGGCGATCACGGGGTGCCGGTCCCGGAACCGGCCGTCCAGGAGCGCCGGGTCGAGGGGGTGCAGCTCGCCGCCGGTGAGCAGCGTGGGGCGGTCACGGGCCGCCCGGGATAGGTGAGCGGCGCCTCGGCGGGCACATCGCCGAAACCGAGCGCGCTGAGACTGCGGTCGTCCACCCTGCCGAGGCTACGCGAGCGGCACGCCGCCGCGTACGCCGTGGGGCGGCGCCTGTCGGCGGGCCCTGGCCACGCAGCGGTTCGGCGGGGGCGTGCGCACCGCACTGCGCAGCGTGCGCGGGGCGCCGCACCGGCCTGCGCGCCCACCGCGCCGCGCGCCCGGCGGCGGACCTGCGCCCGGTGGCGTACCCGCGGACCCGCGCCGACCGCGCAGCATGTCGGCGCACCACATGCGCGTGCCCCGCGCCGCTACTGCTGGCGGCACGGGGCACGGAGCGCTAAGCCGGGACCGAGCGTCACCGGGTCTGCTGGGCCGGGACGCCGCGGGTGGCGGCCTCTTCCTCGCCCGGGTTCCCGGCCGCGGCCACGGCCGCGCCGGTCAGCGTGGCCAGCATCTCGCGGACGTTGGTCAGCTGGGCGTTGATGCTGTCGCGGCGGTTGGTCAGCGCCGCCAGCTCGCGCTCGGATTCGCTGCGGATGCGGTCCGCCTTGGCGTTCGCGTCGGCCACGATGTCCTCGGCCTGGCGCTGCGCGGTCTCCACCGTCTGGCGGGCGCGGCGCTCGGCGTCGGTGCGCAGCTTCTCGGCCTCCAGGCGCAGCTGCTCGGCGCGGTGCTCGATCTCCGCGAGCCGCTTCTCGGCCTTGGCCTGACGGGAGGCCAGGTCGCGCTCGGACTGCTCGCGGCGCTTGGCCAGGTTCGTCTCGAAGTCGGCGGCGGCCTGCGCGGCCTTGGCGCGGGTCTCCTCGAAGAGGGAGTCCGCCTCCTCGCGCTTGGACTGGGCGTCCTTCTGCGCCTCCTGACGCAGCGTGGTGGCTTCGCCCTTCGCCTTCTCGACGATCCGCGCGCCCTCGTCCTCGGCCTTCGCCTTGCGGTCGGCGGCGAACGCCTCGGCGTCGTTACGGACCTGCTGGGCGGAGGACTCGGCCAGCTCGCGGTGCTGTTCGGCGGCCCGGCGGGCCTCCTCGCGCAGGTCCTTCGCCTCTTCCTCGGCGAGGCGGAGGATCTTCTCGACCCGGGCGCCGAGTCCCGCGTAGGACGGCTCCGCGTCGTTGATCTGGGCCTGCGCGTTCTGCGTTTCGAGGTGCAGCTCCTCGATGCGCTTCTCGAGCGAGGTGATGCGGGACAGTGCGCTGTCGCGGTCGGCGATGAGCTTGGTAATGCGGTCGTCCACCTGACCGCGGTCGTACCCACGCCGCACGAGCTCGAAGCCGAAGGGGGAGGAAGTGTCGCTCATGGGGTTCCTGTCGAAAGAGACCGGTGAGGTGATAGAGCAAATCCTAGGGGGCCGAACGGCGTGTCATCGAGTCAACGTCCGTTTGATCTGGAGAATGTCCAGCCTTTTGAGTGGACGTAAGACGGAGACCTTGTCACTCGTCGGGATGATACGGACACGACACGCCCAGTGCAGCTAGCCGTCGGACCGTGTTCCCCTACCCATCGGACCGCTTTCCACTCGACCGTGTCGATCCCGCTCCCGCCCCCGTCTTCACTGCGCCGTTCTCCTTGCCGCCCGCGCCGCCCGACGCGGGAGTCTCGAAAGATTCCAACGCTTCCAGGACGTCCTGGACACGGGTGATTTCCGCGTTGATGTCCTCGCGGCGGCGCTTGAGCAACTCCAGCTCGCGCTTGCCCTCGTCGACGATCTCCTTCGCCTCCGCCGTCGCGTCGGACTTGGTGCGCTCGGCGTCCTTCGAGGCCTCGACCCGCTTCTGCTCGGCCTCCTTGAGCAGCCCCTCGGCCTTCTTCACGGCCTGGATCCGCACCCGGCTCGCCTCGGTCTCCGCCTCCGAGACCAGCGACTTGGCCTTCTCCTCGGCCTTCATCAGCTGCGCGGTGGCCGCCGCGACGAGCTTGTCGACCCGCTCGCCGGTCGCCTTCATCTGCTCCGCCGACTCCCGGCGGGCCCGCTCGTGCAGCTCCTCCACCTCGGCCGCGGTCGTCGCCCGCAGCTCCTCGGCGCGCTCCCGGATGGCCGTCGCGTCGCCGCGGGCCTCGGACAGCATGGTGTCGGAGTCCGTACGGGCCTTCTCCACCAGGCCGTTGGACTGCGCGGTGGCCTCGGCGACCAGCCGGTCGGCCTCCTGGCGGGCCGCGCCCACCATGGCGTCCGCCTGCTCCTCGGCCGCGGCCGTCGCCTGCAGCGCCGACTCCTGCGCCTCCGTGGTGAGCCGCTCGGCCTCCGCCGCGGACTCGGTGACCAGCCGGTCCGCCTGCTCGGCCGCGTCCGAGCGGCGCTTGTTGGCGTCCTCGCGCGCCCGGTCGACCAGCCGGTCGGCCTCGTTCTGCGCCTCGGTGCGGATGCGCTCCGCCTCGGCCGCCGCGTCCGCCGCGACCCGCTCCGACTCGGCGCGGGTGCGCTGCGCGTGCTGCTGCGCCGAACCGACCGTCTCCGCCGCCTCGGTGCGCAGCCGTTCGGCCTCGGTGGTGGCCTCCCCGACCAGCCGGTCCGCCTCGTGGGACGCCTCGGAGACCAGCCGGTCGGCCTGGGCCGCCGCCTCCGAGCGGATGTTGTTGGCGTCGCTGCGGGCCTGCGCCCGGGTGCGCGCCGCGTCCTGGTCCGCGCTCGCCCGCGCGTCCGCCGCCTCCGTACGCAGCGCCTGCGACCGGGCGGTGGCCTCCGCGACGATCCGCTGGGCCTCCTCGGTGGCGCCGCTGACCAGCGTGTCGGCCTGCTCGGCGGCCTCCCCGCGGGTCTTGTTGGCGCTCCTGCGGGCCTCGTCCAGCGTCTCGTTGGCCTCCGCGCGCAGCCGCTCCGCCTCGTGGTTCGCCTCGCCGAGCAGCCGGTCCGCCTGCTCCGCGGCGTCCGAGCGGCGGCGGTTGGCCTCGTCGCGGGAGCGCGCGCCCAGCTGCTCCGCCTCGGCGATCGCCTCCGCGACCGTGCGCTCCGCGAGCGACTTGGCGGCCTCCGCCTCCTCGTGCGCCGCCCGCCGCACCCGCGAGGCGTCGACCGAGGCGCGCTCGCGCTCCGCGTACGCGTCCGCGCGGACCCGGTCGGCCTCCTCCTGCGCGTCGTGCCGGGTGCGCTCCGCCGCGTGCTCGGCGGCCTGCCGCAGCCCGGTGATCTCCGACTCGGCCTGCTCGTGCAGCCCCGCGACCGCGTCCCGTACGGACTGGGCGTGCTGCTCGGCGGCCGACACCAGGTCCTGCGCGTGCTGTTCGGCCTCGTCGGTCAGCCGCTGCGCCTCGGCCTGCGCCTCGCTCACCCGGGTCCGGGCCGCCGCCAGCAGCTCCTCGCCCTGCTCGCGCGCCGCCGTACGCTCCTGCTGCGCCTCCTCGCGGGCGTCGCCCAGCAGTTCCTCGGCCTCGCGGCGGCGCCGCGCCGCCTCCTCCTGGGAGGCGGCCAGGGCCTCGGCGGCCTCGGCGCCGATCCGCTCGGCGGCGCTCGCCGCCTCCGCCCGCACCCGGTCCGCGGTCTCCTGCGCCTCGCTCCGCAGCCGCTCGGCCTCCGCGGCGGCCTCGCCGCGCAGCCGTACCGCCACCGACTCGCCCTCGGCGCGCGCGTTGGACGCGTCCGCGGCGGCCTCGTCGCGCAGCCGGTCGGCCTCCTCCTCGGCCTGCTGGCGCAGGCTCTCCAGCCGCTCCGCGGACTCCGCGCGCTGCCGCTCGATGTCCTCGGTGGACTCCCGGCGCAGCCGCTCGGCCTCGGTCCGGGCGTCGTTCAGCTCCTGCTCGGCGGAGCTGAACCGGGCTTCCGCCTCCTCGTGCCGCCGGGTCAGCTCGGCCTCGGCCTCGCTCCGCCGCGCCTCGGCCGCCTGCTCGGCCTCCTCGCGCAGCTCCTCGGCGGTACGGGACGCCTCCTCCTTGACCCGCCCGGCCTGCTCCTCGGCCGAGGTCACCAGTTCCTCGGCCTCATTGCGGGCCCGCTTCAGCAGCTCGTCGGCCTGCCGCCGCAGCGCGTTCGCCCGCTCGATCGCCTCGGTGCGGACCCGCTCGCTCTCGGTGGTCGCGCCCGAACGCGTCTCCTCCGCGTCCTGCTTCGCCTTCGTCAGCAGTTCCTCGGCGGTGCTGGCCGCCTCCTCGATCTGCTCGACGGCCTCGCGGCGCGCCTCGGCCCGGATCCGCTCGCCCTCGGCGACCGCGTCCGACCGCTGCTGCTCGGCCTCGCCGCGCAGCCTGCGCGCCTCCTCCTGCAGCTCGGCGGTCTTGGCGCGGTACTCCTTGGTGTCGTCCTTCGCCGCGCCCTTGAGCTGGTTGGCGGTGTCGTGCGCCTCGCCGCGCAGCCGGTCGGCCTCGGTCTCGGCCTCGTGCCGGATCCGCTCCGCTTCCTCGGCCGCCGCCTTGGTGGTGGCCTGCGCCTGCTCCGAGGCCCGGGTCAGCACCTCCTCGGCGCTGCGCGCGGCCTTGGCCAGCTGCGCCGCCGAGTCCTCGGCGACCCTGGCGCGGGCGTCGTCTCCGGCTTCGGCGAGCAGCCGCTCGGCCTCGGCGCGGGCGTCCTCCCGCAGCTCCTCGGCCTCGGCGCGGATCACGTCGGCCTGCTTGGTGGCCTCGCCGACCAGCCGGGCGACCTCCGCCTTGGCGGTGCGGGCGCGCTGCTCGTTGTCCGATTCGGTGGCCGAAAGCCGCTTGGCCGCCGCGTCCTTCGCCTCGCCGAGCACCTTCTCGGCCTCGGCGCGCGCCTCGCGCAGCGCCGTCTCGGCCTCCAGCATCCGCGCCTCGGCGGCGCGGGTCTGCTCGACGGCGTGCCGGCGGGCCTGGTCCGACTCCTGGGTGGTGGAGGTGCGCAGCTGCTCGGCGTGCTCGGTGGCCTCCTGGGCCTGCGCCCCCGCCTTGGTCAGCAGCCGCTCGGCTTCGGTGCGGGCCCGGCGCAGGATCGTCTCGGCCTCGCTGCGGGCGGTCTCCGCCTCCGAACCCAGCCGGTCCCGGGCCTGGTCGGCGAGGCGCTGGGCCTCGGCGCGGGCGGCGGCCAGCGCCTGCTCGGCCTCGGTGCGGGACTCGTCCAGCAGCCTGCGGGCCTGTGCCTCGGTACGGGCGCGCAGCTGCTCGGCCCAGGCGACGTTCTCGTTGACGTGCGACTCGACGGTGGCGCGGCGCTCGGCCAGCTCCTGGTCCAGGCGCTGACGGCGGGCCACCGCCTCGGCGTGCAGCTCGGCTTCGAGCCGGGCCTGCTGCTCGGCCTGCTCCTGGAGCAGCCGCTGGGTCTGGGCACGGGTCTGCCGCAGCTCGCGCTCGGCGTCGGCGCGCACCTGCTCCGCCTGGAGCTGGGCGTCCCGCAGCAACTGCTCTGCCTGGTAGCCGACGTTGGCGCTGTCGTAGGCAGGGCGGCTCGCCAGCGCGCGCCGCACCTCGTGCAGCTTGGCGCGCAGAACCTCGACCTGGTAGCCGAGGTCGTCGGCGTGCTGGACGGCCTTCTCCCGCTCGTTCTTCAGCCGCTCCATCTCGGCCTCGAACTTCGAGAGGTGATCGTCAGGCTCGTAGCGGTCGTAGCCCCGCACTGCGCGGTCCCATCCGTCCCCTGGTCGCGGTGGCGGCCGGCTCCGTACCGCGCGGTTCCTGGCAGTCCCTTGCGGTCCCTCTCGGCCCCGCCCCGGCGTGAAGCGTGCCAGGCGGACCGGAGCTGGCCCTTCCGAAGAAATGGTGTCAGATCATCGGCTCAGCCCGGGCCGGACCCCGATCCCTCCGATTCCCGTACCCCGGCCGAGCCTGCACTCTACCGGCCGGAGAAGGGGTAGGTCAGTGGTCCGCTTCAGTGGTCCGCTTCCCCGGAGGGCGCCGCGGTCACGAGTTCGGTCAGCACCCCGTGGCAGTCCTTGGGGTGGAGGAAGGTGATGCGCGAGTCCATCGACCCACGTCGGGGCTGTTCGTACAGCACCCGGACCCCCTTGTCGCGGATGGCCTCGGAGTCGGTGTCGACGTCGGCGGTGCCGAACGCGATGTGATGGACGCCCTCACCGTTCTTCGCCAGCCACTTGCCGACCGCGGAGTCCTCCCGGGTCGGCTCCAGCAGCTGGAGGTACGAGGCCCCGCCGTCCGAGGTCTCGTTGATCTTGAGCATGGCCTCGCGGACCCCCTGCTCCTCGTTGACCTCGGAGTGGAACACCTCGAAGCCGTACGTGGCACGGTAGAACTCGACGGTCTTGTCCAGGTCGAAGCAGGCGATCCCGATGTGGTCGATTCTCGTCAGCATGGGCTTAGTGCACCGCTACACGGCCGGTTACGCAACGTGCGCGCGATCACACTGATGGGGCGGTGACCGGGCGGGTACTCGTCAGTACATTGACGATAACCCTCGTTAACTTCCTTCTCCCCGCGGAGGACGCACCATGACTCGTACGACGTCTGTGATTGTGGCCGGAGCCCGTACCCCCATGGGCCGCCTCCTCGGCAGCCTGCGCTCGTTCTCCGGATCCGACCTGGGCGGCTTCGCGATCAAGGCCGCGCTGGAGCGCGCCGGGGTCACCGGTGAGCAGGTGCAGTACGTGATCATGGGGCAGGTGCTGCAGGCCGGTGCCGGGCAGATCCCCGCACGTCAGGCGGCCGTCAAGGCCGGAATCCCGATGAGCGTCCCCGCCCTCACCGTCAACAAGGTGTGCCTGTCAGGGCTGGACGCGATCGCGCTCGCCGACCAGCTCATCCGGGCCGGGGAGTTCGACATCGTGGTGGCCGGCGGCCAGGAGTCCATGACGAACGCGCCCCATCTGCTCCCCGGCTCGCGCGACGGCCACAAATACGGCGCGATCCAGATGCTCGACGCCATGGCACACGACGGGCTGACCGACGCCTTCGACAACGTCGCCATGGGCGAGTCCACCGAGCGGCACAACACCCGCCTCGGCATCGGCCGACCCGAGCAGGACGAGATCGCCGCCCGCTCCCACCAGCGCGCCGCCGCCGCCCAGAAGAACGGCCTGTTCGACGCCGAGATCACCCCCGTCGAGGTCCCGCAGCGCAAGGGCGACCCGGTCGTCTTCACCAAGGACGAGGGCATCCGTGGCGAGACCACCGTGGAGTCCCTGGCCAAGCTGCGCCCGGCCTTCGCGGGCGACGGGAACGGGACGATCACGGCCGGTTCGGCGTCGCAGATCTCGGACGGGGCCGCCGCCGTCGTCGTCATGAGCCGGGCGAAGGCCGAGGAGCTGGGCCTGGAGTGGATCGCCGAGATCGGCGCCCACGGCAATGTGGCGGGTCCCGACAACTCGCTGCAGTCCCAGCCGTCCAACGCGATCGCGCACGCGCTGGGCAAGGAGGGGCTGACGGCGGACGACCTCGACCTGATCGAGATCAACGAGGCGTTCGCGGCGGTCGCCGTGCAGTCAATGAAGGACCTCGGCCTTTCCGCCGAAAAGGTGAACGTGAACGGTGGCGCGATCGCTCTCGGCCACCCCATCGGCATGTCCGGCGCCCGCATCGTGCTGCACCTGGCGCTGGAGCTGCGGCGGCGCGGCGGCGGCGTCGGGGCGGCGGCGCTGTGCGGCGGAGGCGGCCAGGGCGACGCGCTGATCGTCCGCGTCCCCGGGGAATGACCACGGCAGCGGTCCGTCCGTACGAGTGACGTCCGCCCGAGTGATGTCCGTACGAGTGATGAGGAGCGCGGCACCCATGGCTGACGCTGATGTGCCCACGCTGGTGGAGCAGGCCCGGCAGGGGCGGCCGCGCGCGGTCGCCCGGCTGATCTCGCTGATCGAGGGCGACTCCCCGCGGCTGCGCGAGGTCATGGCCGCGCTGGCGGCGCTCGCTCAGGGCGCGTACGTGGTCGGGGTGACCGGCTCGCCGGGGGTCGGCAAGTCCACGTCGACCTCCGCGCTCGTCTCGGCGTACCGCAGGGCGGGGAAGCGGGTCGGGGTGCTCGCCGTCGACCCCTCCTCGCCCTTCTCGGGCGGCGCGCTCCTCGGTGACCGGATCCGGATGTCCGAGCACGCCTCGGACCCCGGCGTCTACATCCGCTCCATGGCCACCCGCGGCCATCTCGGCGGCCTCGCCTGGGCCGCCCCGCAGGCCATCCGGGTGCTGGACGTGGCCGGATGCGAGGTGGTGATCGTGGAGACGGTCGGCGTCGGCCAGTCCGAGGTGGAGATCGCCGCCCAGGCCGATACGACGATGGTGCTGCTCGCCCCGGGCATGGGCGACGGCATCCAAGCGGCCAAGGCCGGAATCCTGGAGATCGGCGATGTGTACGTGGTCAACAAGGCCGACCGGGACGGCGCCGACGCCACCGCCCGCGAGCTGAACCACATGCTGGGCCTCGGCGAGGCCCGCTCGCCCGGGGACTGGCGGCCGCCGATCGTGAAGACCGTGGCGGCGCGCGGCGAGGGCACCGACGAGGTCGTCCAGGCCCTGGAGAAGCACCGGGCGTGGATGGAGGAGCACGGAGTGCTCGCCGAGCGCCGGATGCGCCGCGCGGCGGGCGAGGTCGAGACGATCGCGGTGACCGCGCTGCGCGCCCGCATCGGCGATCTGCACGGCGACCGCCGCCTGGGCGCGCTCGCGGAGCGCGTGGTGGCGGGCGAGCTGGACCCGTACACGGCGGCGGACGAGCTGGTGGCTGGGGTCACGGAGGGGCCGTAACGGGGGCGGGGCGGTACCTGAAGAGTTCTTCAGGCGGGCTCTGCGACGCTTGGCCCCATGCGTTTGCTGATTGTGGAGGACGAGCGGCGGCTCGCCCTGTCGCTCGCCAAGGGACTGCGGGCCGAGGGGTTCGCCGTCGACGTGGTGCACGACGGACGGGAAGGGCTGCACCGGGCCCAGGAGGGCACGTACGACCTGATCGTCCTCGACATCATGCTGCCCGGGATGAACGGCTACCGCGTCTGTGGCGCCCTGCGGGCGGCCGGGAGCGAGGTGCCGATCCTGATGCTCACGGCGAAGGACGGCGAGTACGACGAGGCGGAGGGTCTGGACACCGGCGCCGACGACTATCTGACCAAGCCGTTCTCGTACGTCGTGCTGGTCGCCCGGGTGCGCGCGCTGCTGCGGCGGCGCGGCGCCGGGGCCTCGCCCGTGGTGCGGGTGGGGGCGCTCGCGGTGGACCGGGGCGCGCGCCGGGTGGAGCGGGACGGGGACGAGGTGTCCCTGACCGCCAAGGAGTTCTCGGTGCTGGAGCACCTGGCGATGAACGGCGGGGACGTCTGCTCCAAGGCGGACATCCTGGAGCACGTCTGGGACTTCGCGTACGACGGCGACCCCAACATCGTCGAGGTGTACGTGAGCGCGCTGCGCCGCAAGCTGGGGCCCGGCTTCATCGAGACCGTGCGGGGAGCGGGGTACCGGCTCCGTGGGTAGGGCGTTCGGTTCGGTACGGGCACGGGCCGCGCTGGGCGCGACCGTGGTGGTGGCCGTCGCGCTGGTGGCCGCCGGGCTCGCGGTGCTGCGGGTGCTGAGCGGCAACCTGGCCGACCAGGCCGGGCTGCACGCCCAGGTGCAGGCGCGCGACGTGGCCTCGAAGATCGCCGCCGGGACCGCCTTCCGCGATCTCGACGTGGACGACGACACCCCGGTGCAGGTGGTGGACGAACAGCGCCGGGTGCGGGCGGTCAGCGAGGATCTGCAGGCCGTGACGGGGACGCCGAGCCCGTCGGTGCGCCCGGTCTCGGTGGCGCCGGACGGCGAGCGCGAGGAGGGCGAGGTCGACGGGGACGTGCGGTACGTCAACGGGTCGGCCCGGATCGACGGCACGACGGCCGAATACCGCTGGGCGGCCGTGGAGGCCACCAGCCCGCGCGGCGAGGACGTCACCGTCTACGCGGGCGCCCCGCTAGCCACCGAGCGCGACGCGGTCGGCACCGTACGGCAGGCCATGCTCATCGGGCTGCCGCTGCTGCTGCTCGTGGTGGCCGGGGTGACCTGGCTGGTGACGCGGCGCGCGCTGCGCCCTGTGGAGGGCATACGGCAGGAGATGGCCGCGATCACGGCGAGTACGGATCTGTCCCGGCGGGTGCCCGAGCCCGGCTCGCACGACGAGGTGGCGCGGCTGGCCCGCACGACGAATGAGACGCTCACCGCGCTGGAGGCGTCGGTGGAGCGGCAGCGGGCCTTCGTGGCCGACGCCTCGCACGAGCTGCGCTCCCCGGTGGCCTCGCTCCGTACCCAGCTGGAGGTGGGCGTGGCCCACCCCGAACTGCTGGATCTGCCGGGCGCGGTGGAGGACGTGGTGCGGCTCCAGCGGCTGGCGGCCGATCTGCTGCTGCTGGCCCGGCTGGACGCGGGGGAGCGCCCCCGCGCGGACAGCAGGGTGGCGCTGGACGCGCTGGTGCGCGAGACGGTCGAGCAGCGGACCGGGGACCGGGTGCCGGTCCGTACCGACCTGGCGGAGGTGGCCACCTCGGGCTCCCGTGGGCAGCTCACCCAGGTGCTGGGCAACCTGGTCGACAACGCGCAGCGGCACGCGCGGGGCGAGGTGCGGGTGTCGGTGCGGGCGGACGGCGCCGAGGGCGTGGTCGCGGTCGCGGACGACGGCGCGGGGGTGCCGGAGGCCGAACGGGAGCGGATCTTCGAGCGGTTCGTACGGCTCGACGACGCCCGCAGCCGCGACGATGGCGGGGCCGGGCTCGGCCTCGCCATCGCGCGCGACGTGGTGGTGCGGCACGGCGGCGCGCTCACCGTCGGTGAGGCGCCGGGGGGCGGCGCCCTGTTCGAGGTGCGGCTGCCGCTGAAGTGAGCTGCACCCGGCCGCGCTACACCCGGCCGCGCTACACCCGGCCGCGCTGGACGCGCAGATGGTCGGCGACGGGCACCAGCGACCCGTACAGCGACTCCAGATCGGCCGGGGAGAGCAGGTCGATGAAGTGCTTGCGCACCGATTCGACATGATGGGGCGCGACCTTGCGCATGGTGTCCCAGCCGTGCTCGGTGAGGACCGCGTACAGCCCGCGCCGGTCGGATTCGCAGTTCTCGCGGCGGACCAGCCCGGCGTTCTCCATCCGGGTGATCTGATGGGACAGACGGCTCTTGGACTGCAGCGTCGCGGACGCGAGGTCGCTCATCCGCATCCGGTGCTCTTCCGACTCCGAGAGGTTGACCAGGATCTCGTAGTCGTTCATGGTCAGGCCGAACGGCTGGAGGTCCCGTTCGAGCTGGTAGGTCAGCAGGCGGCTGACGTCCAGGTGGGTGCGCCAGGCGCGCTGTTCCTCATCGCTGAGCCAGCGCGTGCCGTTCTCGGTCTCCATGGGATGCATTCTACCTATAGAAGTTGAATTCCGAACCAATGCGTCTATCGGGGTAGAGGTCACCTGTTCGACGTTACACTCCGCACCTTCGTGCTCACGAACCGGTACCCCCGCTCTCGCCGACGGCTATCTCCGCCAGCACCTCCTCCGTGGACTGGAGCAGCACCGTCCCGGCCCCCACGAACTCGAACTGGTGCTCCTCGCCCGACGTCCCCCCGAGCCCGGTGTGCGCCCGGATGCCGCCCATGACCCCGCGCAGATACTCGTGGTCGTAGTGGTGGTTGGGCGTGGGGCAGTCCGCCCAGCCGACCAGCGCCTGCGGATCGACCCGGATCGGCGGCTCCATGAAGACCACGGGACCGTTCGAGGCGGCGACGAACTTCCCCGTCCCGATGAGCGTCAGAAAGCCCGGCACGATCGACTGCTTCAGCGCCAGCGATGGCTGGAAAGCGAGCAGATTGCCCGACCGGATGGTGAGGTTCCCGTCGTCCAGGTCAAAGGAGTTGACGTCGAATGCCCGGTCCGCGAGCACCATCTTGCCCTTGCCCTGGGCCACCACCCACTCGGCGGCGTGCAGCGGCGAGTGGAAACTCGTCGCGATGAGCCGGTCGAGGGGGCCGAGCCCTATGCCCTGGAAGTCGATCTGCCCGTAGTAGGCGACCATCTTCCCCTTCTGCAGGAACCACTGCCCGTCCAGCTCCACACCGAAGGCGTACGGATTGATGTTGTCGTCGGCCGGGAGCGTGTACGCGTCGTGGATGACGGGGCCGTTCACCTGGGTCCTCCGAGGCTGTCCCGACCTTCAGGCCGAGGGGAAATCGGACTCCTGCCGAAAAGGCCAGGAAGGCTCAACTGTCGTACCTCCCGTTTAGATTGGCGGTTGTGACGGCGGAAGCGAAGACCAGCGAGGACACCGGGCATGCCCGGTGGACCTATCGGCTTCGTGTGTCCGCCGGTGCTCGCGCGGTGCTTGAGGCGGAGTGGGGCCGGTGCCGGTGGGTGTGGAACGAGTGCGTGGCCCGCTCGAAGAGGGCCCACCAGGGCGGTGAGAGGTGCGGTCCGGCCGCGCTGGACAAGATGCTTACCGAGGCTCGCCGTATCACTCCCTGGCTGAGGGAGGGCTCTTCGGTGCCTCAGCAGCAGGTTGTACGTGACTTCGGCAGGTTCCGTGCGAGGGAGGATGGCCGCCTGCACTTGGCGGGGGGCATCGTGGTGACGGTGGTGTGGTCGCGCGAGCTTCCGGCCGAGCCGTCCAGTGTGCGCGTCTACCGGGACAGCGTCGGTCATTGGTACGCGTCGTTCGTCGTCCCCGCCCAAGTCGAGCCGCTTCCCCGAACCGGGCTGGTGCTGGGCGTGGACTGGGGCGTGCGCGAGACCGCCACCACCACCTCCGACGCCCACGACCTTCCGCACGCCGAACATGGCCGGAAGGCTGCGGCGATGTTGGGCCGCTACCAGCGGATGATGGCCCGCCGCCGCGCGCCGAAGGGCACGCCGCAGTCGAAGGGCTACCGCGCCGCGAAGCGGCAGGCGGCGAAACTGCACCAGAAGATCGCCCGGCAGCGGCAGGACACCGCCCGTAAATGGGCGAAGAGGTTGCATCCTGCGCACACCACGATGGACTGTGCGCGGTGCGGAGCGAGAACCAAGCACGCGCTACCTCTCTCGGAACGTACCTACACCTGCGTCGCGTGCGGCGTCATATCCCCCAGGGACAAGAACTCCGCCCGCGTGATGCTCGTCCGGGCTGGTCTGAACCCGGCTGGTGCCGAGGGCGTAAGACCGTCCGGACCGCCGGTCCGGAAGGCGGCCTGAGCCAGGATTCTGCCGCCGAAAGGCGGGAGAGCAGTCAAAGCTTCTCCTCCGATGCCTGGACATAGACCGTGCCGGTGCCGGACAGCTCCAGTTGGAAGGCCTCGCCCGAGCCGCGGCCCACCATGTCGCGCCAGCCGAGGGCCGTCGAGAGCTTATTGCGAACATCACCCCGGTGGGCTACATATGCCTGCGGATCGACATGGACCGGACGCCCCGGCTGTATCGGCAGCTCGATCACTCCGCCGTGCGCCATCACCGCGGCCGAACCCCGCCCCTCCAGCGTGGTGGTGAACAGCCCCTGGCCGGTGGCCTGGCCGCGCACCATGCCCATCACCCCGCCCTGCGACCCCAGGAACATCGTGCCCTGGCGCAGTGAGCCGTCGAACGCCAGCAGCCGGTCCGCCTCCACGTACAGCGTGTCGCCGACCAGGTCGATCACGTGCACCTCGTGTCCGCCGTGCCCGAACATCACGGTGCCCTGACCCTCGACGGTCATCAGCGGCGTCGCCTCGTCGGCCACCCGCCGCCCGATCATGCCCATCACTCCGCGCTGGCCGCCGGTGATGCTCGGGGTGAACCGCACCTGGCCGCGGTACGCCAGCATCGCGCCGCGCTGGCTGAACAGCGTCTGGCCGGGCATCACCTGGGCCTCCACCATGCGGGAGGTGAGGTTGGTGAACGGCATCAGTCGTCGCCCCCGATCGTGTCGCGCTCGCTGGGCTGTACGTACACCAGGCCCTCGCCCTCGAAGCGGATCTGGAAGCTCTCGCCCCCGCTCTCGCCTATCAGCGCGCGGAAGTTCACCCCCGACTGGAAGTGCTGCTTGAGGTTACCGGTGTGCGCTACATACGCGCCGGGGTCGACCTGGAGCGGGGTCTGAGGGGTCACGCGCAGCACGATCGCCGTGCCGTGCGAGACGAGCGCCGCCTGGCCGGTGCCCTCCACGGTCGTGGTGAACAGCCCGTTGCCCTGCGCGGAGCCGCGCAGCCCGGTGAAGGAGGTGCCGGTGCGCAGGGCGGCGTCCGTGCACAGCAGGTTCCCGGCCTCGACGTACAGCTTCTCGCCGTGCAGCGACACCAGGTTGATCTCGCTGGCCCGGTCGGCGAAGTAGCACGTGCCGTGCCCCTTCACCTCCATGACCGCCATCTGCTCGCCGGTGAGCCGCCGGGTCACCATGCCCCGCAACCCTTCCCCGCCGCCCGTCCTCTTCTTGAAGGTCATGTCCCCCTCGTACGCGACCATCGCGCCGTTCTTCGCCTTCACGGAGTCGCCGGTCAGGTCGACGGCGAGCACCCTGGATCCCTGGAGCCGAAAGTGAGCCACGGAGCCGACGGTATCGGTACCGCCACCCTGGAGAAATGATCGCGGTCGGGGCTGCAACAATAGGAAGCGCTTGTGCACAGCTTCACAAGCGCTCTTTTCCCGTTCTCTCGTCCGTGTCTCCTCATGCGAAGGTGCTCTCGTGGAACTCAAGACCGCCACCGCGCTGCGCCGGCTCCGCCTGGTCTCCGCGCCTGAGGCCGTGTCCTTCCTGCTGCTGCTCGTCTGCTCGGTGCTCAAGCGCACCACGGACTTCAACGGTGTGCCGGTGATGGGCATGGTGCACGGCGTCCTCTTCATCCTCTACGTGGTCTTCTGGGCGGACGCCTGGAACCGCGCCAAGTGGGGCTGGAAGACCGCCGCGCTGTACTTCGTCCTCTCCGTCCTGCCCACCGGCGGCTTCTTCGCCGAGCGGATGCTCAAGCGTGAGACCGAGGCCGGTGTGATCGCGGCCCGCGCCCGCCGCGAGGGCGTGGTCAACACATGATCGTCGCCTTCTCGGTGACCCCGCTGGGCGTCGGCGAGGACGTGGGGGAGTACGTCGCGGACGCGGTGCGGGTGGTGCGGGAGTCGGGCCTGCCCAACCGCACCGACGCGATGTTCACCTCGGTCGAAGGTGAGTGGGATGAGGTCATGGCCGTGGTCAAGCGCGCCGTGGCGGCGGTGGAGGCGCGCGCTCCGCGCGTCTCCGTCGTGCTGAAGGCCGACATCCGCCCGGGGGTGACGGACGGCCTCACCTCGAAGGTGGACACGGTGGAGCGCCATCTGTCCCAGGAGGGCGCCGCGGCCCGTTTTGAAGGGTGAGACCGGGCTGACCTCGATATGACCGGCCGGTAGGGTCGGTACCGTGCCGAAGCCGCTCAGCCTGCCGTTCGACCCCATCGCCCGCGCCGACGAGCGCTGGAAGCAGCGATGGGGTTCCGTACCCTCGATGGCCGCGATCACCTCGATCATGCGGGCCCACCAGATTCTGCTCGGCCAGGTCGACGCGGTCGTCAAGCCGTACGGGCTGACCTTCGCGCGCTACGAGGCGCTGGTGCTGCTCACCTTCTCCAAGTCGGGTGAGCTGCCCATGTCCAAGATCGGCGAGCGGCTGATGGTGCACCCGACCTCGGTCACCAACACGGTGGATCGCCTGGTCAAGTCGGGTCTGGTCGACAAGCGGCCCAATCCAGCCGACGGGCGCGGCACCCTCGCCTCCATCACCGGGCAGGGCCGTGAGGTGGTCGAGTCGGCCACCCGCGACCTGATGGCGATGGACTTCGGGCTCGGGGTGTACGACGCCGAGGGGTGCGGGGAGATCTTCCGGATGCTGCGCCCGCTGCGGATCGCCGCGGAGGACTTCGAGGACACCGGCGACGAGGGCGAGTGACGGCCCGGGGGCGGCGAAGATCGCCCCGGAACGGACGGTTACGCTCAACCGCATGAAGAAGAGCGTCCTGACCCGCTATCGGGTGATGGCCTACGTCACCGGTGTGCTGCTGATCCTGCTGACCATCGGTGTGATCGCCAAGTATCTGCTGGACGTGAGCGGGGCGTCCGGGTTCACCAGCGTCGTCGGCATCGCGCACGGCTGGCTGTACGTCCTCTACCTGGTCTTCGCGTTCGACGTGGGCTCCAAGGCGAAGTGGCCGTTCGGCAAGCTGGCCTGGGTGCTGCTCGCCGGGACGATCCCGACCGCGGCCTTCTTCGTCGAGCGCAAGGTCTCCCGCGAGCTGGAGCCGCTGGTCAGCGGCGAGCCGCAGACCGCGCGAGCCTGAACCCCGCCGCCCCCTCCGACCTGCGGATACGGGTCGACCGGCCACTCGGTCGGCCCGGTGGAGACCGTCAGCCGTCGACAATTACTTGGACGTCCTAGTAAATTTGAACCATGGACGCCGAAGGCATTGAGGCAGGCCGCCGCCGCTGGCAGGCCCGGTACGACGCGGCGCACAAGCGCGACGCCGACTTCAGCACCTTGTCCGGTGACCCGGTCGAGCCGGTTTACGGTCCCGCGCCGGGTGACACGGTCGAGGGATTCGAGCGGATCGGCTGGCCCGGGGAGTATCCGTACACCCGCGGCCTCTACGCCACCGGCTACCGGGGCCGCGCCTGGACCATCCGCCAGTTCGCGGGCTTCGGCAACGCCGAGCAGACCAACGAGCGCTACAAGATGATCCTCAAGGCGGGCGGCGGCGGGCTGTCGGTCGCCTTCGACATGCCGACGCTCATGGGCCGCGACTCCGACGATCCGCGCTCGCTCGGCGAGGTCGGCCACTGTGGCGTCGCCATCGACTCCGCGGCCGACATGGAGATCCTCTTCAAGGACATCCCGCTCGGCGACGTCACCACCTCGATGACGATCAGCGGCCCGGCCGTCCCGGTCTTCTGCATGTACCTGGTCGCCGCCGAACGGCAGGGCGTGGACCCCGCCGCGCTCAACGGCACGCTGCAGACGGACATCTTCAAGGAGTACATCGCGCAGAAGGAGTGGCTCTTCCCGCCCGAGCCCCATCTGCGGCTGATCGGCGACCTGATGGAGCACTGCGCGCGCGGCATCCCCGCGTACAAGCCGCTCTCGGTCTCCGGCTACCACATCCGCGAGGCGGGGGCGACGGCCGCGCAGGAGCTGGCGTACACCCTCGCCGACGGCTTCGGCTACGTCGAACTGGGCCTCTCCCGGGGCCTGGACGTCAACGCCTTCGCGCCCGGCCTGTCCTTCTTCTTCGACGCCCATCTCGACTTCTTCGAGGAGATCGCCAAGTTCCGGGCGGCCCGCCGCATCTGGGCCCGCTGGATGCGCGACGTCTACGGGGCGACGTCCGAGAAGGCGCAGTGGCTGCGCTTCCACACCCAGACCGCCGGGGTCTCGCTCACCGCCCAGCAGCCGTACAACAACGTCGTACGGACCGCCGTGGAGGCGCTGTCCGCCGTGCTCGGCGGCACCAACTCGCTGCACACCAACGCCCTGGACGAGACCCTCGCGCTGCCCAGCGAGCAGGCCGCCGAGATCGCCCTGCGCACCCAGCAGGTGCTGATGGAGGAGACCGGCATCCTCAACGTGGCTGATCCGCTGGGCGGGTCCTGGTACGTCGAGGCGCTCACCGACCGGATCGAGGCCGACGCCGAGAAGATCTTCGAGCAGATCAAGGAGCGCGGCCGCCGGGCCGTACCGGACGGGCGGCATCCGATCGGGCCGATCACCTCCGGCATCCTGCGCGGCATCGAGGACGGCTGGTTCACCGGGGAGATCGCCGAGTCCGCCTTCCTGTACCAGCGGGCGCTGGAGAAGGGCGACAAGAAGGTCGTCGGCGTCAACTGCCACCACGGCTCGGTCACCGGCGATCTGGAGATCCTGCGGGTCAGCCATGAGGTCGAGCGCGAGCAGGTACGGGAGCTGGGTACCCGCCGGACCGGACGGGACGAGGCCGGGGTCGCCGAGGGGCTGAAGGCGATGGTGGCGGCCGCGCGGGACGGCTCCAACATGATCGAGCCGATGCTGACGGCGGTGCGCGCCGAGGCGACGCTCGGCGAGATCTGCGACGCGCTGCGCGAGGAGTGGGGGATCTACACCGAACCCGCCGGGTTCTGACCGCTCTCGCCCCGTTCACCGCCCGGACCCCGCTCACCGCCCCCGCCCCGCTCATCGCTCTCGGAGAGCGCCGCCGAGGCCAGCCCGTGCAGCAGGAGCGTCGAGAAGCCCTGGGCCCACTCCGTGTCCACGGGCTCCGCGCTGACCAGCAGCCGGTGCACCACCGAGCCCGCGATCACGTCGAAGATCAGATCCGCGTTACGGGCGGCCGTGCCCGGGTCCTCCTCGCGCGGGAGTTCGCCGCGCAGCTGCGCGCGCTCCCGGCCGATCAGCACCAGCCGCTTCTGCCGGTCCACGATCGCGGACCGGACCCGGGCCCCCAGCGCCTGGTCGTGGGTGGCCTCGGCGACCACGGCCATCAGCGCCGTCTTGGTCTCGGGCCGCTCCAGCAGCTCGGCGAAGCGCACCACCACGTTCTCGATGTCCGCCCGCAGGCTGCCGCAGTCGGCCGACATCAGATGCTCGTCGAAGACCGCCGCCACCGCGTCCACGACCAGCTCGTTCTTGCCCGCCCAGCGGCGGTAGAGGGTCGTCTTGGCGACTCCGGCGCGGGCCGCCACGTCACTCATCGTGAGCTTTCCCCAGCCCAGCTCGACCAGCGCGGCACGCGTCGCGCCGAGGATGGCACGGTCGGCCTCGACGCTGCGGGGGCGCCCGGTGCGCCGGCTGGGCGGGCTCATGGCGCACGACCCTACTCGCAGGTAGACGCGGGTGTCCCGGCCAGTTACGCTACGGCTCGTAGCGTAAGACCGGCCTGTCCGCGCATCGGCCGACGCGCTTTTCCATTCACCGCGCCGAGAGGGGAGGATAGGACCATGCAGCCACGGAACATGTCCATGAGTGGAGTGGTCGACCTCGCCGCGGTGAAGGCGGCCGGGGAAGCGAAGCAGAAGGCGGAGAAGGCGCGGGCCGACGCGGCCCGTACCGGCGCGCCCGCGCCCACGCGTCTGGTCTTCGACGTCGACGAGGCGGGTTTTCAGCAGGAGGTCCTGCAGCGCTCCACCGAAGTGCCGGTCGTCATCGACTTCTGGGCCGAGTGGTGCGAGCCGTGCAAGCAGCTCGGTCCGATCCTGGAGAAGCTGGCCGGGGAGTACGCGGGGAAGTTCGTCCTCGCGAAGATCGACGTCGATGCCAACCAGATGCTCTTCCAGCAGTTCGGCGTGCAGGGGATCCCCGCGGTGTTCGCGGTGGTCGCCGGGCAGCCGGTGCCGCTGTTCCAGGGCGCGGCGCCGGAGGCGCAGATCCGCCAGGTGCTTGACCAGCTGGTGCAGGCCGCGGAGCAGCAGTTCGGCATCGTCGGCGCCCCGGCCGAGGCGGCGGGCGCGGAGGACGCGGAGCAGGAGGCCCCGGAGGCCCCCGCGGGTCCGTACGACAGCGCGCTGGCCGCGGCCCACGAGGCGCTGGACGCGGGCGACCTGGGCGGTGCCGTCCGCGCGTACCAGAACGTGCTGAACGACGACCCGGCCAACGCGGAGGCCAAGCTCGGTCTGGCCCAGGCCCAGTTGCTGGAGCGGGTGCAGGGTCTTGACGCGCAGCAGGTGCGCAAGGAGGCCGCCGACAGCCCGGCGGACCCGGCGGCCCAGATCGCGGCGGCCGACCTGGATCTGGTGGGCGGTCATGTGGAGGACGCCTTCGGTCGCTTGGTCGACACGGTGCGGCGCACGGTGGGTGAGGACCGCGAGGCGGCCCGGCTCCATCTGCTCAGCCTGTTCGATGTGATCGGCGGTGACGATCCCCGAGTGGTCACGGCGCGTAGCGCGTTGGCGCGCGTCCTGTTCTGACCTCACGGGTCTCAAACGGAACAGCGGCCGCGCTTTACTAAAACTTGGTAAACGCGGCTGCTGTTACTGCCAGTAAGTGAGTGCTCGGGCTTTGTCCGTTCTTGCCGTCAAATCTCCCCGTCTTTCCGGGCGTCGGGCGGCGACCCTGCGTGCCCGGCCTCGACCGACCCGCCGCTGATCGGTTATCGCGCCGTTACTCGCTAGTAACGAACCCCTTGTGTCGAAGCCGTGAATGGACCACGATCAGCCAAGCTCGGTCCATCCTCATCGAAGCCCGGCAACCGGTCGGCGCGGTGCTGCGGGTGGGTCCCCACCGAGCAGGCCGGCGGCAGTGGCGCCGGCCGTGGACAGGGGGGTCTCTGCCCAACAGGCAGGGCCTGTCCAGGAGGTTGCGCGAGAAGCGTGGCCAGTGGTTGTCGCTCGGGGGTGATCGCCGGTGTTTCGGCGGGTGCAGTTTCGCGCCTGTGAGACGTGGGCGCTCTCCTTCCCGAGGACGTAGCACTTCTCCCATCCCAGTCCTGGGCCGCGGCCCAGGTCCGGAGATGTACGTCCGAGAAGGAGGAAAGTCATGGAGTCCCTGGCTCGTGGCGGGACCAGATGGAAGCGGTTCGCCGTTGTCATGGTCCCGAGCGTTGCTGCCACGGCCGCGATCGGCGTCGCCCTGTCACAGGGTGCGCTCGCGGCCTCGTTCAACGTGTCCGGCCAGCAGTTCAAGGTCGCGGTCGACCGGCTCGACGGTACGGGCTTCGCCCAGTACGGCGCGATAGACACCCAGCACGGCGGGAAGAACATCCCCGTCGCGGTGTCCGCGTTCAAGAGCGCCAAGCTCAAGGGTCTGTGCCAGTCGGTGGTCGTCCCGGTCCCGGTCTTCGGCGATGTGTCGCTGAAGCTGTCGGCCGGTAACGGCGCCAAGACGGTCGAGGCGAAGAACCTCTTCATCGACCTTGACCAGCTGGACGCCGACGCGACGTTCCGCGGCATCGACATCGGTGTGGCCGCGGGCGACGCGAACAAGGGTCCCGGCATCAACAAGGGCGACAAGGCCCTTCCGGGCTCGTTCGCCCAGCAGGCCGATTCGGCGACGCTGACTGGTGTGAAGCAGACCGCATGGGCGACCAGTGCGGGCACGTTCAAGCTCTCCGGCCTTTCGATGAAGGTCAGCAAGGGCAAGAACGAGTGCTTCTGAGGCGCTGAGCTGGAAGGGTGGGGGGCCGCGGCGCTGCCCCTCACCCGGCAACGCCCAGAGGCGCCAAGGCGCCGCGCAGTTGAGTACCGCAGTAGAACGTGCGATCGCCGAGATCGCCAGCCCCAGGGAGCTGTTTTCAATGAGTGCCGAGTCGCCGGGGGCGCGTGACCGTATCAGCCATTGGCGGGAGGCCTTCCGGGCGTGGCGCTGGCAGCGCCCGTTCTGGGCGGGGCTGCTCACCACCTTGGCCGGGCTGCCGATCATGTACTTCCCGTACAACAGCCTGAACGCGGGCGGGTTCACGATCAACCTGTCCACCACCGCCGGATCCGCCTCGCTCATCATCGGCGTACTGCTGGTGATGCTGGGTCTGACCATGTGGTTCCAGCCCATGGTGCGGACGTTCGCCGGGGTCGCCTCGATCCTGCTCGGCCTGGTGTCGCTGCCCGTGTCCAACATCGGCGGCTTCCTGGTCGGATTCCTGCTCGCCCTCTTCGGCGGCGGCATGGGGGTCGCCTGGGCGCCGGGCGAGGCTCCCGCGGCACAGCCGGCCGGGGGCCCGGGAACCGCGCCCAAGGACGGCGCTGACGATGGCGGTGTGCCGGAGCCGGCGGGGGCCGGACCCGCACCGGACCAGGAAGCCACGAATGGGAGGCACCGTGCGGGGTGAAGAGGAGCAGGCCGCGGACGGAAGTCCGCGCCGGGCGAGAACCGGACCGCGGCACGCGGCGCCGAGGAAGTCGATGCTCACTCGCCTTCAGGTGCCCGCGGGCAAAGCGATAGCGCTGGCCGCCATGCCGACGGCCGTACTCATGGGCATGGGGCTGACCCCGCAGCTCGCGTCGGCGAACACGCGGGCCGAGGACCGTTACAAGGCCGGGCCGTGTGTCTCCCAGCCGGACGAGGCCGACAAGGACGACGCCGAGGGCAAGAAGGGCTCGCCCGAGGAGAAGGACAAGGACGGCGGCAAGGACGCGGACGCCAAGGACCCGAGTTCCGGGGACAAGGGTGCCGGGGACAAGGGCTCCGGGGACCAGGACGGTACGTCCGGTTCCGCCCCCTCCACGGGTGGCGACACCGCGCCGTCGAAGCCGACCCCGACCCCGAGCCCGTCCGGTTCGTCGGACACCGGGGACGACGAGGAGTCCGGTGAGCCCAGCGCGTCGCCGAGCCCGTCGGAGTCCGAGAGCAAGAACCCGCTGGACCCGCTGGGCATCGGGGACAAGCTGCACGACATCTTCACCCCGGACGAGGCCGACAAGGCCGACGACGCCGACACGGGCGACGACGCCTCGGCCGAGCCGAGCGCCACGCCCAGCCCGTCGCAGTCCTCCGCCACGCCCAGCCCCTCCCCGTCCACCGGGAAGGAGACCGACAACCCGGTCAAGGACACGGTGGACAAGGTCGGCGACGGCGTGAAGGACACCGTCGACAAGGCCGGGAAGGCCGCCGAGGACGCCAAGGACAAGGCCGACAAGGCCCTGCCGAAGCCCTCCGGTTCCCCGTCCGAGGGCGCGGACGACAGCGGCAAGGTGGGCTACCCCTGCCCCGAGTTCGACGCCGACGCGTACAAGAACGCGAAGGACGAGCCGACCGCCAGCCTGCTGCCCGACGACCCGTGGGTCCTCAAGACCACGATGCTCTCCCTGCACGGACTGGACTACAAGGGCATCGTCGACGTCCGGACGCACAACGGCCAGTCGAAGAAGGTCCTCAAGTTCACCGCCGAGGGCGTGGACATCAAGGATCTGCACCAGCTGGTCAAGGGCCCGGGCGGGACCACCACCAACGTGGCGGCGCGCGAGGGTTCCACCTCGGAGTTCCGCAACGGCACGGTGACCATGTACACCGAGGAGCTGAAGGGCAACCTCCTGGGGATCATCCCGATCACCTTCAGCCCGAAGACCCCGCCGCCGGTGAACATCCCCGAGGTGTTCTTCACCGACGTGACGGTCACCCAGGCCGGACAGTTCGGTGGCGAACTGACCATCCCGGGAATGCACGTGTACACGACCGGGGAATAACCCCGGAAAACCACATACCTGTTCGGGAGCCGCAAGGCCCTCCTCGGAGGGCACCGCCCGCGGGCACCAGGCCGATCGCCCGGTGCTCGCGGGCGCGTTTGTCCGCGCCGGGCTCTATCATTACCTTGAGTGTTCGCGTGGACGCGCACCATGCCGCTTGGCGCGCGCCGGGGGAAAAACGGGGGGCAGCGGTGGAGAGCCATATTTCGGTCGACGGCCCGGAGCCGGACGAAAGCCTTGCGCAGCTCGCCGAGTGGCTGCGCGGTGAACCCGAACTCGCCGGGCGGGTGAAACCGAAGGCGGCACCGCCGCGCGAGGGCGAGATGGGGGCGGCCGCGGAGCTGCTCGTGGTCTCGCTGGGCGCGGGTGGCGCCCTCTCCGTCCTGGCGTCCTCGCTGCGGGCCTGGCTGTCCCAGCCGCGCCGCTCCGGCATCAAGGTCACGGTCCACCGCGCGGACGGCCAGCGGCTGGAGATCGACGCCCGGCATGTGACCAAGGATTCCGTCGAGGAGATTCTCCGGCAGGCGCTGCGCGCAGAAGAGGAATAGCCATGCGGTTGCCCGATTCCGAGCGTTCCCGGGCGGTCCTGATCGGCACAAGTCGCTATTCCGACCCGAACCTTCCGGACCTTCCCGCTGTCCGCGACACCATCCAGGATCTGGCCGCCGCTCTCACCGATCCCGCGTACGGAGCGGTCCCGGACCGGCATTGCACCGTGCTGCTGGACGACGGCGACATTCAGCGGGTGGGCCGCGCCTTACGGGCGACGGCGGCCGAGGCGGAGGACCTGCTGCTGGTTCATTACGTCGGCCACGGCCTCATCGCGCCCCGGCGGCAGGACTTGTATCTGTCGCTGACCGACAGCGAATGGGAGGATCCCGAGTTCGACTCCCTGGAATACCGCAAGCTGCGCGATGTCGTCCTCGGCAGCCGCGCCACCTCGAAGGTCATCATCCTGGACTGCTGCTTCTCCGGCCGCGCGCTCAGCGGCACCATGGCCGGGCCGAAGGCCGCCGTGATGGGGCAGGTCGATGTGGAGGGCACGTATGTGATGGCGTCCTCCCAGGGCAACGAGGTCTCCCTGATCCAGGACGGCGAGAAGACCACGGCGTTCACCGGACGGCTGATCCGGCTGCTGCGGGACGGTGTGACGGGCGGGCCCGAACTGCTCAGCATCGACGAGGTCTACCGGCGGCTCCAGGCCACCATGACCGCCGAGGGCCTGCCCGCCCCCCTCCAGCGCGGCTCGCGGAACGCCGCCCTCCTCGCCCTCGCCCGCAACCGCGCCCACCGGATCCCCGACGACCCCGCCCGCCAGGAGGCCGCGGTGGCGCTGTGCGAGGCGGGTAAGTACGGGGAGGCGGCGGAGGCGTTCAGCGCACTGCTGGAGGAGCAGGAGAGCCTGCTCGGCGCCGACCACGTGGCGACGCTGCGCACCCGTCAGTGGCTCGCCCATACGCGCGGCGCGACCGGTGCGCCCGGCGAGTCGGTGGACCGGCTGCGGGAGGTCCACGACCGGCAGACCCGGCTGCTGGGCCCCGACCACCCGGACACCCTGCGCAGCCGCCAGTTCCTCGCCGTCAACCTGGGCGAGTCGGGGCGGCGGCCGGAGGCGATACGGATGCTGCGGCTGCTCCTGTTCGACCGGCGGCGCGTCCTGGGCGCGGACGACGCCGCGACGCTGCGCACCCGCCATGTCCTCGCCCACAACCTGGCCCGCACCGGCGAGCGCGACGAGGCGGTGGCGCTGCTGCGCGAGCTGATCGCGGACCGGGAGCGGGTGCTGGGCCCGGACCATCCGCATACGCTGCGGGCCCACCGGGATCTGTCCGTACTGCTGGCCGGGGGTGAGTGATGTTCGAGCGCTTCACCGACCGGGCGCGGCGGGTGGTGGTGATAGCCCAGGAAGTGGCCCGGGAGTACAACCACCACTACATCGGCACGGAGCACATGCTGCTCGGCCTGCTCCGTGAGGAGCAGGGCCCCGGCGCCGAGGTCCTGAAGAGCCTCGGTGTGTCCGCGGCCGGGGTGCGCGCGCAGGTGGAGCGCACCTTTTCCCGGGGCACGGAGGCCCAGAGCGGGCACATCCCGTTCACCCCGGCGGCCCGGCGGGCGCTGGAGGACGCGCTCCGGGAATCCATCCAGCTCGGCGTGAACTACATCGGTCCGGAGCACCTGTTGCTCGCCCTCATGCGGGAGCGGGACGGCATCGCCCCCCGGGCCCTGGGGGCCTACGGCGTCCAGCTGGAGGCCATGCGGGAGAAGGTCCGCGATCCCGCCGCCGGGGGGACCGCGCCCACCACCGCGCCCGCCCAGGGGAACGAGTTCTTCGAGCGGTTCACCGACCGGGCGCGCCAGGCCCTGGTGGAGGGCCAGGAGGCCGCGCGGAAGCTCAGCCACAACCACCTGGGGACCGAGCACATCCTGCTGGGTCTCTTCCCGGCGGAGGGGGTCGCCGCCGCCGCGCTCAACAACCTCGGCATCTCGCATGACGCGGTCCGCGAGCGGCTGATCCGGAGTGCCGGTTTCGGCACGAAGCCCCCGACCGGCTATATCCCGTTCACGCCGAGGGCCAAGAAGGCGCTGGAGCTGGCCCTGCGGGACGCGCTGTCGCTCGGCCACAACTACATCGGTACGGAGCATCTGCTGTTGGGGCTGATGCGCGAGAGCGACGGGGACGGGGCGCAGCTGCTGCGCGCGTTCGCCACTCCGGAGCGGGTGCGGGCCGAGGTCATCCGCATCCTCACCACCCCTGAACCGGAACCGCAACCGGAACCGCAACCAGGACCGGGCCCCGTACCGCCCCCTGAGTCGCCGCCCGTGGTCGTCGGGCGCGAGCGGGAGATCCAGCGCGTCATGCAGATCCTGATGCGCAAGTCCCGTAGCAACGCCCTGCTGGTGGGGGAGGTGGGCACCGGGCGCACGTCGATCGTCTCGGGGCTGGCCGAGCGCATCGCCCGGGGCGACGTACCGGCGGCCCTGGCCGAGGTGCGGCTGCTGGCCGTCGACGTCGCGAAGGTCACCCGGGAGACGGTGGGGGACCTGGACCGCACGGTGCTGTTCGTGGACAACGTGCGGGCGGGCGACGTCGACGCGCTGTGCGTGCTCGCGTGGCACAAGACGCGGATCATCGCCGTCACCGACCCGGAGACCTACGCGGCATTCCCGGAGATCGGCGAGTACTTCCAGACCGTTCCGGTGCACGAGCCCAGCCATGACGAGGCCGTCGGCATCCTCAAGCTGCTGCGCGGCGAGTACGAGGCCCACCACCAGGTCACCATCACCGACGACGCCCTCGACGCCGCCGTGCGCCTCTCCGCGCGGCACATCACCGACCGCGTGCTGCCCGGGAAGGCGGTGGAGGTCCTGGACGAGGCGGGGTCCAGGGTGCGGATGACGGACGGGGCGCAGACCGTGACCGCGCGGCACATCGCGGAGCTGTTCGCGGACCAGACCGCGAGCGAACCCGTCGTGGACGACCGCTATATCTGGGCCATGAGCTGAGCAGCCGGGCCCCGTGAAGGAGCCCGGCCGCCCTATAGCTCGACCACCGCGGTGGTTAGCGGCTCTCGCCGCCCATGTGGTGCACCCGGACCATGTTGGTGGTGCCGGGGACGCCGGGGGGCGAACCCGCCGTCATGATCATGATGTCGCCCGAGGAGTAGCGGCCCAGCTTCGACAGCTCGGCGTCCACGAGGTCCACCATCGCGTCGGTGTGCTCCACGTACGGCACCACGAAGGACTCCACGCCCCAGCTCAGCGACAGCTGGTTGCGGGTGTCGGGGTCCGTGGTGAAGGCCAGGATGGGCTGCTGGGCGCGGTAGCGGGAGAGCCGCCGCGCGGTGTCGCCGGACTGGGTGAAGGCGACCAGCGACTTGGCGCCCAGGAAGTCGGCGATCTCGCACGCCGCACGGGCCACGGAACCGCCCTGGGTACGCGGCTTCTTGCCGGGCACCAGCGGCTGGAGGCCGCGCGACAGCAGCTCCTCCTCGGCGGCCTGGACGATGCGGGACATCACCTTGACCGTCTCGATCGGGTACGAGCCGACCGACGACTCGGCGGAGAGCATGACCGCGTCCGCGCCGTCCAGGATCGCGTTGGCGACGTCGGACGCCTCGGCGCGGGTCGGCCGGGAGTTCTCGATCATCGACTCCATCATCTGGGTCGCGACGATCACCGGCTTGGCGTTGCGGCGGCACAGCTCGATCAGCCGCTTCTGCACCATCGGGACCTTCTCCAGCGGGTATTCCACCGCCAGGTCACCGCGGGCCACCATGACGCCGTCGAACGCCGCGACGACGTCCGCCATGTTGGCGACCGCCTGCGGCTTCTCGACCTTGGCGATCACCGGCACCCGGCGGCCGACCTCGTCCATGATCCGGTGCACATCGCGGACGTCGGCCGCGTCCCGGACGAAGGACAGCGCGACCATGTCGCAGCCCATCGTCAGTGCGAACTTCAGGTCGTCGATGTCCTTCTCGGACAGCGCGGGCACGTTGACCGCGGCGCCCGGCAGGTTGATCCCCTTGTGGTCGGAGATCACCCCGCCCTCGATGACGATCGTCCGGACCCGGGGGCCCTCGACCGCGGTGACCCGCAGCTCGACGTTGCCGTCGTTGATCAGGATCTGGTCGCCCTTGGAGACATCGCCGGGCAGCCCCTTGTAGGTGGTGCCGCAGATGGTCCGGTCGCCGTCGACGTCCTCGGTGGTGATGATGAACTCGTCCCCGCGGACCAGCTCCACCGGGCCGTCCGCGAAGGTCTCCAGCCGGATCTTGGGGCCCTGGAGGTCGGCGAGGACGCCGACCGCGCGCCCCGTCTCCTCGGACGCCTTGCGAACGCGGTGGTAGCGCTCCTCGTGCTCCGGGTGGCTTCCGTGGCTCATGTTGAAACGGGCCACGTTCATCCCGGCCTCGATCAGCGACTTGAGCTGGTCGTAGGAGTCGACGGCGGGGCCCAGTGTGCAGACGATTTTGGAACGGCGCATGAGGCTGATCCTATCGGTTTGTTTCGGAGCGGAATATTTCAAGTCGAAGCCGAGCCGAAGGCTAGTCGCTGACCAGGTCGTACGTCTGGCTGGCGATCTCCAGCTCCTCGTCGGTCGGCACCACGGCCACCGCGACCCGGCTGGTCTCGGCGGAGATCAGCCGCGCCGCGGCGCCGCGCACGGCGTTGCGCACCGCGTCCACCTCGATGCCGAACGCGGGCAGGTCGCGCAGCGCGGCCTCCCGTACCGCCGCGGAGTTCTCCCCGACTCCGGCCGTGAACGCGATGGCGTCCACCCGCCCCAGCACCGCGGTGTACGCGCCCACGTACTTCCGCAGCCGGTGGATGTAGATGTCGAACGCGAGCTGCGCGGCCGGATCGCCCTCGCCCATCCGGCGGCCGATCTCGCGCATGTCGTTGTCCCCGCACAGCCCGATCAGCCCGCTGCGCTTGTTCAGCAGGGTGTCGATCTCGTCCGTCGACATCTCGCCCACCCGGGACAGGTGGAAGATCGCCGCCGGGTCGAGGTCACCGGAGCGGGTACCCATCACCAGGCCTTCCAAGGGGGTCAGTCCCATGGAGGTGTCCACGCACACCCCGCCGCGCACGGCGGAGGCGCTGGCGCCGTTGCCCAGGTGCAGCACGATCGTGTTCAGCTCGGCGACGTCCTTGCCCAGCAGCTTCGCCGTCGCCCGGGAGACGAACGCGTGCGAGGTGCCGTGGAAGCCGTACCGCCGCACCCCGTACCGGTCGGCGGTCTCGGTGTCGATCGCGTACCGGGCCGCCGACTCCGGCATCGTGGAGTGGAACGCGGTGTCGAAGACCGCGACCTGCGGCAGGTCCGGGCGCAGGGCCCGGGCCACCTTGATGCCGGTGACGTTCGCCGGGTTGTGCAGCGGGGCCAGCGGGACCAGCTTCTCGATCTCCTCGACCACCTCGTCGGTGATCAGGGTGGGTTCGGTGAACCGGGTGCCGCCGTGCACCACCCGGTGGCCGATCGCCGCCAGCTCGGGCGAGTCGAGGCCGAGACCCTGCCCGGCCAGCTCCTCGGCGACCTGCTTGAGCGCGGCCGTGTGATCGGCGACCGGGCCGTTCCCGATCCGCTCCACCAGGCCGGAGGAGAGCCGGGCGCCGTCCGCCATGTCCAGCAGCTGGTACTTGACGGACGAGGAGCCGGAGTTGAGGACGAGGACGCGGGAGCCGTTCACGCGGTCTGCACTTTCTGTAGCGGGGCTATCGGTACGTGGCGCGCCGGTGTCACCGGGGCGCCGGGGTGGTCGGAGTGGTCGGGGGCGTCTGGGACTGGGCCTGGATGGCGGTGATCGAGACGGTGTTCACGATGTCCTGCACCAGCGCCCCGCGGGACAGGTCGTTGACCGGCTTGCGCAGACCCTGCAGCACCGGGCCGACCGCGACGGCGCCCGCCGAGCGCTGCACGGCCTTGTAGGTGTTGTTGCCGGTGTTGAGGTCCGGGAAGATCAGCACGGTGGCCTTGCCCGCCACCTCGGAGTCCGGCAGCTTCGTCGCCGCGACCGCCGCGTCCACCGCCGCGTCGTACTGGATCGGGCCCTCGACCAGCAGGTCCGGGCGGCGCTCGCGCACCAGCTCGGTCGCCTTGCGCACCTTGTCGACGTCCGCGCCGGACCCGGAGGTGCCGGTGGAGTACGACAGCATCGCGATCCTCGGCTCCACCCCGAACTGGGCGGCCGTGGTCGCCGACTGGATGGCGATGTCGGCCAGCTGCTCGGCGTTCGGGTCCGGGTTGACCGCGCAGTCGCCGTACACCAGCACCCGGTCGGCCAGGCACATGAAGAAGACGGACGAGACGATGTGCGCGCCCGGCGCGGTCTTGATGATCTCGAACGCGGGCCGGATGGTGGCCGCGGTGGAGTGCACCGCGCCCGAGACCATGCCGTCGGCCAGGCCCTCCTGGACCATCAGCGTGCCGAAGTACGAGACGTCGGCCACCACGTCGTACGCCTCCTCGTAGGAGACGCCCTTGTGGGCGCGCAGCTTCGCGTAGCTCTCCGCGAAGCGGTCCCGCAGCGGCGAGGTCTCCGGGTCGACGATCTGCGCCTCGGCGAGCTGGATGCCCAGCTCGGCGGCGCGCTTGCGGACCGCGTCCTCGCCGCCCAGCAGTGTGAGGTCGCACACATCGCGGCGCAGCAGGACGTCGGCGGCGCGCAGCACCCGCTCCTCGGTGCCCTCGGGCAGCACCACCCGGCGGCGGCCGGACCGGGACCGCTCGATCAGCTCGTGCTCGAACATCATCGGGGTGACCCGGCCGGAGCGGGCCACCGCGACGCGGTCGGTCAGCGCGGCGGTGTCCACATGGCGCTCGAAGAGGCCGAGGGCGGTCTCGGCCTTGCGCGGCGCGCCCGCGTTCAGCTTGCCCTCGATGGCGAACAGCTCGGCCGCCGTGGGGAACGAGCCGCCCGCCACCGCCACCACCGGGGTGCCGGGGGCCAGCCGGGACGCCAGCGCCAGGATGTCGGGTCCTGGCCGCTCGTCCAGGGTGAGCAGCACTCCGGCGATGGCGGGGGAGCCCGCGCTGTGCGCGGCGAGCGCGCCGACGATCAGGTCCGCGCGGTCGCCGGGCGTCACGACCAGACAGCCCTCGGTGAGGGCGGGCAGGAAGGTGGGCAGCATGGCGCCGCCGAAGACGAAGCCCCGCACGTCGCGGGAGAGTCCGGCGTGGTCGCCGAGCAGCACGTCGGCGCCGAGGGTGCGCACGATCTGCGAGACGGTGGGCGCCGACAGCGCCCCGTCCTCGGGGAGTACGTAGCCGGGCACCGGGAGCCGGGCGGCCAGCCGCTCGGCGATCTCCGCGCGGTCGTCCGGCACGGCCCGGTTGACGGCGACGGCGACGACGTCGCAGCCCTGCGCCTCGTACGCGCGGTAGGCGTTGTGGGCCTCGGCGACGACGGCCTCGGCGTTCTGGTCCTGACCGCCGACGACCGTGATCACCGAGGCGCCGAACTCGTTCGCCAGCCGGGCGTTCAGCCCCAGCTCGTCCGGGAGGCTGGTGTCGGCGTAGTCGCTGCCCAGGACGAGGACGTACTCGAAGTCGCGGGCCACCTCGTGGAAGCGGTCGACCAGCCGCGAGACCAGCTCGTCGGAGCCCTTCTCGGCCTGGAGGGCGGTCGCCTCCTCGTAGCTCATCCCGCTCGCCGAGGCGGGCGGCTGGCTGAGCCGGTAGCGGGCCCGCAGCAGATCGAAGAGGCGGTCGGGGTCGTCGTGCACCAGGGGACGGAAGACGCCGACCCGGTCGACATGGCGGGTCAGCAACTCCATGACCCCCAGCTCGACGACCTGGCGGCCGTCCCCCCGTTCGATCCCGGTCACGTACACGCTGCGCGTCACGCGTGCTCTCCGTTTCCTCGGCGTTTTCCTTACATGCATCCTTCGGACACAAATTGGCCGTTTTCGGTGGCCCAGTCCTCTTGACAATACCTTTGGCCATGGCTAGGGCGCTCAGCGGTATAGGGACACAGCATCACCCTGCCCATGAAACAATCGGACTGGCTCACATCTACCCGTAGGGAGCAGGAGACACAGCACGATGCGCATCGGAGTTCTCACCGCAGGCGGCGACTGCCCCGGCCTCAACGCTGTGATCCGGTCGGTGGTGCACCGTGCGGTCGCCGGCCACGGGGACGAGGTGATCGGCTTCGAAGACGGCTTCAAGGGACTCCTCGACGGCCGACACCGCAAGCTCGACCTGGACGACGTGAGCGGCATCCTGGCCCGCGGCGGCACCATCCTCGGCTCCTCCCGCCTGGAGCGCGCCCGGCTGCGCGAGGCGTGCGAGACCTCCCGGGACCACGCCCGCGACTACGGCATAGATGTGCTGATCCCCATCGGCGGCGAGGGCACCCTGACCGCCGCCCGTATGCTGTCGGACGCGGGGCTGCCGATCGTCGGCGTCCCCAAGACCATCGACAACGACATCTCCTCCACCGACCGCACCTTCGGCTTCGACACCGCCGTCGGCGTCGCCACCGAGGCCATGGACCGGCTCAAGACCACCGCCGAGTCGCACCAGCGGGTCATGGTGGTCGAGGTCATGGGGCGGCACGCGGGCTGGATCGCGCTGGAGTCCGGCATGGCGGGCGGCGCCCACGGCATCTGCCTCCCGGAGCGCCCCTTCGAGGTCGACGGGCTGGTCAAGATGGTCGAGGAGCGCTTCTCGCGCGGCAAGAAGTTCGCCGTGATCTGCGTCGCCGAGGGCGCGCACCCCGCCGAGGGCGCGATGGACTACCAGAAGGGCGCGATCGACCAGTACGGGCACGAGCGGTTCGCCGGGATCGGCAACCGGCTCGCGGCCGAGCTGGAGCGGCGGCTCGGCAAGGAGGCCCGCCCGGTCATCCTCGGCCACGTCCAGCGCGGCGGCACGCCCACCGCGTACGACCGCGTGCTGGCCACCCGCTTCGGCTGGCACGCCGTCGAGGCCGCCCACCGCGGCGACTTCGGCATGATGACGGCGCTGCGCGGCACCGACATCGCCATGGTGCCGATCGCCGAGGCGGTCACCGAGCTGAAGACCGTCCCGGCCCACCGCATGGACGAGGCCGAGTCCGTCTTCTAAGGCAGCTCCTGTACGGTCCCCGCCTGATCCGCGGGGACGGAGACGATCAGGGGGGGCGAGGGAGACCGGCGGGATGGGCGGGTTAACGGACCGTGTGTGGCTGCGCTACGCGCTCCTCTTCGTACTGATCACAGCACTGGTCACCGGTGCCGTCATCGCGATCGGCAGCCAGGGCGGCGGCCATCTCGCCGCCAACCGCGACCAGTTACGGAAGGCCTGCGACGGCGCCCTGCCGTACGACGACCTCCAGCGGCTGGTGCGCGACGCCCGCCCCGGTGAGCTGCGCCAGCACGGCACCATGCTCGCCCCCGGCCAGGAGAGCCGCTCCCTGCTCGACTGCTCGCTCTCCTGGGGCGGCGGCAACGGCGTCACCGTCCACGCCGAGGCGCTGGTCTCGGACGTGCCCCAGGGCATGGAGACCCGCGAGATCCTGAACCCGGGCCCCGGCGGTGCTTTCACGGCGCCCGGCACCACCGGCCGCTACGGCGCGCGCGGCGCCTGGCTGGTCGCCGACTGCCAGGGCGGGCTGGGCGGCCGGGTCCGGCCGACGACCGATCTGTACGTGACGGCCAAGGTCCGCGACGGAAGCGCCGGGGCGGCGGGCGGCGCCGACCGTACGACCGCGCTCACCGGCTTCCGCACCGCCGTCCACGTCGCCAACACCATCACCCGGGCGCAGCGCTGCGGCGGCCCCGCGCTGGACCCGCCGACCCAGGTCGTGCCCATGGCGGGGGACCGGACCGGGGATTCCGCTTCGCGGAGCTGCGACTGGATCAGCCCGTCCTCGGTCCCGGGGCTCAGGCCCGGAGCCTGGGCCACCCGAGGCGACGCCCAGGACTCCACCTCCCTGAACGCCTGCACCGGCGACTGGGACCCGGACGCCCGGCCCAACACGGGCGTGACCCCGCAGGAGTGGCAGATCACCGGCGTCGAGGCGGCCAGTTGGGCGGGGATCCTGGGCCGGTCCGCGTACGACTCGTACGAACGCGAGGGCCATGTGCCCGGCTGGGGCGCGGGCGAGGAGAACCGGCTCGCGAACGCCGGACCCGAGGACGTGGGTGCGGCGGACCAGGTGGACCGTGTCCCCTCCTACCTCACCCACCCCCAACTCGCCCTGTGGGCCCGGTCGGTGTGCGGCGGCCGGGTCACCTACCACCGGGTCTCCGTCCTGCCCCGGCTGCACATCCCGGACGGCGAGACGGTCCCGCTCGGCCCCGCGCGGCGCGCCGCGCTCTCCGAGACCGCGCACACCCTGCTCTCCCGCTACCTCGGCGCCGAGGACGGCTGGCCGAAGACGGCGGGCTGCCACGCCACCAAGGTGCTCGGAGAGGTGGAGGAATGGCACTGATGACCGGGCCGCGCTCGCCGTTCACCCAGCTGGTCACCCGGCGCCAGGTGCGGGGCATCACGGCCGCCGCCATCGTCCTGGCCGTCCTCACCGGCCTGGTCGCCTGGTTCGCGGGCAGCGACGACCGGGCCCTCGACGAGGCGTGCGGCGGGGCGCTCGCGGCGGACGAGGTCCGTACGGTGCTCGGCGACCGCGAAATGGACGTCACCAGCAGCGCCCAAGGCACCTTCGGCGACGGCCGCGACACCTCCCTGGCCGTGCGCTGCGAGGCGATCGCCGAGGGCCGGGGCCGGGTGCGCGTCACCATCGCCGGGGCGCCCCGCCCCCGCGCCGAGTACGGCACCGGCGAGCTGCCCACCGCCGTACCCGCCCACGACACCCTCCCCGTACCCATCGGCCACGGCTGGTCCGGCGTCCTCGCCACCGACAACGCCCGCCAGGGCGACCCCGGAGACGGCAAGGCCACCGCGGCCGTGCTGCTCGACTGCGCCCGGGGCGGCCGGAGTCTGCTGATCACCGTCGAGACCGCGCTCGGCGGCGCCACCCTGGACGACCCCGCCACCCGCCCCTCCTTCGTCCGCACCGCCACCGCCACCGCCCAGCGGGCCGACGACCGCTGGGGCTGCGGCGCCCGGCTGGGCACCCCGGTCCGCGGCGTGGGCCTGCCGGTGAACAAGGACGAGTACGAACCGCTGCTCGGCGCCACCGGCACCTGCGCGGCCGTCCCCACCGCCGCCCGCTCCGCCGTCTCCACGGCCCGCGAGACCGCCAGGGCCCGCGCCCCGCGCGAGATCTGCGCCCTCGGCGCCCGCGACGGCGCGCCCCGCTACCGGCTCGACGCGTACTACGGGCCGTACGCGGAGGACGCCCGCGCCCAGTACACCCGCAACGACGGCGAGGGCGTGACCCCCGCCGAGAAGCCCGCCGGGCGGCTCGGCCAGAGCGCGTACTGGGCCGGTGCGGACTGCCCGGGCGGCGCCCCGCGCGCCCTGTATCTGATCCGCGCCGACGACGCCGACGGCGAGGCCCGCGCCCGCCCCGACCTCGGCTACGAACGCACGGCGCTGTCCGCGTTCGCCGCCCGCTCGGCCGAGGACCACGGCTGCGCGGCGCCGGACACTCCCTGACGATCCGTCACACGCTGCGGGTCATCCCTTCACCGCGCCGCCGAGCGCGAAGCCGCCGCCCAGCCGCCGGGAGATGAGCACGTACAGCAGCACCACCGGGGTCGAGTAGAGGATCGAGAACGCGGCGAGCTGCCCGTAGACGATCTGCCCGTGGTTGCCGAAGAAGGTGAAGATGGAGACGGACGCCGGGAGTTGTTCGGGGGAGAGCAGCAGCATGAAGGGGACGAAGAAGTTGCCCCACATCATGATGAAGCTGTAGATCGTCACGACCGTGATGCCCGGCCCCATCAGCGGCAGGATGACCCGCGCCAGGCCCTGCGCCCAGGACGCGCCGTCCGTCCAGGCCGCCTCCTCCAGGATCACCGGGACGCCGTCCATGAAGTTCTTCATCAGCCAGATCGCGAAGGGGAGTTGCGAGGCGGCGAGGAAGAGCGCGGTGCCGGACATGGTGTCGATCAGGTCGACCTGGACGAAGAGCCCGTAGACCGGGACCATGATCGCGGTGATCGGCAGACAGGTCGTGAACAGCACGGTCATCAGATACGGCCGCACCACTCCCGACCGGAACCGGGACAGCGGATACGCGGCGAGCGCCGCGCACGCGACGGTCAGCGCGGTGGCGCTGCCGCACAGCAGCAGGCTGTTGAGCATCGGCGTGAACGTGATCTCGTCCGTCCACACCGCCGAGAAGTTGTCGAGCGTCGGGCTGCCGGGCGCCGACACCCGTAACGTCGCCTCGCCGTCGACCGAGGCGAGCAGCAGCCAGGCCAGCGGGAGGACGAAGGCCGCCGCGACGACCAGCAGCGCGGCATCGGCCGCCAGGCGGCGGCGTGAGAACACGGACACCGGTCCATGAAACCGTCCGCCCGGCCGGGAGGGGAAGACGGAGGTGCCACCGAAAACCCCCACCCGGCCTGTCGTTCTATTGCGCCGCCGCTGCCGGCTGCCCGGGGAGGGACGCGGGCACGTCCACCGGCTGGTCGCCCCGCAGCTGCTCGAAGAGCCGCTTCGCCTGCGCGTCGTCCCACTGCACGGCGCTGCCCTTGGAGGTGCGCAGATTGGTGTTGGACACCGGGACGTTGAGCCGCTTGCCGTTGCCGGACGTCGCGCCCTTCATCGCCTGGAACAGCGACATCAGCTTCTGCAGGTTCATCTGCTTGTCCACGATGA
Source organism: Streptomyces sp. NPDC059850 (assembly GCF_042731515.1). Taxonomy (NCBI): domain Bacteria; kingdom Bacillati; phylum Actinomycetota; class Actinomycetes; order Kitasatosporales; family Streptomycetaceae; genus Streptomyces; species Streptomyces sp. NPDC059850. The sequence continues at coordinate 42,064 of NZ_JBHWJI010000059.1, forward strand.
GCGTGTCGAGGCCCGCGCTGACGGTCGGGAACGCCGCGAAGGGGTTGGCCAGCACGCCCGGGGTGGCGGCCTTCTCCGCGAGGGCGGCCAGGAACTTCTGCTGGTTCTGGGTGCGCCCCAGGTCGCCGTTGGCCTCCTGCTTGCGCTGCCGTACGAACGACAGCGCCTTGCCGCCGTCGAGCACCTGGCAGCCCTTCTTGAGGTCCAGGCCGGACTTCTCGTCCTTGATGTCGCGGTCCACGCACATCCGTACGCCGCCGACCGCGTCCACGATGTCCACGAAGCCGCCGAAGCCGATCTCCGCGTAGTGGTTGATGTGCAGCCCGGTGTTGCGCTCGATGGTCTGGACGAGCAGATCGGGGCCGCCCCGCGAATAGGCCGCGTTGAGCTTGTTCTGCTCCTCGCCGTAGCGCTTGCCGGTCTCGGGGCGTACGTACGAGGGGACCCGCACCCAGGAGTCGCGCGGCAGGCTCAGCATCGTGGTGCCGTTGGCGCCCGTGTGCAGCACCATCATCGAGTCGGTACGGCCGCCCTCGGCCGAGCCGGTACGGAGCGTCTGCTTGGCCTCGGCGGACAGGCCCGCGCGGCTGTCGGAGCCCACGATGAGGTAGTTGGTGCCCTTGCCGAGCGGCGGGCGGTTCGCCGCCTTGTTGAGGTCGACCTCGCGGTTCATCTGGGTGTCGACCCAGATGTAGGCGCTGCCGGACGCGACCAGCAGCGCCGAGACCATGACGATCGCCAGGCGGGTGACCTTGCGGCGGCGGCTGAGCGGTTCTCTGGGCGCGCGCCGCCGCAGCACGGGCGGCTCGGGGTCGTCCTCGTACGGGGCCCGCTGGGCGGACGGGGTCCGGGGCGCGGGGGTGTCCGGGCGCCACAGCCCGGCCTCGGTCCGGACCGGCTGGGTGAGGCCGGGGATCGACTGGGTGGCTCCCGGCCCCGGCTGTCCGGCGCGCGGCATCGGCGGGGTGATGCCCGGGACTTGCTGGGTGGCTCCCGGGCCCGGCGCGGCGAGGCCCGGCACCTGCTGGGTGGCTCCCGGACCCGGCGGGGCGGCGCCCCGTCCCTGCGGCGCGAGGCCCGGGACCTGCTGCGTCGCCCCCAGGCCCGGCCCGGGTGCGCCCGGGGTCGGTGGCGGCGGAGGCGGCGGCGCCGGAGAGGGCGGCACCACGGGGAACGACTCGGTCGGCGCGTTGGCCGTCTCCCGCGCCCACGCGCCCTGTCCCGGCTCGCCCGGTCCTCTGGTCTCCCGCGTGGGCTGCTGCTGGAGGTACGCCGCCGTGCCCCGCTGCGGCTGCTCGTCCGGGGTGTTGTGGCTCGGTGGCATCCCGCCGCCGTGCCCGTTCGCGTCTGCCCGCCCGTCCCGCCGGTCACTCATGGGGGCAGCCTCCCTTCGCATGGAAACGTCCGTATGCCTGCTGACTACTGATACGGTCGCGGGCGCCCGTTATCTCGATGTCAGGCTCTGGTATGCGGGCGCTGTGCCGAGCGTCTCCCCGGCCGTCCCCGAACGCTGGATCCGGTGCCACTTCAGCCGGGCGCCGAGCAGCAGGGCGACCACGGACTGGATGACCACCAGATACATCAACTGCCGGTAGGCGAAGAGCTGGAAGGGCAGGGACCACAGGGTCCGCATCCGCTCCCCGTCCAGCCGCAGCGCGTACCCGGCGCACACCACCTGGATGGCGAGGTACGTCAGCCACACCCCGGCCGACTCGGTGGGGTTCTGGAAGAGGATCCCGTACAGCGCGAACAGGTCGATCACGGGCGCGAGCAGCGGCAGCACGACCTGGAACAGCGCGAGATACGTGAGCCCACGGCGGCCGAAGCGCCCGTCCGAGCCCCGCGCGACGACCGCGCGCCGGTGCTTCCACATGGCCTGCAGGGTGCCGTAGCCCCAGCGGTAGCGCTGCCGCCACAGCTGGCGCAGCGAGGTGGGCACCTCGGTCCAGGCGACGGCCGTCTCCTCGTACACCACGCGCCAACCGGCCCGCCACAGGGCCATGGTCAGGTCGGTGTCCTCGGCGAGGGTGTCCTCGCTGACCCCGCCGACCTCCTCCAGCGCCTCCCGCCGGAAGGCGCCGATGGCGCCCGGGACGGTCGGCATGCACTCCAGCACCTCGAACATCCGGCGGTCGAGGTTGAACCCGAAGACGTACTCCAGGTGCTGCCATCTGCCGAGCAGGCTGCGCCGGTTGCCGACCTTGGTGTTCCCGCTCACCGCGCCGATCTCCGGCTGGGCGAGCGGCTGGATGAGCTGGCGGATGGCGTCCGGTTCGAAGACGGTGTCGGCGTCGACCATGACCACGATGTCGTGCTTGGCGTGCGCCAGGCCGGTGTTGAGCGCGGTCGGCTTGCCCGAGTTGGGCTGACGGATCACCAGCACCCGGGAGTCGTTGCTCGCGGCGGCGATCTCGGCCGTACGGTCCGTCGACCCGTCGTCGATCACGATGACCTGGAGCTTCTGGTGGGTGGAGGCCAGCAGCGAGCGGATGGTGCCCTCGATGCCCGCCTCCTCGTTGTACGCGGGCACCAGCACCGTGACCGGCTCGTTGACCACCGGGGGCGGCGGATCGCCGGGCCGGTAGCGGGTGATCCGCCGGACATGGGCGCGGGCGAACACGACGAGCAGCACCAGCCGCAGCACGCCCAGCGCGCCCGCGATGCCCAGCACCCACGTCATGATGGTCACGAAGGCGCGGCCGATCGCCGCGAGCCAGATCAGGGCGTTGCCCTGCCAGCGCTCCAGGGCCGACGACCGGGTCTCCACCGGAGGCACCCCGAGCCCGCCGGTCACGGTGGTGAACCGTTGCACCCGCGGGTTCTTCAGCAGCTTCTCGGTCTCCTGGTACGCGGTGTCCGTCTGCGACAGCTGCCGGATCAGCCCCTGCGAGGGCGCCTTCGACGGCTTGTCGGCGGCGACCAGCGCGTACCCCTTCGCGGCGACCTTGCGCGCCGCCTGCCACTCGACGCCGCACAGCGTCTCCACGTCGGTGGTCAGCGGCATCCGTATCAGCCGCGGTTCGGCGCCCACGGTGCCCGCGAGCGCCGACTCGGTGAGCGACAGCTCCATCGAGGAGCGGACGGAGGAGGCGGTGCCCATGTCGGCGCCGGTGTAGGTGTTCGACCCGATCTCATGGCCCTCGGCCCGGATCCGCCGCACCAGCTCCGGCCACCGGGCCGCCTTGGCGCCGTTGAGGAAGAACGTCGCGCGCGCCTTGTTCTGGCGCAGCAGGTCGAGGATGCGCGGCGTCCACTCGGGGTCGGGCCCGCCGTCGTACGTGAGCGCCACCGTCCCCGGCGGCATGCTCACCGTCTTGACCTGGCCGTTGTTGATCTGCACCACCGGGCCGCCGCCGACGATGTCCTTCGGCACCGGGGTGGTGCACGCGGGCCGCGACTTCGCGGCGTCGACCTCGTGGGTGGTCCAGCCCTGGAACATCAGCAGGCCGAACATGAGCGGGAGGCTGAGGGAAAGCAGCAGCCAGTGCGCGCGCGGGTCACGGGACCGCTTGTGTCGGCCTCCTCGGATCGGGTGGCTCATCGGCTGGATCGTCCCCCAGGGTCAGGGTCGCATGAGCCACGGCCGCCGTGGCACGTCTTCGGTCGGTGGTGGTCGGGCCGCCCCACGCGGCTCGGACGGTCTCACCGTAATGACGCGCGATCAGCGCCCACGCCGAACCGGCGGCAACGGATAAGAAACCGCCGACGCCGCCCTCCGGGACGGTCCGATCACGTATCGTCTGTCGGCGGCCGAGACGACAGCCGAGACGACAACGGTCCGCCGACAGAGTCGGCGGACCGTCATGCGCGCGATCGGGGTCAGGCGACGGCTGTGCCGGTCGCCTTGTGGGCGGTGTTGTCCCCCCAGTATTCGTAGACCACGACGCCGACGGCCGTGTCCTCCAGGAAGAAGTTGCCCTGAATGGATTCGCAGCGTCCGTTGTTGGAGGGGTCGGACTTGAAGATCCACACCGAGCCGGAGCCGTCCCGACCGCTGACCTCGACCCTGACCCCGCGGCCGTCGGACCTGTTGTCGCACACGGTGATCTTTTCCACGCCGGGCTGACCGTTCAAGTCGGCGTCGAAGAAGGCGGCGCCGCTCTGATTGCTGGTGTAGATCCAGCCGCTGTTCTTCGACGCCTGTGCCTGGGTGGCGAGGCCCATCGTCGCTATCACCGCGATGCCGGCCACGATCGAGGCCTTACGTAAAGCTCGCATGGTTCCCTCCCGTTACGGCCGCCCCTTCAGTCGGGGCGCGCCAGCGAGTCACTTTATGGAGCGGTTTCCCCAAGGGCAAGATTATTTTTCCCAACTTGGACGACAGAGCGGCCAGTTCGGGCAGATCCCCCTCGCGATCACTTCCTGGGATCAGCGGCGCAGGGCCGTCTCCTGACGCATATGGGACAGCTTCTCGGGGTTGCGCACCGCGTAGAACCCGGTGATGAGGCCGTCGTCGATGCGCACCGCCATGACGGTGTCGACCGCGCCGCCCTGCTGTTCGTCCTGCTGGAGGATCAGCGCCGGATGGCCGTTGACCTGCGCGGGACGCAGCGTTCCCACGGTGGCCATCCGGCCCAGCCCGGCGGCCAGCAGACGGCCCACCTTGTCGGCGCCCACGACGGGCCGTGGGACGGCCTGCTTGATGCCGCCGCCGTCGCCCAGGAAGACGACATCCGGCGCGAGGATGTCCAACAGGCCCTGCAGGTCGCCCGTTTCGGCCGCCCGCTGGAACGCGTCGAGCGCGTCCCGGGACTCGGCCGGGGACACGGCCCCGCGCGGGCGGCGCGCCGCGACGTGCGCCCGGGCCCGGTGGGCGATCTGGCGGACCGCCGCCGCGCTCTTGCCGACGGCGTCGGCGATCTCGTCGTACCCGAGGTCGAACACCTCGCGCAGCACGAACACCGCCCGCTCGGTCGGCGCCAGCGTCTCCAGCACCAGCAGCATCGCCATCGACACGCTTTCGGCCAGCTCGACGTCCTCGGCCACGTCCGGGGCGGTCAGCAGCGGTTCGGGCAGCCAGGGGCCGACGTACGACTCCTTGCGGCGGCCCAGCGTACGGAGGCGGCTCAGCGCCTGGCGCGTGGCGATCCGTACCAGGTACGCCCGCTGGTCCCGCACCGCGCCGAGGTCGACGCCCGCCCACCGCAGCCAGGTCTCCTGCAGCACGTCCTCCGCGTCGGCGGCCGAGCCGAGCATCTCGTAGGCGACCGTGAACAGCAGATTGCGATGGGCGACGAACGCCTCGGTCGCCGTGTCCTGTGGTGCGCTCTCGCTCTTCACCGGCTGCTCCCGCCTGCTCGCTCTCGACGATGCCACGCGCACAAGACGCCGCTCCCCGTCGCTCTGTGACACCCCCGGGCGGTGGCGCACGTCACACGGCCGACCCGTCACAGGGCGCGGCGCGGCGGCATCTCATGTTCGTCCCGTACGACACGACGAGAGGTCCACACCATGGAAACCCGACTCAACCTGTTCGAGAACACCTTCGGCGCCACCTTCGCCAGGCGGTTCGCGGGGGCCGGACTGCTGATCCACCAGTCGTCGCTGCCGAAATCCACCCAGGAGCTGGTGTCGCTGCGCGCCAGCCAGATCAACGGCTGCGGCTGGTGCGTCGACATGCACACCAAGGAGGCGGCGGCCGCCGGAGAGACCGCGGTCCGGCTGGGCCTGGTCGCCGTGTGGCGCGAGTCGACCGTCTTCACCGACGCCGAGCAGGCCGCGCTGGCCCTGGCCGAAGAGGGCACCCGGCTCGCCGACGCCTACGAGGGGGTGTCCGACGAGACCTGGGCGCGGGTGCGGGCGCACTACGACGACGATCAGATCGCCGCGCTGGTCTCGCTGGTCGCCCTGATCAACGCGGCCAACCGGCTGGCGGTGATCGTGCACCAGCGGGGCGGCTCGTACGAGGCGGGCATGTTCGCCGCCGCGACCAGCTGACACCCCTTAGGCGGGCAGGGGCTTGCCCAGCATGGTGCAGACGGCGGTGTCCACCAGGGCCTTGTTGGCGGTGGCGGCCTTCGCCTCCTTGCTGCCGAAGTTGGTGGTGGTCAGGACCGCGACGCTGCGGCGGCCGCTCGTATCGGTGTAGACCTCGCTGGCGTAGCCGGGCTCGCCACCGGTGTGGCCCCAGACGGTGCCGCAGGGGCTGTCCACCTTCATCAGCCCCAGCCCGTAGCCGCCGCCCTCCTCCGGTGCGGTGACCATCGTCCGCATCTGCTCCAGCTGGGCCTTGGGCAGGAGCTTGCCCGACATCAGCGCGGTCTGGAACCGCTGCCAGTCCCGCGCGGTGGAGACCATGCCGCCCGCCGCCCACGCCCAGCTCGGGTCGAGGTCGGTGGTGTCGACGTTGTCGTACGGCCGCTCGGGACCCGCGAACCCGGTGCCCTCGGGCAGTTCCACCGCCGGGGCGAGGATGCGCCGGAGCCGTTCGGAGCCCGGCTCGTAGCCGGTCGCGTGCGTCTTCCCCGCGCCGAAACCGGCGTCGCTGGCCAGGAAGGAGTCGTTCATCTCCAGCGGACCCGTGATCCGCTGCTCGATCAGCCGGGTCAGGCTCTCCCCGGTGGCCTTCTCCAGGATCAGCCCGAGGGCCGCGTAGTTGGCGTTGCTGTACGCGTACTTCTCGCCGGGAGCGGACGGGGGCTCCTGCGGCGGGGTGATCGCGAGAAGCTCGCCGGGCCGCCACGCGCGCGGCTTCTGGCCGGTCAGGGTGGGCAGGAACTCCGGTGTCAGCAGATAGTCGCCCAGCCCGCTGGTGTGGTTGAGCAGCATCTTCACCGTGATGTCCCGCCCACCCCCGACCGCCCCCGGCAGCCACGTCTCCACCGGATCGGCCAGCTCGACCTCGCCCTCGGCGACCAGCTGGAGGATGAGGGTCGCGACGACCGTCTTGGTGTTGGACGCCATCCGGAACCGATCGTTCACGCCGAGCCGGTGATCGGCCTTGGTCCACTCTGCCTGCCGCGCGATCTCCACGGGCTTCCCGCTGCCCCGGTCCACGCGGACGATCACTCCCAGGGACCCGGTGTCCGCCGCGGTCTGCGCAAGCTCCCCCAACCTCGTGTCGGTCGACGCCGCCACCCTCGTACCCGCATCCGCGTCCGCTGACGAACAGCTGCTAAGTAACCCACCGACCCCGCTCACCAGCGTCAGCGCGAGCACCCCACGCAGGATCCGGCGGCCCGATGCCCTGTACGACGACACAGTCGTCCTCCCTCGCGGCTCTCGCCTGCTTGCCGATGGCGGTGCCGCCCATCCTTCTCCGCGAGAGATCACCACACGATCCGGCCACCCCGCCGACCCACCGGGGGTTATCCCCCCGCCTTACCCCCGACCGGCCGCGGGTCCGGTTCTTGGGTGGGGCCAGCCCGATGACGGATTCGGGGGACAGCCCCGGTGATCTCGCGCTCGAAGGACGCTGGAATCTCCTCACCACGCTTCACCGAGGAGATCCCTGATGCATTCAGCGAAGCCACGACCGTGGAAGAAGGCGGGACGCCACGGCATGCTCGCCGCCACCACGGCGGTGCTCACCGCCCTCACCGCCCTCGTCGTCTCGGCGACAGCGGTGGCACAGGCGGCACACGAGGACGCGCGGCAGCGACCGCGCGCCGCCGAAGGGCCGGTGTGGACCGGGGCCTGGGGCACGGCCGTGCAGCGGCCCATCGAGGGCAGCGAGGACTGGGGGCCCAACTGGTCGCGGCAGGGATTCGCCGACCAGTCCGTACGCCAAGTGGTCCGCGTCGCGACCGGAGGTTCGACGTTAAGGATCAGACTGTCCAACGCGTACGGCACCACACCACTGCGCATCACCGGCGCGACCGTCGGACGGTCCGCCGGTGACGCCCAGGTCTGGCCCGGCACGGCACGCACGCTGACGTTCGGCGATCACGAGGGCACCACCGTCGCTCCCGGGCGTGACATCGTGAGCGACGCCGCGGACCTGAACACCTCCCCGCTGGAGAAACTGACCGTCACTCTGTACGTCGCGGACCCCACCGGCCCGGCCACCTTCCACCGGTTCACCACCGCCACCTCGTACCGCGCCTCGGGCCGCCATCTGACCGACTCCGGCGGCGACGCGTTCAAGGAGTCCACGAACGCCTGGTACTTCCTGAGCGGTGTGGAGGTGTCCGGTGCCGCTTCCCCACGGCGCGGCACCGTCGTCGCCTTCGGTGACTCGCTCATCGACGGGACAGGGGCCACGCCCGGCGCCGACAACCGCTTCACGGACAAGCTCGCCGAACGCCTCGTCGCCGCCCGCCGCCCCCTGGACGTGGTCAACGCGGGCATCGGCGGCAACCGGATCCTCAACGGCTCCCCCTGCTACGGGGACAAGGCCACCGACCGCTTCCAGCGTGACGCACTCGACCGCCCCGGCGTGCGCTCGGTGATCATCCACCTGGGCGCCAACGACATCGGCGCCCCCGAGACGGGCGACCCTTGCATGGGCTCAGCGCCCCGCGTGACCGCACGCCAGCTCATCGATGCCCACAAACAGCTGATCCGCGCCGCCCACGCCCGCGGCGTCACGGCCGTGGGCGCGACCATCCTGCCCATGAAGGGCGCCCTCTTCCCCCTGTACAGCGAGCGGGGCGAGAGGGTCCGGACCGCTGTCAACCACTGGATCCGCACCAGCGGCGCGTACGACGCCGTCCTCGACGTCGACCGTGCCCTCGCGAACCCCGCCGACGCCGCCCTGCCCCGCCCCGGCTACGTCTTCCAGGACGGCCTGCACCCCAACGAAGCCGGGTTCCACGCCATCGCCTCCGCCGTGGACCTCAACGCCCTCTGAGGCGTGTTGGCCCGCAGGCCTCGGCTATCGCGGCGGTGTCCCAGTAGAAGGGACGGACCTCGGCGATCCGCCCGTCCCTGAACTCGATCGTCTGCAGGATGGGGAAGGTGAGCTTCCGGCCGGTCGCACGTGCGCTCGCACTGACCTGGGTGAGCACCACCGTGGTCTCGCCGGTGGCGAGGAACTCCTGCTTCACCATCTCGAACGACTTCCACGTCCGGCTCATCGCGAGGAAGAACTGTTCCATGCCCGCATGCCCACGCCAGGTGCCCCCGAAGGGCAGGGCATCGGCCTGGTGAAGGACGACATCGGGAGCGAAGAACGGAGCGAGAAGATCGAACGAGGCCTCACCTGGACCACCGGCCGCCAGGTACTCCGCTTCGGCCGCGTACATGAGGGTGAGGAGGGCCACCGAGTCCGCTTTGAACGAATCAGTCATGCCCGCAAGGATCCATCGACCTCATCACGGAGCGCTGGCGGTAATCAGACGTCGCGATCTTGCCGCAGCCAGCGCTAGGACCTGTCCTCGATCGATCCCCAGGCCCGGTAGGGCCGTTGCGGGGCGGGGGTGTTCCGGACCGCGGCGGGTCCGTGCCGCCTGCGGGAGCGGTATCGGCGAGGAGCGACCAGACCCGCTACGAGCCCTGCGGCGAACGGCAAGAAGAGCAGGCCGCCCATCACCAGCATGCCAATGGCCTCCGCCTTCTTCCCGTCCTGCAGCGCGCGGATGCCGGAGACGGTGAAGATCACGATGAATACGAGCGCAGGCAGGATCAATGGCCACGCATGGGGCTCAGGGGTCTCCCGGAGGGCTGCGTACCAGTAGCGGGCGGACCACCAGGCGACCGCGAAGGCCGAAAGCGCACATGCGGCGAAGGCGCTCATGGGCAGAGGGCGGTCGGTCGTGTTCGCGGCCAGGATGGAGAGCGTCACCCCCATCAGGGCCATGAAGGGCGTCAGCATCCCTCCCATGACGAGGCGGTGACGGCGGGAGCCATTGAGCGCGCTGGACGGGATGAACATGATCAAACATCCTAAGGACAGTCGCGCGGATCACGAGCGCGGCCAGAGACGAAGAGCTTCACCAGATGTCGGGGGTGGGGATCGCCCGGGTGAAGTCTCCGGTCCGTAGCGCCTCGGTGGGGATCGACCAGTGCATCCAGCCGCCGTCGCCGCCGATGGACCAGTCGTCCCGGCCGGACAGCTGGAGCAGGTGGTGGTAGTGGTTCGGGTCTTCGCCGTCCGGCAGGAACGGGGAGCTGCCGGTGGGGAATTCGGGTCGGCCGAAGGCGACGTCCTCGGAGTCGAGGGCGCCTGGCCGCTGCGACCACTCGGTCAGCAGGCCCTCCAGATATATGGCGGGCATGGCCCGCGCCATGTCGTCGGCGTCGGGCCCCAGGTCGAGGGCGTCCCAGGCGGGATCGAAGCGGTCGGGAAAGGCGAACCCGGGCACCGCCGCCCACGGCACCGGCTCGAAGACGCTCGCCCGGGCGGGCGGGGCCGTCTCGACGGCATGTGCGGAGCGGGCCGCGATCACCTGCCCCACCTGTGGGTCGGTGCAGTCGTACTTCAGCGACAGCTCCATGGCGGCCGGGTCGGCGTCCTCGGAGTCGCTGTCGAGGGCGAAGAAGTTGAGCAGCCCCGTCCCGGCCGGGAGGACGCCGTCGAGCCAGGGGGCCAGGGCGTCGGTATCGAGGACGGCGAGCAGGCTCAGCGGAAGCCCGTCGCAGGTCGGCCAGACCGTGCCGGGTTCGAGCACCGCCCGCCCCCCGAACCGGCTCCGCCCGAGGTCGGCGCCGAGACGTTCGGCGCAGAAGTCGCGCAGGGCGGTGAGCGTGGCGTTCAACCAGCCCCGGTGAGGAGGCCACCCCAGGCAATGAGAACGCGCGTCCAATAAGGGCGAGTTGGGTACCTTTCCGATCGGGTCATCGGTGCCGGGAGCGGAGGCGAAGCATGAAGAGTTCGTGTGCTGGGCTCGCGGCGTTCGAGGCGAGAGTGGGTGAGGCCGCCCGGACTTTGCTGCACAACCAGGGCTACGACGGTGGGTGGGGCCTGACGCTCACCTCGGTGTCGTCGATCGTCAACACCAGTGAGGTCCTGCCGATTCTGCGGGTCGCCGGTATCGGCGGCCAACCGGTACGTCAGGCGCTCGGCTTCCTGGCCCGCGCCATCGTGGAGCACTGCCAGCCCCGGCACAAGGGGGGCCGTGGCGAGCACACCCGGTTCATCGCCTTCGGCCTGGCCGGGCTGCTCTCCCACCCGCGCTTCTTCCACCACGACGGTGTCGGGGAAGCGGCGGCCTGGTGCGTCGGCTGGTTCGAGGACCATCAGGTCGACCATGGCTGGCCCGAAGTCCTCGGGCTCGACGACACCTCGCTGCACCAGACTGCCCTGACCGTTCACGCGCTCGCCCAACTCCGGGACGCCCTCAATGAGGTCGGCCCCGGGCTCCTCCTTCCGGGCGGGGTGGAGACCAGCAGCCTGTTGGAACGGGTCGAGCCGTTGATCGACCACGGCGTGCACGGGCTGCTCTATCACCGGCGCCCCAGTGGGGCCTGGGGATGGCGTACGTACGTCGACACCGCCCCGAGCCCGAGCAAGACAGCCCTGTGCCTGCTGGCGCTGTCCGTTGTGTGCGCGGGCACCAGATCCGACGGCGGGCCCGCGTACCGGGACGTCCCGCAGGAGGCGGGTGGCGTGCACGCAATGGTGCAGATGAAGCGAGTTTCCGAGGTGGTTGCCGAGGCTGGTCAGTGGCTACTGCGCAACCACCACCGCTGGGAGACGTTCGTCGAGGATGACAAGGACGTGCAGGGCACCGCGTGGGAGCATATGGCGTATGCGCTGTGCGCCCAGGCCGCCATCCGGGCCGGGGCCAGCCCGCGCGATCCCCGGCTCGCCAAGGCGTGGCGCTTGATGAATGATCTGTGGGATCCGGAGGCCGGACTGTGGAACGAACCGGGAGCCTCGGGTAAGCGGGCCACCATCCGGGCCGCGTACTACACAGTGTCGGTCCATGAGGAAGCGATGCGACGCCTGACGCGGCTGAGTTTTGAAAGCAACCCTCCGAAGGACGTGGACGAGGGCTCGGCCGAGCTGATCATCGAGCACGTCGCGCTCGATTCGGGCCGCCGGATCGTCGTCGGCGCACGGGACAGCGCAGGGGAGGTGGTGTGCGCACTGTCGGAACGCTTATTCGACCTCCTAAAGGTCGTGTACGAGGCGCCCGAGGGCGGCCTCTCGACCGACCAGATCGCGGGTGCGCTCTACATCGCGCCCTCCTCGGTGCCCAAATACGTCCAGCGCCTGAACCGGGCGATCTCCGCCGCCTTCGGCGGCGCCCCGACCCGGTTGCTGCTGGCCGCCACGATTGACGGGGCCAGCGGCTATCGCCTCGCAGGGCGATAGAGCAGCCGCCTAGGACATGGCGCGTTCAGCGACCAGCGGGTAGTTCAGCAGGGCAAAGCGGGCCAAGGAACGCACCTGGTCGAAGGTCTTGAGGTCGTCGAGTTCTGCCAGGCCGAACCAGGCCGCCCCGTGAACCTCTTCGAGCTGGGCCTCTACGGCCTGCTCGCGGATGCCTCGCTGCCGTTGGACGTAGAAGAACTGCACCAGCGCCGGGGTCGGGAACCCTTCGCGCTCGATGTCCACGTAGAACGGGACGGCTTCGGGAGTCGCGTTGTGGTCGGCGGGGTGGACGGCAGGCTGGCTGGAGATCGCCTCCACCAGCAGCCCTGTCTCCTCCATGAACTCACGCACCGCGGTTCCGGCAAAGGACTCCCCGGGCTCGATGTGGCCGCCCGGCGGAACCCACTTGTCGAAGCGGTTGTGATGGACGAGTAGCACTTTGCCGTGCTCGACCAGGTAACCCGAGCAGCAGTACACCAGACCGACATCGCGGGAGGTCTGGCCGTCGTGGATCAGAATCGAGCGAGGCACGTCCGTCACGATAGCCCAGCGAACGTGATCCGAACTGCTGTGCAAATGGCCAGAGTTCGAGTGCCTCCCGCATGGATGACATGTCATCGGTGATGACAGCGCGATGTCATCACGACCCCGTCCCGGTGGGCCGGATGGTGGTCGTATCCCGCTCTTGCGGCCCCCGTTCGCGGTCGGCGACGACCCTCCCCGTTGAGGAGAGGATCACGATGCACTCTCGTTCGTCCCCCTGGCGTGCCCGGTACCAGCAGCGGTTCGCGGACCCGCACACCGTTGTGGCCCAGCCCACGACCTGGTGCAATCTGGATTGCCGGTACTGCTACCTCCCGTTCCGCAAGCTCAAGCATCAGATGCCTGGGGAGGTGGCAGGGGCTCTGGCGAAGTCAGTGGCCCAGTTCGAGGACAGCGGCCATCCCATCGGCATCGTGTGGCATGGCGGGGAACCGCTCGCCGTGGGCCAGCAGAAGTTCCAGGGTCTGCTCGCGCCGTTCGAGGCCCTGCGCCAAGAGGGCCGGGTCCATCACTACGTGCAGACCAACGCGACGCTCCTTACCGAGACGTGGTGTGACCTTCTGATCGCGTACGACGTCCGTGTCGGCGTGAGCATCGACGGGCCTGCCGCTTTGAACGTCGAGCGCGTCGACCTTCGGGGCAAGCCTGCCTTCGACCGGACCCTGCGTGGCATCACACGGCTGCGTGAGCGCGGCATTCCGTTCTCCGTGATCTCAGTGGTCGGCACCGAGGGCATTGCAATGCCGGAGGAGCTGCTGGAGTACCTGGACACGTTGGGAAGTCACTCGGTGGGTTTCAACATCGAGGAGATCGAAGGGGCCAATACCGACCGGCAGCCACCCACCGAGGTCCAGGCCCAGGAGTTCTGGTGCCGCGTCCTCTCGTGGGCCCGCGAGCACCCCGGCGCCCCGTCGGTGAGGGAAGTCGAACGCCTCGCCGAGTACCTCCAGCTGATTCGTTCAGGTCGGAGGGCCGAGTGGGACCAGCGCCGCCTCGACCCGATCCCGACCGTCTCATGGAACGGCGATGTAGTTCTGCTCTCACCGGAACTCTCCGACACCGAGGCGCCAGATTACGGCGACTTCCTGGCTGGCAACGTCCTCGAACGGCCCCTGGTAGAGATTCTTGGAGACGCTCACCGGCTCCGTTACGTCCGCGACTTCCTCACCGGCTTGGACCGCTGCCAGGCCGAATGCGAGTTCTTCGCCTTCTGCCGTGGCGCTCAGGCTGCCAACCGTTACTTCGAGAACGGCAGCCTCCAATCCACCGAGACCAACTACTGCCGAGCCACCCGGCAGGCCCTGGTCACGGCCCTGTCCACTCTCGCAATGAAGGAGACAGCCGTATGACGGTCCTCGACAGACTGGCCACATCCGATGCCCCCGTCGTGGTGGAGTTGATAGCCCTCCACGACGCCCTGTCCCCGGTGATCGTTGAAGCGATGTGGGACAACCGGCCCACGTGGGACAACTGGGCGAAGACCCCGGCTCCCTTCGACAACCGTCCGACCTGGGACAACTGGAACAAGAGGAAGTAGCCGCGCCGCTGCTGGCACCCTCCAGAGGGTGTCAGCAGCTCCATCGGCCGAACCACCGCGCTGAAAGGCTGTTCATGGACACCCGGACGATCCGCCGCACGAGCGTCGCCCTTCCCGCCCTCGATGAGCCGGGCCTCTACCTCTCCAACGTGGCCTCGCTGGAGGGTGGCCGCGGCCGGATGGCGGAGTTCCACTACGCCGACGCCGATCTGCGGGACCTCGACCTGACCGACACTCACCTGATGGACGGGCGGATCAGCGGCGTGAAGGTCCAGCGCACTCGGCTGGACAGGGTCAGTGTCGACTCCGTGGAGTTCGCTGGCTGCGACTTGGCCTCCCTGCGGTGGGCCGACAGCAAGGTGTCCCGGGCCGTGTTCCGCGACTGCAAGCTGATGGGCGCCGCGCTCGAAGACGTCACGCTCGACCATGTGCTGTTCGAGGACTGCAAGCTCGACTACAGCACCTTCACCCGTGTCCGGGCCGTCGGCCCGGTGATCTTCTCCAGGTGCTCACTGCGCGAGACCACCTTCGCCGCCGCCGACCTCGGCGCCGCCCTGGCCGACGACTGCGACCTGCGGCTGACCGAGTTCGACGGCGGTACGTACCGCGGCCTCGACCTCCGGGGCAACGACCTCTCCCGGCTCCGCGGCCTCGCCTTCCTCCAGCGGATCGTCATCGACCAGGCCCAGACGCTACAGCTGGCCGGAGCCCTCGCCGCCGAGCTGGACGTCACCTTCGGTGAAGACCTTGAGGGCAGCTAACCGGGTGGTCATGCAGGCGTCTGCGCAGGCATCAGCGATTTTGTTCCATGCCGCAAGGGTCCACCGACCTCATCAAGGAGCGCTGGCGGCAATCGACGTAGCGATCTTGCCGCAGCCGTGAAGATCTTTAGTTCACCAGATGTCGGGGGTGGGGATCGCCTGGGTGAAGTCTCCGGTCCGTAGCGCCTCGGTGGGGATCGACCAGTGCATCCAGCCGCCGTCGCCGCCGATGGACCAGTCGTCCCGGCCGGACAGCTGGAGCAGGTGGTGGTAGTGGTTCGGGTCTTTGCTGTCCGGCAGGAACGGGGAGCTGCCGGTGGGGAATTCGGGTCGGCCGAAGGCGATGTCCTCGGAGTTCAGCGCGCCTGGCCGCTGCGACCACTCGGTCAGCAGGCCCTCCAGATATATGGCGGGCATGGCCCGCGCCATGTCGTCGGCGTCGGGCCCCAGGTCGAGGGCGTCCCAGGCGGGATCGAAGCGGTCGGGAAAGGCGAACCCGGGCACCGCCGCCCACGGCACCGGCTCGAAGACGCTCGCCCGGGCGGGCGGGGCCGTCTCGACGGCATGTGCGGAGCGGGCCGCGACCACCCGCCCCACCTGTGGGTCGGTGCAGTCGTACTTCAGCGACAGCTCCATGGCGGCCGGGTCGGCGTCCTCGGAGTCGCTGTCGAGGGCGAAGAAGTTG
>NZ_JBHWJI010000060.1:0-57092 GCF_042731515.1 Streptomyces sp. NPDC059850
GGGGTGCAGGGGGCGGAGCCCCCGCCGGGGTCCGGGGCGGAGCCCCGGGGTCGGGTAGGGGCGGGGTGGGGAACACGACCCCCCGGCGTCACCAGCCGTGGAGCGCGCCCCCGTCCACCGGCAGCATCAGCCCGGTCAGATACGAGGCGGCGGGGGACAGCAGAAACGCGGCGGCCTTGCCGAACTCCTCAGGAGCGCCGTACCGCCGCAACGGAATCAGCGCGGCGTTCCGCTCCCGCGCCGCATCGGCGTCCCCGGACAGCCCGTCCAGCTCCCGCACCCGATCGGTGTCAATACGGGCCGGAAGGAGCCCCACGACTCGAACGCCCCGCGGCCCCAGCTCCAGCGAGAGATTCTTGGCGAAACCCGCGAGCCCCGGCCGCAACCCGTTGGAGACGGTGAGCCCGGGCACGGGCTCATGCACGGAGCCGGAGAGGACGAAGCCGATCACACCGCCGGGGGTGAGTTCGGCGGCAGCGGCGCGAGCCAGCCGCACGGCACCGAGGAAGACCGAGTCGAAGGCGGTCTGCCACTGGGCGTCGGTGATGTCGGCGGTGGGCCCGGCGGGCGGCCCGCCGACGCTGATGAGGATGCCGTCGAAGCGCCCGAACCGCTCACGGGCGGTGGCGATGAGGCGTTCGGCGGCGTCGGGGTCGGCATTGTCGGCGGCGACGCCGACAACATCCGGCCCCAGACCGGCGGCGGCCGCGGCCGCCGTCTCGGCGTCGCGGCCAGTGATGACGGCCTTGGCGCCGTCGGCGACCAGCTCAGCGGCGGCGGCGCGGCCCAGCCCCCGGGTGGCTCCGGTGACGATGTACACGCGGTCTTTCAGTCCAAGATCCATGGGTTCAGTCTGCCTGGGCCGCATCCGAAAGCGTGAGGGCGGTCCCCACCAACCCGATGTGGCTGAAAGCCTGCGGGAAGTTGCCGAGCAGCCGGTCGGCGACAGGGTCGTACTCCTCGGCGAGGAGCCCGACGTCGTTGCGCAGGGACAGCAGCCGGTCGAACAAGGCGGCAGCCTCCCCACGACGCCCGGTGAGATGAAGCGCATCGGCGAGCCAGAACGAACAGGCCAGGAAGGCCCCTTCGGAGCCGGGGAGCCCATCGGCGGTCTCGTCGGTGGAGTAGCGGCGGATCACCCCGTCGTGGCTCAGCTCCCGCCGCACCGCGTCGATGGTGCCGGCGACGCGCGGATCGTCGGGCGGCAGGAAGCCGACGCGGGGGATGAGCAGGGTGGCGGCGTCGAGCGCGGTGGACCCGTAGGACTGGGTGAAGGTGTTGCGGGAGGCGTCGTAGCCCTTCTCGCAGACCTCGCGGTGGACCGCCTCCCGCATGGCCCGCCACCGGTCGGCGTCGCCGTCCAGCTCGGGGTGGGCCTCGGTGGTGCGGACGGCGCGGTCGGCGGCGACCCAGGCCATGACCTTGGAGTGGACGAAGTGACGGCGCGGCCCGCGCACCTCCCACAGGCCCTCGTCGGGGTCCTGCCAGGCGGATTCGAGGAAGTCCATGAGGGCGCTCTGGATCTTCCAGGCGTGCGGCTGCGGCGCCATGCCGTGGGTGCGGGCGAGGTGGAAGGTGTCGAGGACTTCGCCGTAGACGTCGAGCTGGCGCTGGCCCACGGCGTCGTTGCCGACGCGGACGGGGACGGAGTGGCCGTACCCCTCCAGCCAGGGCAGCTCCTGCTCGGGGAGGCGCCGCTCGCCGCCGAGCCCGTACATGATCTGGAGTTCGGCGGGGTCCCCGGCGATCGCGCGGAGCAGCCAGTCGCGCCAGTGGGCGGCCTCTTCGCGGTATCCGGCGGAGAGGAGGGCGTTCAGGGTGAGCGTGGAGTCCCGCAGCCAGCAGTAGCGGTAGTCCCAGTTGCGCACCCCGCCGAGCTGTTCCGGCAGCGAGGTGGTGGGGGCGGCGACGATGCCGCCGGTGGGCGCGTACGTGAGCGCCTTGAGGGTGATGAGGGAGCGTACGACGGCGTCCCGGTAGGGGCCCTGGTAGCGGCAGCGGGAGGCCCAGGCGCGCCAGTCGTCCAGGCTGGAGCGCAGGGCCTCGTACGGGTCCACGAGGCGCGGCCGGGGCTCGTGGGAGGGGTGCCAGGTGAGGACGAAGGCGACCCGCTCCCCGGCGGAGACGGTGAACTCGGAGCGGGTGCTGAAGTCCTGGCCGTACGTCCGCACCTCGGGTTCGGAGCGCAGCCATACGGAGTCGGGCCCGGCGACGGCGATGCGGTGGCCGTCGGTGCGCCGCATCCAGGGGATGACGTGCCCGTAGTCGAAGCGCAGCCGCAGGACGCCCGCCATCTCGACGCTGCCGGAGACGCCCTCGACGATGCGGATGAGGTCGGGCGCGCGGTCGCGCTGCGGCATGAAGTCGATGACTTTCGCGGTGCCGGAGCCGGTCTCCCAGACGGTCTCCAGGACGAGCGAGTCGTCCAGGTAGGCGCGGCGGGTGCAGGCACCGGCGCCCTTGGGGGCGAGCCGCCAGTGGCCGTTGTCCTCGTCGCCGAGGAGGGCGGCGAAGCAGGCGGCGGAGTCGAAGCGGGGCAGGCACAGCCAGTCGACCGAGCCCTCGCGGCTGACCAGGGCCGCCGTCTGGTGGTCCCCGATGAGCGCGTAGTCGTCGATGTCCTGTGGCACGTCGGAGCATCTTCCCGGGGAGCGGGAAGGCTACTCCGCATTGGCGGCCGCGGGGGCCTTCCGGGGCTCCTGCTCGGCGCTCTCGGCCGTCTCGGAGGCGGCCTTGGCGGCTTCGGCCGCCCGGTCGCGCCGCTCCCGGCGGGCCAGGACGAACCAGCCGACGGGCACCCCGGCGGTGAACAGCCACCACTGGACGGCGTACGCCATATGCGGGCCGATGTCGTCGTGCTCCGGCTCCGGCACCGGGTCGGGCTGCTTGCCGCCCTTGGGGGACCACGACGTCAGCTCGATGTAGCCGCCCTGGAGGGGCCGCCCGAGCGCCTTGGCCTGCTGCTCGCTGTTGATCAGCATGACCTGGCGCGGCGGCAGCCCCGACTTGTCCTTGATGCCGCTGCCCGAGCTGGTCTCGTCGGCCTTGAGGCGGCCGGTGACGGTGACCTTGCCCCGGGGGGCGGCCGGGATCTCGGGGAACTTGGTGAGGTCGGCCCCGGCGGGGATCCAGCCTCGGTTGACGAGGACGGCCCGCTTGCCCTCGATCAGCGGGGTGAGGACGAAGTAGCCGATGCTCTGCTCGTCGGAGCCGGTGCGCTGGCGGACGACGACCTCATGGGCCGTGTCGTACGTCCCGGTGGCGGTCACCGTGCGGAAGGTGTCGTCGCGGGGGACGGTCCGGCCGGGGGCGGTGAGCTGGTCGACCGGCACGGCGGGGGCGCCGAGGTTGTTCCCGATCAGCTGGTTCTGCGCGACCTTGGCCTCGTGGCGGTGCAGCTGCCAGAAGCCCAGCCTGATCATGGTGGGGATCAGCGCGAGCCCGATCAGGGTGAGGATCACCCACTGTCGGGTCAACAGGAAGCGGTACACGTCCTTGACAGTACTCGGCGTGGATTGTCCCCCGGCCATGGGGGGCACCGGACGACAATCCACGCATCCGGCCCGGGCTCATACGTGGCTCATACGTGGTCGACGATGCCCTCCTTCCCCTCCGCGCGGGAGCAGTGGGCGCCGCAGTAGTAGTGGCCGTCCACCTCCACGCCCTGGCCGATGATCTGGCACCGGCAGTGCTCGCAGATGGGCGCCATGCGGTGGATGGCGCAGGAGAAGCAGTCGAAGACGTGCACCTGCCCTTGGGCGTGCACCTCGAACGTCATGGTGTAGTCGTTTCCGCAGACCTCACAGCGTGCCATGCGCCACAGCGTGCGGGCCGAGGCGGTGCCGGGCGCGCGGCGCGGCGGGCGCGCCGCGCGTATTTCACCTGATTGTCGGCTCGGCCGGAGGCTCGGCGGGGGTGACGTCCAGGAGGAGCTGGGTGAAGGCGGCCTCGTCGACGATGGGCGTGCCGAAGGAGCGGGCCTTGGCGGTCTTGGAGGTGGCCGCCTCAGGATCGTTGGTGACCAGCAGGCTGGTGAGCCGGGACACGCTGGTCGCCACGTGCAGCCCGGCCTCGACGGCCCGGTCTTCCAGCAGCTCCCGGTCGACCGAGGTGTCCCCGGAGAACGCCACCCGCATGCCCTGGGTCAGCAGCCCGCCCGGCTGGTAGCGCCCCGGGTTGGGGTAGGGGCAGGCGGGGCGCTTACGGCTGGGGCGCCAGCTCTGCTGCCGGTACGAGCGCTGCGGGCCGACCGAACGGGACGGCGGGTCCGACCATTCGGTGAGCGGCTGACAGGCCAGCAGGGGCAGCCGCAGCCCGGCCTCGGCGGCCCGCCGCAGGCTCGGCCGGAACGTCTCGGCGAGCACGCGCGCGTCGTCCAGCGCGTGGTGGGCCCGCTCCTGGACGACCCCGTAGTGCGCGGCCAGGGTCTCCAGCTTGTGGTTGGCCAGCGGCAGCCCCAGCTCCTTGGAGAGGGCGATGGTGCACAGCCGCTGACGCACCGGTGCCTCGGTCTTCGAGCGGGCGTACTCGCGGGCGATCATCGACCAGTCGAAGGCGGCGTTGTGCGCGACCAGGACGCGCCCGGCGAGGCGCTCTGCGAACGCGGCGGCGATGTCCGGGAAGAGCGGCGCGTCCTTCAGCGTCTCCCGGGTGAGGCCGTGGATCCATACGGGTCCCGGATCGCGCTGCGGGTTGACCAGCGTGTACCAGCGGTCCTGCACGTCGCCCCGGGCGTCGAGCTGGTAGACCGCCGCGGACACGATCCGGTCGTCGCGGGCGAGACCGGTGGTCTCGACGTCGACCACCGCGTACCCCTGCGGATAGGCCTCCGGCCACGAGGGTGTTGACGCGGTTCGCGGTGCGGCAGCCGTGGGGTCTTCGAGCATGGTCCATGAGGATACGGGCCCGCTCGGACGCCACGGACCGCCGGGTACGTGCCGTCAGCGTTCCGATCGCGGCTCGTTGTTGACAACACGTCTAGCATACTTGTTGGTAACTACCTCTGGCGGTGGGGTGAAAGCGGTTCTATGTTGCCGGTATGCCGCATTTGCCCAACGCCGTGCTGTGGTCGATACCCGCTTTCGTGCTGCTCACCGTCGTGGAGATGGTGAGTTACCGCCTGCGCCCCGATGAGGACGCCGAGGGATACGCGGCCAAGGACGCCGCGACCAGCGTCACCATGGGGCTCGGCAGCCTCGTCTTCGACCTGGTGTGGAAGATCCCGATCGTGGCGGTCTACACCGCCGTGTACGAACTCACCCCGCTGCGCGTCCCGGTGGAGTGGTGGACGCTGCCGCTGATGCTGCTCGCGCAGGACTTCTTCTACTACTGGTCGCACCGTGGGCACCATGTGATCCGCATCCTGTGGGCCTGTCATGTGGTGCACCACTCCAGCCGCAAGTTCAACTTCACCACCGCGCTGCGACAGCCGTGGACGACCTGGACGGTGTGGCCGTTCTACGTACCGATGATCGCGCTCGGTGTGCATCCGGCGGCGGTCGCGTTCTGCTCGTCGCTGAACCTCGTCTACCAGTTCTGGATCCACACCGAGCGGATCGGCACCCTGCCGCGCCCTATCGAGTTCGTCTTCAACACCCCGTCGCACCACCGGGTCCACCACGCCTCCCAAGGGGGCTATCTGGACCGCAACTTCGGCGGGATCCTCATCGTCTGGGACCGGCTCTTCCGGTCGTTCGTCCCCGAGACGGAAGCCCCGGTCTTCGGGCTCACCAAGAACATCGACACCTACAACCCGCTGCGCGTGGCCACCCATGAGTACGCGGCCATCGCCCGGGACATCGCGGCCGCCCGCGACTGGCGCGAGCGCGCCGGGCGGGTCTTCGGCGGCCCGGGCTGGGCGCCCGCGCCACCGCCCGACGCTCCCGATGCGCCTGGCGCCCCCGGCGCGCCTCCCGCGCCGGAGCGGGCGCCGGAGCGCGCCGTATGAGCGCGCCGCGCGCCCTGCCCCGATGCTTCACGGTGCTCTTCGCGCTGCTCGTGGCCGTGCATCTGGGCGCGCTGCTCGCGGACGCCACCACGCTCGTCCAGCTGACGAAGCCCGCCCTGATGCCGGTCCTCGCCGCGTACGCGGCCCTGCGCGGCGCGCCCCGCCCGCTGGTCGCCGCCCTGCTGTGCGGCTGCGGCGGCGACGTACTGCTCCAACTCGGCGGTGAGACCGCCTTCCTGGCCGGAATGGGCTGCTTCGCGGCCGGACACCTCTGCTACCTCACCCTGTTCGCACGGTCCGGGCGGCGCCGTACGGTGCCCTGGGTGGCGTACGGCTACGGGGCGGTGTGGCTCGGCAGCACGGCCGCGCTGTGGTCCGGGCTCGACGCCGGGCTGCGCGTGCCGGTCGCCGCGTACAGCCTGCTGCTGACGGCCATGGCGCTGGGCGCGCTGCGGACGGGGGTGCGGGCCGGGCTCGGCGGGGCGCTGTTCCTGCTGTCCGACGGCCTGATCGCGGCCGGTCTCGCGGACTGGCCGCAGCTCCCCGTACCCCAGTTCTGGATCATGGCCACCTATATCGCCGCCCAGTACCTGCTGACCACCGGACTGCTGCGCCAGACCGCCCGCGAAGCGCCGCTCAGGCCGCTTCCGGCAGCCGCCTGAGCCGGACGATCCGGGCCGGGTCGGAGGGCAGGTCGTGGCTCAGGTCCCAGCCCCGCGCCCGCGCCGTCTCGACGACGTAACCCGCGCCCACGGCGCGGTAGTCGCGCACCGGGACGTCGTACGGGCCGGGCGGCGGCGGCTTCCCGGCCTCCCGGGCGGCCAGCTGCTTGTCGGTCAGCCCGGCGACCTTCCCGTCCGCCCGCGCCCGGTAGTGGTCCGTGTCGCCCTCGTGCCGCAGTTCCGGCCAGGTCACGCACCAGGCGGGCCACAGCTCCAGCGCCCGGCGGGAGCGGTCGATCCCCTTCCCGAACCCCTTCTCGAACCCGGGGACCAGGGCGAAGATATCGGCCACCAGGGCGAACGCCAGGAGGACCACGAAGAGCACCGCCAGCAGCAGCCACCACAGCGGCAGGATCAGCACGCTCAAGGCGAACCGGAGCCACAGCGTGGCAGGCGGCCGTGGCGGCAGCGGACCCCAGGAGTCGTCGTGGTGCACGGCGGCGGATCCTCTCGGGGCTTCCCGGGAACACGTGACGGGCCGCCGGGCGGAAGCGCTGCCCGGCGGCCCGTACATCCTGTCAGCGGGTTACTTCTTGACCGCGTCCAGGGCGTCCACGATTCCGGCCCCGTAGAAGCCGTTGTAGTTCTTGCCGCCCTCGCACACCGCGTCGATCTTGCCGTCGCCGTCGAGGTCGTACGACGTCGGGCAGGCGGTGTCGTCGGCCTCGCCCTTCAGGAGGGCCTTCACCATGGCGGCGGAGGCCCGCGGGTGGGTGCTCTTGATGAGCGCCGCGACGCCCGCCGCGTGCGGGGACGCCATCGAGGTGCCCGCCATGTAGCCGTACTTGCCGCCCGGCAGGGTGTTGTAGATCCGGCCGTCCTGGGCCGGGGGCGCGGGCTTCTGGTAGACCGTGCTGTCGCCGCCGGGGGCCGCGACGTCGATGATCCCGAGCCCGTGGTTGGAGAACGAGGACTTCAGCCCCTTGGCGCCGGTCGAGGCGGTGGTGACGACGCCCGGCAGCTGGGTCGGGATGTCCAGGCAGGTGCTGGGGTCCACGACCCGCTCGACGGGGGTGGTGTCGTTCGGGCTGGAGGTGTCGGTGATCGAGTCGGAGGTCAGGTCATAGTTCTCGTTGCCCGCCGCCGCGACGTTGACCACGCCCTTGCGCTCGGCGTACGACGAGGCCCGGCGCACCGCCTCGACCAGGGCCTTCTGGTCCGGGTCACCGGTGCAGTTGAAGTACCACGGGTCGGTGTAATAGCTGTTGTTGGTGACGTCGACACCGCGCTCGGCAGCCCACATGAAGCCGCAGACGACGGCCTCGGTGTAGAACCACCCGGCGGTCGTGGACACCTTGATGCCGGACACCTTGACGCCCGGGGCGACCCCGGTGACGCCGATGCCGTTCTTCGCGGCGGCGATCTCACCCGCGACATGCGTACCGTGCGGGCTCTCCTCCGCGCTCGGCCGCCAGGACCCCTCGGTGGTGTCCGCCTTGCCGGACACACAGTTGGCCGAGGCCTTGCGGTCGAAGTTGGGCGCGAGGTCGGGGTGGGTGTCGTCCACGCCGGTGTCGATGACCGCGACCGTCACCTTGCGGCTGCCGAGGGTCTTCTCATGGGCCTTGTCCGCCTTGATGGCGGGCAGGTCCCACTGCAGCGGCTCCAGCGGGTCCTGACCGGCCTTGGCGCTGGCCGCGACCGCCTTGCGCTCCTTCTCGCTGAGCAGCTTCGGGGTGCCGATGTCGCCGGTGGACTGGGCGGGCAGCGGCGCGGTGCGGGTGGCACCGGCGGAGGCGACGCCACGGACCGTACGGAGCGTCTTGGCGAAGTCCGGGTTGGCCGAGTGGGCCACGATGACGCCGATCCGGTCGTACGAGATGACCACCGTGCCACCGGCCCGCTTGATGGCCTTCTCGATCCGCGAGCTGTCGCGGTGGCCCGGGCGGACGTTGACGACGTAGCTGAGCGACGGGCCGTCGGCGGTCGCGGCCCGGGCGGCGGGAGCCGGGCTGTCCTGCCCGGTGGCGCCCGCCGAGGTCGGCAGGAACGCCAGCGCGCCGGTGAGCGCCAGGGCGGCGGGTATGGCGACGGCTCGCGGCGTCAGCCCCCGCGATCCGGAAGACTTCATTCGCACAGTGGAACTCGTCCCGGGTCTGGGAGCATCCGATCTCAGCTGAGCCATGGGGTCTCCACCTCATCCGTAGCGACCGCCGCAGCGCGGATGCGCGTGGGCGGGTACATGACGAGCGAAGCTATCGCTGATCATCACCGAGTATCAATACATTCCGGAAGAAAACCCGCCACAGCGCCCGGATCCAAACGCATCAGCGAATCTCTCTCCGTCTTTCAACCACCAGACCCTGTCGCAGACTTCGCTACCGCCTTTACGATGCGTGATCCGGATCACCGTCGCACCGCCGTACGTCCCGTCGGACCCACTCACCAGGAGAGACCGTGGATACCGCACCGGCCAGCGATCGTCCCGACGATCAGCGGCAGCACCAACGCCCCCCGTACGACGAGGTGCAGGCGAGCCCCGAGTTCGGCGAACTGCGCTCCGCGCACCGCTCGTTCGCCTTCCCGCTGACCATAGCGTTCGTCAGCTGGTACCTGCTCTATGTCCTGCTGTCCAACTACGCGGGCGGCTTCATGGGCACCAAGGTCGTCGGCAACATCAACGTCGCGCTGGTGTTCGGCCTCGCCCAGTTCCTGACCACCTTCCTGATCGCCTGGTGGTACTCCCGGCACGCCGCCGCCAAGCTCGATCCGCGCGCGGAGGCCATCAAGGCCCGTCTGGGGGACAGTTCATGAGCACGTACCTGCTCGCGGCCGAGAGCGCTTCGGACAACCGGCCGCTGATCATCACGCTCTTCTCGGTCTTCGTCGTGGCGACCCTGGCCATCACCGTCTGGGCGGGCCGCCAGACCAAGGACGCCAACGACTTCTACGCCGGTGGCAGACAGTTCTCCGGCTTCCAGAACGGGCTCGCGATCTCCGGCGACTACATGTCCGCCGCGTCCTTCCTCGGCATCGCCGGGGCCATCGCGCTCTCCGGGTACGACGGCTTCCTGTACTCCATCGGCTTCCTCGTCGCCTGGCTGGTCGCCCTGCTCCTGGTCGCAGAACCGCTGCGCAACTCCGGCCGCTACACGATGGGCGACGTGCTCGCCTACCGGATGCGCCAGCGCCCGGTGCGCACCGCCGCGGGCGTCTCCACCATCGTCGTGTCGATCTTCTACCTGCTGGCCCAGATGGCGGGCGCGGGCGTCCTCGTCTCGCTGCTGCTGGGCATCACCAGCGAGGCCGGGAAGATCCTCATCGTGGTGCTGGTCGGCGTGGTGATGATGCTCTACGTCACCATCGGCGGCATGAAGGGCACCACCTGGGTGCAGATGGTCAAGGCCGTCCTGCTCATCGCGGGCACGCTGCTGATCACCTTCCTGGTGCTGCTCAAGTTCGACTTCAACGTCTCGGCGCTGCTGGGCGAGGCCGCCAAGAACAGCGGCATGGGCAGCTCGTTCCTGGAGCCGGGCCTCAAGTACGGCATCAACGCCACCTCCAAGCTCGACTTCCTCTCCCTCGGCATCGCGCTGGTACTCGGCACCGCCGGACTGCCGCACATCCTCATCCGCTTCTACACGGTGCCCACCGCCCAGGCCGCCCGTAAGTCGGTCAACTGGGCGATCGGCATCATCGGCGGCTTCTACCTGATGACGATCGCGCTCGGCTTCGGCGCGGCGGCCCTGCTGGACCGGGACACGATCATCAAGTCCAACAAGTCCGGCAACACCGCGGCGCCCCTGCTCGCCGAGGAGATCGGCGGCGGCGCGTCCTCCACTGGCGGCGCGATCCTGCTCGCGGTGATCTCCGCGGTGGCGTTCGCGACCATCCTCGCCGTCGTCGCCGGGCTCACCCTCGCGTCCTCGTCGTCCTTCGCCCACGACCTGTACGCCAACGTGATCCGCAAGGGCCAGGCGACGCAGAAGGAGGAGATCCGGGCCGCCCGCTGGGCCACCGTCGGCATCGGCTCCGTCGCCGTCGTCCTCGGGGTCTTCGCCCGCGATCTCAACGTGGCCGGACTCGTCGCCCTCGCCTTCGCGGTCGCCGCCTCCGCCAACCTGCCGACCATCTTGTACAGCCTGTTCTGGAAGCGTTTCACGACCCAGGGCGCCCTCTGGTCGATCTACGGCGGACTCATCTCCTCCGTCTTCCTGGTGCTCTTCTCGCCCGTCGTCTCCGGCAAGCCGACCTCGATGTTCCCGGACGTCGACTTCCACTGGTTCCCGCTGGAGAACCCCGGCCTGATCTCCATCCCGCTGGGCTTCCTGCTCGGCTGGCTGGGCACCCTCGTCTCCAAGGAGGAGCCGGACAAGGCCAAATACGCCGAACTGGAGGTCCGCTCCCTCACCGGACACGGCGCCCACTGACCCAGGGGGTGTCTTGCCGGTCATGCCGGGCTCCCGACGCCTGGCACGGCACCTCGCGGCCCCGCGCTCGTCGCACGCAGCGCCGCTGCGCTCTCCTCACGCGGGTTGCGAGGCACCGCACCAGACGCCGCTCGCTGATCCGGCCTGACCGACAAGACACCCCCTACCCCACCCCCGGCGGCCCCTCGATGTCACCGCTTTCACGTACGCTGCGGGACAATTGACCTCAGCGCACGCAAGCGAACCGTGAGGGGCCGCCGACATGCTGATCGACACCTATGGTCGGACCGCCACCGACCTGCGTGTCTCCCTGACCGACAGGTGCAACCTGCGGTGTACCTACTGCATGCCGGAAGAGGGGCTTCAATGGCTTGCCAAGCCTGATCTGCTCACCGACGACGAGATCGTCCGGCTGATCCGGATCGCCGTCACCGAGCTGGGCGTCACCGAGGTCCGCTTCACCGGCGGTGAGCCGCTGCTGCGCCCCGGCCTCGTCTCCATCGTCGAGCGCTGCGCCGCGCTCACCCCGCGCCCCGAGATGTCCCTGACCACCAACGGCATCGGCCTGGAGCGCACCGCCGTGGCCCTGCGCGACGCCGGTCTCGACCGGGTCAACGTCTCGCTGGACACCCTGCGCCCCGACGTCTTCCAGACCATGACCCGGCGCAAGCGCCACGGCGATGTGCTGCGCGGCCTCGCCGCCGCGCACGACGCCGGGCTCACCCCGGTCAAGGTCAACGCCGTGCTGATGCCAGGACTCAACGACGACGAGGCCCCCGATCTGCTCGCCTGGGCCGTGGACAACGCCTATGAGCTGCGCTTCATCGAGCAGATGCCGCTCGACGCCCAGCACGGCTGGCAGCGCGAGGGCATGATCACCGCCGGGGACATCCTGGAGAGCCTGCGCACCCGCTTCACCCTCACCGCCGAGGGCGACGACGAGCGCGGCTCCGCCCCCGCCGAGCGCTGGCTGGTCGACGGCGGCCCGGCCCGGGTCGGCGTCATCGCCTCCGTCACCCGCCCCTTCTGCCGCGCCTGCGACCGCACCCGGCTCACCGCCGACGGACAGGTGCGGACCTGCCTGTTCGCGCGCGAGGAGTCCGATCTGCGGGGCGCGCTGCGCTCCGGCGCACCGGACGAGGAGATCGCCCGGCTGTGGCGGGTGGCGATGTGGGGGAAGAAGGCGGGATCCGGGCTGGACGACCCGTCGTTCCTGCAGCCGGACCGCCCGATGTCAGCGATCGGTGGCTGACCATTCCTCCAGGGTCACGACGTCCTTGAGGAAACCGCGCATGCCCAGGAACTTCGACAGGTGCTCGCGGTGCTCCTCGCACGCCAGCCAGGTCTTCCGCCGCTCCGGGGTGTGCAGCTTGGGGTTGTTCCAGGCCAGCACCCAGACGGCGTCGGCGCGGCAGCCCTTGGCGGAGCAGATCGGGGTGTCGGTCTCGGTCTCGGAGGCGGCGTTGAGGATGTTCACACCGCAGATGCTACGGACACCGTCGTCTCTGCAGAAAGCGGTGGGGACATGACGGCCGCGGACATGTGACTTGCGGACATGACGACGCCGGGCAGCCACGGGGGGAGCCGCCCGGCGTCGGTCTGTCGCTCCGACGGGGGATGCGGAGCGCGTACGAAGTATGTCACGAGGGATAGGGCGAGGTGCACCGGAACAGCATGATTGATCTGAGCTTTTCCTGAGCTTGCGGCAACGCGGCAGGTCAGCCGGGCCCGCCGCGTCCATCCTCGCTGGTATGTGCGGCATCTTCCGGACCGGGTTCCGACGCCGCCGAATCCTCGTCCCGACCGGGACCGAGCATCGGCCGCAAGGGAGTCGGGATGTAGGTCGTGGGAAGCGAAGTGACGTTCTCCCGGCCCGCGTTCGCGATCACGACCGCGACGTACGGCAGGAGCACCCCCAGCACCAGGGCGACGATGGCCACATGGCGCTCGACGTTCCACAGTACGGCCGCGAGCACGACCGCCACCGTCCGCACCGACATCGAGATCACATAGCGCCGCTGCCGTCCGCGCACATCATCGGCCAGCCCCTGGCGGGCCCCGGTGATCCGGAAGACCTCGGCCTCGCTGTGCTTCCGCATCACGTTCCACCACCTGGTCCCCGAGCAGGTATCCCCCGCTCCGATACGTACTCAACGTTACGCCGCGCCCCCGCACGGTTCGAGGCCGGGGCACCCCGACGGGTGGCGAAGCCGGTACGGCAGGGCGCGTACGGGACGCTTCGACATGCGCCGTAGCGAAAACGGTCGAACACTGGGAGGAAACGCGTGTCCCCCGCCGCGTCAGGAGGCGACATGAACTGGCTGTGGGCGATCGTCGTAGGAATCATTCTCGGTGTGATCGCCAGAGCGATCCTGCCGGGCAAGCAAGACATTCCGCTCTGGCTGACCTGCATTTACGGCATCCTCGGGGCCCTCGTCGGCAACGCGGTGGCCGGGTGGATCGGGGTCAGGCACACCGGCGGGTTCGACTGGATCCGGCATCTGCTGCAGCTGGCCGGGGCCATCGTGATCGTCGCCCTCGGCACCCCGCTGTGGCAGACGATCCGCCACGGCGGCAGGAGAGAGCGGGCCTGAGCCGCGGCGGTCGGCGCGCATGGTGGAAGCGCACCGGCCGCCGCTCCGGCCTCACCGGCCGATCGCCCGGGTCACACGCCCTGGAGCTGGGCGATCTTCCGTCCGGCCTTGAGGTAGACCCCGCCGGAGGGCGCGGTGAGCCCGGCGTCCGCCAGCACCTCCGCGACCACCTCGGCCAGCGGCCGCACCGCCTGGGCCTCGGCGAGGACGATGGCCTTCTGGCCGTCCTCGGCCTCGACGACCAGCCGCAGACCGTTCTGCTTGGCGACCCGGCGGGCCGCCGACGCGCTCGGCTGGAACTCCAGGACCTTGCTCAGCACGGTCGCGATGGTCTCGCCGCCGTGCTCCGCGGCGTCGACCACCGGCAGCGTCCCGACGTCGGTGAAGCTCTTCTTGGAGAACTGCGCGATGAAGCCCGCACGCGCCGCCATCGCCGCCTCGACGCCGTACAGCGCCGCCACGACCTCGCCCGCCAGCACCTTCTTGAGGTCCATCGGGTGTAGCGACTTGGTCTCCAACCGGGTGGTCGCGGCCGCGATCTCCGCGTCCGTCCACTCCGTCCACGCCTCCAGGTACGGCTTCATCAGCCGGTCCGGGATCGACATGATCTTGCCGAAGACATCCTCGGAGGTCGCGCTGAGCGCCACGTAGTTGCCCTTGGACTTGGACATCTTCGCGCCCGTGCCGTCCGTGCCCTCGATCAGCGGCATGGTGACGACCAGCTGCGGCTGCTGGCCGCGCAGCTCCATCAGCTTGCGGCCCATCTGCAGATTGAGCAGCTGATCGGCGCCGCCCAGCTCCACGTCGCTCTCCAGCGCCACCGAGTCCAGGCCCTGCGCGATCGGGTACAGCAGCTCTGACATGGTCAGCCCGGACCCCGCCGCCAGCCGGTTGCGGAAGTCCTCGCGCTGCAGCAGCTGCGACACCGGCACCTGGGCGAGCAGCCCCAGCAGCTCCGGGAAGGTGTACGGCGCCAGCCACTCGCTGTTCTGCCGGAAGTTGACCTTCTCGAAGTCGAAGAACGGCTTGACCTGCCGCTGGTAGCCCGCGAGGTTCCGGGCGATGTCGTCGTCGGTGAGCGGCGGACGCTCCGCCGTACGCCCCGACGGGTCGCCGATCTTGGCCGTGAAGTCGCCGATCAGCAGGGTGACGTCGTGCCCCATCCGCTGGAAGCGGTTGAGGACGATCATCGGCACGGTGTGGCCGAGGTGCACATCGGCGGCCGTCGGGTCGATGCCCAGCTTGATCGCGAGGCCCTTGCCCGCGGCCCGCCGCTCCTCGATCCGCTCGGCCAGCTCCTTGACCCCCGGCAGGACCTCGACCGTACGGGAGGCGATCAGCTCGGCCTGCTCCTGGGCCGACAGATCGCTCAGATCGAGGGAGCGCCGGGCTGACGTCTCGGCGAGCAGTTGCTCGACGGTCTTGTCGGAGGAGAGGTCCTGGTCGAGCAGCTCGCGGGCGCGGGCGACGGATGCGCCGAGGCGTGTCATGGGGTTCCTGGTGAGAGTGGGGAGCGGACGGATGGGCGGGGACCAGTCTATTCGCCGGTCTCCCGCCGCCGGACGCAATATCGTCCGGCCTGACTCACACCCTGTGAGAGCGGCCGCACTCACACCCCCTTGCTGACCGAACTCATGTTGAAGTCCGGGACGCGCAGCGCGGGCATCGCGGCACGGGTGAAGTAGTCGCCCCACTCGCGCGGCAGGGTCGGCTCGGTGCGCCCCGCCTCGGTGGCGCGGGACAGCAGGCTCACCGGCGACTCGTTGAAGCGGAAGTTGTTCACCTCGCCGACGACCTCGCCGCCCTCCACCAGATACACGCCGTCCCGGGTGAGCCCGGTCAGCAGCAGGGTGGCCGGGTCGACCTCGCGGATGTACCAGAGGCAGGTCAGCAGCAGGCCCCGCTCGGTCGAGGCGACCATCTCCTCCAGTGAGCGGGTGCCGCCCGCGTCCAGGATCAGGTTGTCGATCCCCGGGGCCAGCGGCAGCCCGGTCAGCTCCGCCGAGTGCCGGGTGGTGACCAGGTGCTTCAGCACTCCGTCCCGGATCCAGTCGGTCGCGGGCAGCGGCAGCCCGTTGTCGAACACCGACGCGTCGTCCCCGGAGGAGTGCGCGATCACGAACGGCGCCGCCTCAAGACCCGGCGCGTGCGGGTCGCTGCGCAGTGTCAGCGGCAGTTCGGACAGGGTGTCGCCGACCCGGGTGCCGCCGCCCGGCTTGCTGAAGACCGTACGGCCCTCCGCCGCGTCCCGGGCTGAGGCGGACCACAGCTGGTAGATCAGCAGGTCGGCGACGGCGGTCGGGGGCAGCAGCGTCTCGTAGCGGCCCGCCGGAAGCTCGACCTTCCGCTCGGCCCAGCGCAGCCGCTGGGCCAGCTCGGCGTCGATCGCGGCCGGGTCGACGTCCCGGAAGTCGCGGGTCGTCCGCCCGGCCCAGGCCGAGCGCGTCATGTCCGGCGACTTGGCGTTCAGCTCCAGCGTGCCGCTCGGCTGGTCATGGCGCAGCCGCAGCCCGCTGGAGGTGCCCAGATAGCTGGAGATCACCTCATGGCTGGCGAACCCGTACAGCTCCCGGCCGCCCGCGCGGGCGGCGGCGAACGCCTCGCCGAGCGCCGGGGCGAACGCCGCGAACACTTCGGATGAGGTCTCGGCGGGGGAGTCGGTGAAGCCGGGGGAGACGTTCGTATCGCCGACCAGCGGCTGGGCGTCCTCGGCCGGTCCCGCGTCCCGCGCGGCCGCCTCGGCGGCCCGTACCAGCGGCTCCAGCTCCCCGGCGGTCACGGCCGACCGGGACACCACCCCGGAGGCGGTGCCCTCCGCGCCGTCCACGGTGGCCACCACGGTCAGGGTGCGGCCGCGGGTGACGCCGTTGGTGGTCAGCGCGTTGCCCGCCCAGCGCAGATTGGCGGTCGACGTCTCGTTCGCGATCACCACACAGCCGTCCGCGCGGGACAGCTCCAGGGTGCGCTCCACGATCTCGTGCGGCTTCACGCTCATGCTCCCGCCTCCTGGGTGGTGTTGAGGATGCTGACGCCGCGGAAGAGCGCGGACGGGCAGCCGTGCGATACGGACGCGACCTGGCCGGGCTGGGCCTTGCCGCAGTTGAAGGCGCCGCCCAGGACGTACGTCTGCGGGCCGCCGACGGCCGACATCGAGCCCCAGAAGTCGGTGGTGCTCGCCTGGTAGGCGAAGTCCCGCACCTGCCCGGCGAGGACCCCGTTCCGAATCCGGTACGCTCGCTGCGCCGTGAACTGGAAGTTGTAGCGCTGCATATCGATCGACCATGAGCGATCGCCGACCAGATAGAGCCCGTTCTCGACGTCCCCGATCAGCGCCTCCGTCGAAGGCCCCTCGGGGTCGGACCGCAACGACACATTGGCCATCCGCTGCACCGGCACATGGCCCGGCGAATCGGCGTAAGCGCACCCGTTCGAGCGGCCGAGACCGGTCAGCCGGGCGATCCTGCGGTCCAGCTGATACCCCACCAGCCTGCCGTCCTTGACGAGGTCCCAGGACTGCGCGGCCACGCCCTCGTCGTCGTACCCGATGGTGGCCAGCCCGTGCTCGGCGGTCCGGTCACCGGTGACGTTCATGATCTCCGAGCCGTAGCGCAGGCTGCCCAGCTGGTCGAAGGTCGCGAACGACGTCCCCGCGTACGCCGCCTCGTACCCCAGCGCGCGGTCCAACTCGGTCGCATGCCCGATCGACTCATGGATCGTCAGCCAGAGGTTGGACGGATCGATCACCAGGTCGTACGCGCCCGCCTCGACCGGCGGCGCCGCCATCTTCTCCGCCAGCAGGACGGGCAGCTCGGCCAGCTCCGCGTCCCAGTCCCAGCCGTTGGTGCCGGTTTCGGTGAGGTACTCCCAGCCCCGCCCGACCGGCGGGGCCAGGGTCCGCATCGAGTCGAACTCCCCGCTCACCGGGTCCACCGCCACCGCGGTCAGCTGCGGATGCAGCCGCACCCGCTGCTGGGTGGTCGTGGTGCCCGCCGTATCCGCGTAGAACTTGTTCTCATGGACGGTCAGCAGCGACGCGTCCGCGTGCGCCACCCCGTCCGCCGCCAGCAGCCGCCCGCTCCACTCGGCCAGCAGCCCGGTCTTGTCCGCGTCCGGCACGCCGAACGGATCGATCTCGTAGGACGACACCCACGTCTTCTCGGCATGCACCGGCTCCGCGGCCAGCTCCACCCGCTCATCGGACCCCGCCGCCTCGATCACCTTGGCCGACAGCTTCGCC
Organism: Streptomyces sp. NPDC059850; assembly: GCF_042731515.1. Lineage (NCBI taxonomy): Bacteria > Bacillati > Actinomycetota > Actinomycetes > Kitasatosporales > Streptomycetaceae > Streptomyces > Streptomyces sp. NPDC059850. Next base: position 17,871 of record NZ_JBHWJI010000060.1, read on the forward strand.
ATCGCCACCGCCTGCGAGGCCACCCGCGCCGCCGCGTCCATCGACAAGTCGACCCCGGACGCGAACCCCCAACTGCCCCCGTGCACCACCCGCACCGCGTACCCGAGGTCCGTGATGTCGGACGACCCCGCGACCCGCGCGTCCCGCAGCCGCCACGAGGCGCTCCGCACCCGCTCGAACCGGAAGTCCGCATGCTCGGCCCCCAACGCCCGGGCCCGCGCGAGCGCCGCGTCGGCGAGCGCGTGCAGCGGCAGCGCGAGGAAGGACGGATCGATCTCGTGCACCACGGCGACCCCTTCGTCGGTCTCGTCGGTGAGTATCCGTGGGAAGTGAATCACGCCGCTACGACACCGGGGGCGTCCCCCGCATGACCCACCGGCGCGCGCCCGGCGAGCCGTCAGGCGGACCGGGGCCAGTCGCCCATGCCCTGGTGGTCGCGCGCCGTCTCTTCCAGCGTCCGCATCCCGAGGTCGATGAGCGGGCTCTGACGGCTGCCCCGGCGCAGGCAGGTGAGGATCCGCCGCGTCGGCATGTTCTCGCTCGCCACCGGAACCCGCACCACCGCCTGGCCCGCCGGGCCCTCGGCCAGTCGCGGGATCAGCGAGACGCCCAGCCCGTTCCCGACCAGCGACCAGACGGCAGGCCACTGCGTGGCGGCGTGCACGATCCGCGGCGAGAACCCGGCCGCCGCGCACAGCACCCGCACCCGCTGGGCGTGGTCGCAGGTGCCCGGGTGGGCGACGATCCAGTCCTCGGCCGCCGCGTCCTCCAGGCGTACCGAACCCGCCCGCGCCAGCGGGTGGTCGGCGGGCACCAGCAGGAGATACGGCTCCTCCAGCAGGGGGCTCTGCTCGACCCGCGCGTCATCCGGCTGCGGCCCGCCCTCGATGGGCTCCACGACCGCGATATCCACCTCGCCCGCCACCAGCAGATCCATGCTCTCCACGGTGTCGCACTCGTGCACCCGCACCAGGAGGTCGGGATGGCTGCGCCGCAGCCGCCCGGCCGCGGGGGCGACCAGGCCGCTGATCGCGGTGGTGAAGCCCGCGATGCGCAGCGGCCCGGTCATGCCCGCCCGGTAGGACTCCAGCTCCGCCTGCGCCTCCTCCCACCGGGCCAGCAGCGCGTCGGCGTGACCGATGAGCAGCAGCGCGGCCGGAGTCAGCCGCACGCCGCGACCCTGCGGCTCCAGGAGCGGAACCCTCAGCTCGCGCGCGAGTTCGCGCATGTGGTGGGAGACCGCCGACGGGGTGAGGTGCAGGGCCTCGGCGGCCGCGGTGACCGTGCCCTGCTGGTGCACCATGCGGAGCATGTGAAGCCGACGCAGGTCAATCATGCAACTATCTTGCACACACCACCCGCAAAACGTGCAATGGACCGCAACGGTCGTCCGGGCTCATCCTGCTGTTATGCGCACCAACACGCACACCATCGTTTCCCGGCACACCACCAGCGAGGGCGTCGTCGTCTGGACCCGCTGCGGCTGCGGGCGGCTGCAGATGGCCCTGATCCCGTACGGCGCCCGAGGCAAGGCGCTCGCCGCGGGCGGACACGACCGCCAGTGCCCCCGCTGCGGCCGCTAGCCCCGAGATGACTCTCCGTTCCCCTCGCTTCACAGCCCTCTGCTCCCTCATCGCCCTGATACTGCTGACCCTCAACTTGCGGGCGGCCATCACCGGCGTCCCCCCGGTCCTGGGCGAACTCCAGGACCGGTTCGGGCTCACCGGCGTCGAGGCGGGCGTCCTCGCCACGCTGCCGGAGCTGTGCCTGGGCATCTTCTCCGCCGTCACCCCCGCACTCGCCCGCCGCATCGGCACCGAGGCGGCGATCACCGCGGCGCTCCTGGTGATCACCACCGGCCTGCTGCTGCGCGTGGTCCCCGCCCAGGCGGCGCTGTTCACCGGCACCGTGCTGGCCGGAGCCGGGATAGCCACCGGCAACGTGCTGGTGCCCGCGGTCATCAAGCGCGCGTTCCCCCACCGCGTGGGCCCCCTCACCGGCCTGGCGATGATGCTGATGTCGGTCAGCGGCGCCGCCGCGGCGGGCCTCGCCGTCCCCCTCGGCGACCTGGGCGGCTGGCGGCTCGCCCTGGCCGCCTGGGCGGCCCCGTCCCTGATCGCGGCCCTGGCGTGGTGTCCCCTCGCCCTCCACGGACGAAAGCGGCCCCCCGAACCTCCGCCCGCCCACGCGGAGCAGGTCTCCCTGCTGCGCTCGCCCCTCGCGTGGTCCATCACAGTCTTCATGGGCATGACGTCGCTGATGTTCTACACGCTGACGGCGTGGCTTCCCCAGATCATGCGCGACCACGGGTTCTCGCCCGCCACCGCCGGGATGATGAACGCGGTCGTCATCATCATCGGCATCCCCCTCGGCTTCCTCGTCCCGGTGGTCGCCGCCCGCCTGCGCGACCAACGCCCGCTCGTCCTCGGGGTCGTCACCCTGATGGCGATCGGCCTCGTCGGCCTGCTCCTGGCTCCGCAGGCCGGATGGGTCTGGGTCGCGATCTTCGGCGTCGCCACCGGCAGCGCGTTCCCGATCGCCCTCACCCTCCTCAACCTGCGCTCACCCACCGCCGCGATCACGGCCCGCCTCTCGGGCATGGCCCAGTCCGGCGGCTACCTCCTCGCCGCGACCGGCCCATTGACCTTCGGCGTACTGCACAGCGCGACCGGCGGCTGGAAGCCGTCGATAGCCCTGCTGCTCCTGCTGGTAATCCCCGAGCTGCTGTGCGGCCTCGCAGCCGCCCGCCCCGGCCTCGTAACGCCGAGCCCCCCGAGCCCGGAGGGCCACCCGGAGCACCCCACCGAACCAGCGGACACCCCCGCCCGGCCCACCGAAGCGGACCGTTCGCGCTGACCCCGGGCGCGCCTGACGGCCACATCCCGGGCGGGCAGGCTGCCGCACTGGGTGCTGCCTGCAGGGATGAACCAGTGCATGTCGACGGCACCGGCTTGCCCGCCGAGCAGCCGCAGGGCGCTCGCACCGATGCCGAACAGGGCGCGGCCATACCTCGACTAACACCACGTTGGTTCCGCTTGGTGGCGCCCACGATCTGAGAGCGCTTCCCCGCCCGCGCGGACCACGGCCCGTCTCCGGGCCACGCTCTCGGTCGCGGCGGACCACCCCCGCCTGCGCGGGGAACACTGGATGAGGACGCCGTGCACGGGTCCGAAGGTCGGACCACCCCCGCCTGCGCGGGGACTACGGACAGGGCCTCTTCGCAGGCGTCGCGGGCCACGGACCACCCCCGCCTGCGCGGGGACCACTTCGACGTAGTCCCGATCGTCAAGAACGTGCCCGGACCACCCCCGCCTGCGCGGGGACCACTTCTCCACGACGCCGCCCACGTGCTGAACTGGCGGACCACCCCCGCCTGCGCGGGGACCACCGGTCGTCGGCCGGGCGGCGCTTCTTCCCGGACGGACCACCCCCGCCTGCGCGGGGACCACGTCGGGGGTGAGTATCGGAGGCTGGCCAGAGCCGGACCACCCCCGCCTGCGCGGGGACCACCCGTTGAAGGCGTGGAGCTTGCCGTCCTCGGCCGGACCACCCCCGCCTGCGCGGGGACCACTGCGCGCTCGCCGTCATCGTCACCACCAGCGGCGGACCACCCCCGCCTGCGCGGGGACCACGACTTCAGTGAGTCCGGCTTCGACGTCGAGTGCGGACCACCCCCGCCTGCGCGGGGACCACGTCTGGCCGTGCTCGGTGATCGCGTCCTGGTACGGACCACCCCCGCCTGCGCGGGGACCACTGCCTCCCCGAAGGCCACGCGGACCGAGACCTCGGACCACCCCCGCCTGCGCGGGGACCACTATCCGGGGGCTCTTTGGTGGCAATCGGCAGCGGACCACCCCCGCCTGCGCGGGGACCACGGGTTGTATGCCAGATCGACCACATAGCACCACGGACCACCCCCGCCTGCGCGGGGACCACTACGACCCGCAGATGGGCGCCATCACCGACCTCGGACCACCCCCGCCTGCGCGGGGACCACGAAACCGGCTGGAGACGCTGCTGAAAACGGACCGGACCACCCCCGCCTGCGCGGGGACCACCCCTCCTGGGGCTGGGCCTTCGCCCAGTGCGGCGGACCACCCCCGCCTGCGCGGGGACCACAGTTGTTCATGACTGCCCCTCTGGGTCAGTAACGGACCACCCCCGCCTGCGCGGGGACCACCGCAGCAGCGGTGCGGGCTTCGTCCCGCTCAGCGGACCACCCCCGCCTGCGCGGGGACCACCACACGGGGTCGATGAGGGTGAGGTAGGTGGACGGACCACCCCCGCCTGCGCGGGGGACCACCCTTCGCCACCTGCGGACTCAGAAGCCCTTTGCAACTTCTTGACCAAGTGGCTTCATCTCCCGCTCATGATGGCAGACGCACCTCCCTGCGCGAGGGGCGCCAGCCAACTGTTGTCGCCATGGCGGCACGAGGCAGCGTGTCCGTGGGGCCCGGGCAACGGTGAGTGCTCGTGGCGGCACGGTCCGGGTGGTGGGCAGTTATTGCGTACCTTCGGCGTGGTGGGCGCGGCGCGCCTGTTGGTAGGTGTGCACCAGGGATTGACCGGTTGCGCATCCGTCGTCCGCGGCGCGGCAGTCGGGGCAGCCTGCGGCGTGGTCGAGGGCCGCGCGCCAAGTCTCGCCGATGTCCGTGGTGGTGTTCGCGAGAGTCATGGGGTGCGCCTGACGGCGGTGTCCCGGGTGGGCAGCGTGCTGTGGTCGAACGGGTCGCGTTGGCGGGGGAAGCTGTCGGCGCACGTGCCGGGGCAGGCATAGACGGTGCCGCCACCCCCGCTCGCGCCGTGCCCGATCGCGACGACGACCGGGGCACTGGTCGGCTTGTCGCAGCGGGCGCAGACCTGGGACGTCATCGAGCCGTCGCCTCCATTGCGGGTTGGGCTGCGATCGCCCGGATGAGGGCTTCGCGCAGTCGGTACGGGTCAGTGAGATACCGGTCGGGGCCCACTGGGATGCGCCAGTGGAGACGGGGCCCGGTGGTGTGGGCGGCCGGGGGCACACCGACGTAGGTGACGGTGGTGCCATCCGCGCCGAGGGCGTTGACGTTGCTCGGCAGGCGTCGCCAGCACTGGGAGCTGCCCGCAGGGATGAGCCAGTACATGAGGCCGTAGTCGGCGATGGCGGCACCGGTCGCCGCGCCGAGCAGCCGCAGGGCGCTCTCACCGACGTCGAAGGGGGCCCGAACGACATCCCAGTGCGGACCTACCTCGACTAACACCACGTCGGTTCCGCTCGGTGGCGCCCACGATCGGGGGGTGTTCCCCGGCGGGAACCCGTCTGCGTTGGACATGGCTATCGCCGTCCCATCTGCCTGGTCGGTATGGGCAGGTAGATGGTTCTCGGCCGCGAGAGCCAAAAGTGACCCAGTGAGGGTCAGTCAGGTCACTCGCCCGCGTGACACCATTCGGCGAAACTGCTGAGGCTTTCGGCGTCAGCGCGCCGCAGCCGACGCAACGTCCTCACGCACCCACGGGTGGTCGCGGGTGTGCTGCGGCGAGATCCGGCGCGCGGCCTTCAGCGATTCGAACGCGTCGCGCGGGAGTCCGGACCATAGTTGGGCACGTGCCTTCTCGATGAAGAACCCGCTCCGGCGCTCGGCAGGCAGATCACAGGGCGGGGCCCAGCCACCCACGGCATCGAGCGCTCGGCGCACATGGTCATCACCGAGGCTGACAGCGACGGACACCTCGTGAATGCGGACACTGACCGGCCCGAACGCCGTGCCCTGATAGACGCTCTCCGGCACGGCGTCCCCCAGGCGCCGGGCCTCCGCGAGGTGCCGACCCGCTGCCTGGGGCAGACCGGCGCGTCCTGCGATCACGGCCGCCCGCATGTGCAGGGCGCCCCGCGCGGCGACGGTCGTGTCATCACGGCCGACAGGTGTGCTGTCCGCGGCGGCCTCGAGCGCACGCAGCCCGGCGACGTACGCACGAGCAGCGAAGAAGACCTCGGTGTGGACGTAAGCGACAGCCGCGTCCAGCAGTGGGTCCTCCGCATGCGGCGCTGCCCACCGCATCAGCTCCACCAAGCGGGCGGACAGGTCCCGGGCACCGTATTTGTACGCCACGGCGTCGGCGGTCCGCAGCGCGGAGACCAGAAGATTCGCAGTCGCGGCAGTCTCCTCGGGCCTCGCCAGGTGGAAGCCGCGAAGCAACTCACCGACGAGGGACGGTACGTGGCGAGCGATGCGGACGTACTGGGCGGCCAGGCGCCAGGTCACCGCCTCGTCCACCGATGCGCGCAACTCGGCCAGAGGCCGGACCGGTCCGTCGTCCGGTGCGTCGTACGCGGCGATGGCGGCCGACAACGTCGGCATGGCGGCGTGCACCCGGGCGTCCGCCCGGTCCCGGCTGCCCAACAGGAGGGCGGGATCGACGCCGAGAGCAGCGGCGAGGGCCTCGACCACGTCGTCGCTCGCGCCCCTGGCGCCACGCTCGATCTTCCGCAGCGTCCCGACGTGCACTCCGGCGGCGTCCGCCAGCTCCTGCTGTGTCATACGCGCGATGCGGCGCTGATAGGCCACGCGCCGGGCAAGCTCGGTGGGCATGTTCGTACTCCGTTCGCCGCATCCGTTCCGAACGGTACTCAGTGGCGCCCTCGAACTCGGGCGTTTTGCCTCAGGTGGCGACGAGTCGCACGAGGTCGTGCAACGAGTCGACCTGCCAATCAGCGGCAGCCGCCTCGGGCCTGCCCGCCCAGAGATGGCCCCAGGGTCCACGCCGCAGATGCGCGGCGCGCAGGCCTGCGGCCTTCGCCGGGCCCGTGTCGTTCGCGGGGTGATCACCGACGTAAACGGTCTCGCCGGGCGCCGCACCCGCAAGCTCCAGAACGCGGGCGAAGAAGCCAGGGTCCGGCTTGGCCACGCCCCACTCGCCCGAGGTGGCGATCGCGTCGACCGGCAGCGCGAGGTCCCGCAGCAACTCTCCGGTACGCGCGGTCTGGTTGCCCGCGATGATGACGCGCGCGCCGCGCTCACGAAGAGCAGCAAGGGCTGGACGTGTATCCGGATAGAGATCGGACTCGTCCAGCCGCTCGTTGACGCCGCTGGCCTCCATGGCGGCTCGCTCGGCAGGGATGTCGATACCGGGCCGGACGAGCCGCAGCGCCTCCGCGTTGTCACGCCCCTGCGCCACGACCGCCCCGACCAGGGCCGAGAGGGTGTGCCGGGGAACGCCCAACCAGTCGGCCCACACCGCCCAGCCACGGTCATCCCGGATCAAGGTCTCGCCGACGTCGAGCACCACCGCGCGAATCATTCGGGCAGCCTGCGTGGGGACCCGGCCGCCGCAGAGACTCCGGCCGGACCACCCCCGCCTGCGCGGGGACCACGGGGTGCCGCTAGTCGACGAACCGGCCGGATGCGGACCACCCCCGCCTGCGCGGGGACCACGACTGCACCAATCATGCGGGCAGCGTAGAACACGGCTCACCCCGCCAGCGCGGGGACCACCCGATTTGTGCGGCTCCCACCTCCGGTCGCACCGGACCACCCCCGCCTGCGCGGGGAACACCGCAACGTGACGGTGAAGGACTGCGCCGAGGACGGACCACCCCCGCCTGCGCGGGGAACACAGAGAGAGCCGCGCGAGATCCATGTACCCGAACGGACCACCCCCGCCTGCGCGGGGAACACCCGTGGCACCGCGTGGGAATCCACGTGGACTGCGGACCACCCCCGCCTGCGCGGGGAACACGCGGCTGAACCTCGTCCGCGGCATCGTGACCGTGGACCACCCCCGCCTGCGCGGGGAACACGACGGACGGGTCCTCGACAGTGAAGTCGTGGACGGACCACCCCCGCCTGCGCGGGGAACACGAAGACCTCCACAGTTTCACGGCTCGCCTGGTCGGACCACCCCCGCCTGCGCGGGGAACACCTCCGGAGTCAGCGTCCGGCGCTGAGCGACGACGGACCACCCCCGCCTGCGCGGGGAACACCTGCGCACCCCGGTGCCCTGGAACGACTTCTGCGGACCACCCCCGCCTGCGCGGGGAACACGCCTCGATCGGGGTTGCGGGGGCGTCGCCGTACGGACCACCCCCGCCTGCGCGGGGAACACCCGAATGGTGGGGAGGTGGAAGAGGTCTCCGGCGGACCACCCCCGCCTGCGCGGGGAACACGCGCGGTCGGCCTCGGCCAGCGCCTCCCACAGCGGACCACCCCCGCCTGCGCGGGGAACACTGAGCGTGGTCACCTGCTGCTGCTCCTTCGTCCGGACCACCCCCGCCTGCGCGGGGAACACGCAGTAGTCGCGGCCACTGGTCGTCATCCAGCCGGACCACCCCCGCCTGCGCGGGGAACACCCTTCGCGACCTGCGGATTCAGAAGCCCTTTGCGGGTTCTTGACCAAGTGCCTTCATCTCCCGCTCATGATGGCAGACACACCTCGCCACGCGCCGGGAGTCAGGCACCCGTTGGCGTGATGCAAGCAGGGAGGAGCGTGTCGGGCATCGCTGGGGTGGCTGCACGGGAAGGGAGGCGTGGGTTGGCGGGGTGGCCCTCAGCGCGGGCCGGGCGGGGGAGTCAACGCCAGCACGTGTGCTGAGGCTTGGCTTCGCGCGCGAACCATAGTGGGTGGTTGCAGGCTCGGGGGATCTTTTTCGGTTTCTGCCCGTACTGCTCTTCCAGTACCCAAAGCTGTGCGGACCGGTACGTAACGCAGAACACGCGAGGCCGGAGTGTGCGCATGCAGAAGGGGGCGAGGCCGTGATCGATACGCGGTTGTGGGGGAAGTCCAAGGGGCTGGAGAAGCCCTACCCGGTCATTGGGCATCTCGTGGACACGGCCATGGTCGCCGGGGCCGTGTGGGACGCCGTGCTGGCGGCCCCGCAACGTGAGGCGATATCCGACGCGTTGAAGGTGCCGACGGTCGAGGCCAGGCGGCTGGTGATGTTCTGGGCGGGGCTGCACGACATCGGAAAGATCCTGCCGCGGTTCCAGGACATGGCGGTCCCGGACAGTCCCGGACACTGCGCGTTTCTCGGCGAGGACACGTACGCGCACGACCGCCGGAACGACAGCCAGGCGCGGAAGATCCGCCATGAGGCCGCCACGAACCGGGCGCTCCCGCAGCTCCTGGCGGCGCTCGGGTATCCGGCTTCCGGGCGGCCTGCCAGCCTGTTGCTCACGCAGGTGGCCCAAATGCTCGGCGGGCATCACGGTCGGTATCCCGAAGCCGCCGAGGCACGCGACATCCGCGACCCGTTGGGCAACCTTCCCGAGCTGGGGGTCGGCGGCTGGGCCGAGCAGCGACGCGAGCATGTGGCCGCTCTTCATGACGTACTGGGGCGGCCGGAGACGCCCACAGTACGAGCCATGCCGGTGGAATTGGCGGTGACCATCGCGGGGGTGGTCATCGTCTCTGACTGGCTGGCGAGCCAGGAACATGTCGTCTCCGCTCAACAGGCCGCAGCGGACGCTGACGTTGACGGGGAAGAGGGTGGGGAAAGGATCCTGGCGTCCCCGGCGTCGTTGGTCGCCCACGCCCGACGGGCGTCAACCGTAGCGCCCTCCCTCATCACAGATGCAGGCCTGGGGCGGGCGGACTTCCGGCTCCAGGGGTTCACCGGGCTGTTCCCGGAGATCGATCGGCCCTACTCGTTGCAGACGAGCATCGATGAGGCGTTGCCCGGGGCCGTGCACGGCCCCGGCGTACTGCTCGTGACCGCGCCGCCCGGAGAAGGGAAGACGGAGGTCGCGCTGTACGCCGCGACGGTGATGGGCGCGGCGTCCGGCAGAAGCGGGCTGTTCTTCGCGCTGCCGACCCAGGCCACGGCCAACCAGATGTACCACCGCGTCGTCGGATTCGCCGAGCGGAATCTGCTGGACCCGGCACAAGTGACCCTGCTTCACGGCGCCGCCGACCTCTACGAGCCGTACGCCGAACAGCCGCCGCACGACGCGCCGGGCGAGGGCGACGCCGAGCCCCGCGTGCTGTCAGAACACGAGGACGAACCACGAGAAGCGACCGCCATGTCCGTCGTGGCCAGCCGCTGGCTGCGGTCTCGTGGCCGTGGCGTCCTCGCCCCGATCGCCGTCGGGAGCGTCGACCAGATCCTGATGGGCGTTCTGCCCTTGAAGCGGAACGCCCTGCGCCACCTGGGACTCTCCGGCAAGACGGTGGTCATCGACGAGGCCCACGCCTATGACGCGTACACCCACGCATTGCTCCTGCGGCTGCTGACCTGGCTGGGTGCCATGGGCGTGCCGGTGGTGTTGCTCTCGGCCACGGTCACCGGCGAGACGGCTAAGGGCCTGGTGGAGGCGTACCTGTCGGGGACCGGCCGCACCCCCGGCACGTACCGGCTTCCGCCGCCGTCCTACCCGGGCTGGATGTACGTTGACGCGCGAAGCGGTGCGGTGACCGTGCCCGAGAAGGGGGTGGGGAGCGAGCGGAGGCAGGATCTGAGCGTGTGCGTCCTGCCGGTCACCCACACCTACGACACCACCGTGGCGGACGGACGGCTCGCCGCGCTGATCGCGGAACTCCGGGGCGTGACGGAAGACGGTGGCTGCGCGGCGGTGATCTGCACCACCGTCGCCGAGGCGCAGAAGACCTACGAGGCGCTGCGCGAGCACTACGCGACGCTCTACGGCCCCGATTACGCGGGCTGGGACGACCGTTCGTCCGAGGACGCGGTGCGGAACGACGCCGAGGCGGGGCCGCGGCTGCGGCTGCTGCACGCCCGCTTCCCCGCCCGTCGCAGGGCCGCGCTCACTGCGGAAGTAGAGAGCTGGTTCGGCCGGGTCGGGAAACCGGGCGTACGGCGGCCAGAGCCTCCGCGCGGTGCCGTGCTCGTCTCCACCCAGGTCATCGAGCAGTCCCTTGACCTCGACTTCGACCTGATCGTCTCCGACCTCGCGCCGATGGCCCTGCTGTTGCAGCGCGCGGGCCGGGTCTGGCGGCACTCCGCGCCCGCCCCGGCGCGCCCGGCCTGGTGCGAAGGCCCCCGGCTCGCGGTGCTCGCCCCGGTCGGGGGCGACGGGAGCCTGCTGCCACCGGCCGCCTGGGGTGACGTATACGCTCCGTCTTTGCTCCAGCGCACGCTGGAGCTGCTGGAGCGGCGGGGAGTCGAGCCGGTCCGGGTGCCGGAGGATGTGCAGCGGCTGGTCGATGACGTGTATGACGAGGAGTTCGCCTCCACCGACCCCGATGCGCTGATGCAGCGGGACATCGACCGCCTCAGCGACGACATGGCGCGCGCCGGTCTCGCGGGGATGGTCATGCTGCCGCCGCCCGAGAGGGTCGTGTCTCTGTACGAGTTGACCACCAGCGAGGCGGACGAGGATCTGATCGCCACCCGACTCGGGGCCGAAACAGTCCAGTTGCTGTCGGTCTTCGACGACGGTTCCGGGGTGCGCTGGCTGGACGCGGCGTGCACGATTCCGTTGCCGACTTCGGGGAGTCGACGCGACGGCCGGTTCACCCGCGCCGAGATCCGCGCGCTGCTGGGGCATGTGGTGCCCCTCGCCCACGGATCGTGGCGGCAGGCATGCGCCAGGGCGCACGAACCCCCGGACGCCTGGCTCAAGGAACCACCGCTGGCCCGCCTGGTCCTGCTGCCGCATCGGATCACCGACGGGGGAGTTCCGGCCGGGGCGGTCCTGGGAGATCGACTGCTGACGCTCGACCATGCGCTGGGGCTCGTCGTCCGCAAGACGGCGTAACCTGCTCGCGCATCTCAGCATCTTGGGTCCAAATGGGCTGTGATCACGCGGAGTTATCCGTAAGGTCATGGATGTCCGGATCGGGCCCCCTGGTCGCCAGCCAGGGGAGTCCCGTCATCAGCCCCCGCCTTCGCGGGGAGAGGGGCGCATCCTCCGGCGCTCGCCCATCTCAGCATCGGGCCACCTCCGCCTGCGCGGAGGCCTCAAATCTACGGCATCGCGCTGCCCGAGCGCGTCCATCGCACACGCTCTTCATCAATCGAGGTGCATCCTCGCCATGCCCGCCCACCCCCACCACGACGACCACGACCACTTCGACCTCCGCACACGCCCCTGGATTCCGGTCCGTACGAGGGACGGCGGAGGGGCCAGCGTCAGCCTGCGCGAGCTCTTCCTCAGCGCGCACCAGATCGACGGTCTCAGCGTGGCCCTTCCACCGGCCGCCTCGGGCCTGATGCGCATCCTGTGCGCGATGGCCGCACGCATCACCGGCCTCGATACGGCGTCGAACACCACCGCCTGGCTCGACCTACGCTACGACCTGCTGGAGGCGGCGCAGCGTTTCGAACCGGCCGCGGTCGACGCGTACTTCACCCGGCACGCCAGTCGGCTCCGCCTCCACGATCCCGTCCGGCCGTTCCTACAGGACCCTCGGCTGGCCGACGAGTGCCCCAGCAGCTCGGGCGTCAACAAGCTGGTCATGGCTCGTCCCGCAGGGAGCAACCAGGTCTTCTTCGGGCACTTCACCGACGCCGAGCAGGTGGCCATCCCCTCCGCCGATGCCGCCCTGCACCTCATCACCCAGCTCTACTACGGCCCGTCCGGCCAGTGCACACCGCGCATCGTCTCCGGCAAGCGGTTCGGGAACTCCTTCGCCGGGCCGCTGCGCAAGGCGATGTCGTACCACCCGGAGGGCCGGTCGCTGTTCGAGACGCTGCTGCTCGGCATCCCGGCCCTCAGCACCTGGCCCCAGCCGGGCGGGGCAGGAGCGGTCGGTGGGACCGGGGGAGCGGCGGTGACGGACGCTTGCCCATGGGAACGCGCAGAACTCCCGGACCCGTTGGCCCCTCCTTCCGGCGCGGTCGGCCCGCTAACGGCCCTCACCGAGCAGCACCAGCACGCCATCCTGCTCCAGCCCGGACCGGACGGCGAGAGTGTCGTGGACGCCACGATCACCTGGGCGTTCCGTACTTCCCGCGCCGTATCGCACACCGACGCGTACCTGATCTGGGACGAGGGCAAGGACGGCACGCTGCGCCCCCGCGAGGCCGCTGCCGAGCGGTCGCTGTGGCGAGACCTGGACGCGCTCGTCCTGCTGAAGCGGGGCGACGGAGGGAAGCGGCCGCTCGTCCTGGACGGCCTGGTCGGCGGGCAGATCCCGGAAGCCTCCCTGCGCGCGCTGCGCATGTGCGCGTACGGCTTCGACCAGGACGGCCAGACCCGGGACCGCACCTATTTCAGCGCGACCACACCCGACCTCTTCGCCCTGCTCGAATCCTCGGACGAGTCGGTGGACAACGCCCTCGCGCTCGGGGCGAAAGAGGGACGTGAGGCAGCCGAAAAGGCCGCGGAGCGCTTGGCGTACGCGCTGCGCGTCGCCTGGCGCTCGTACACGACCCCGTTCACCGACGACAAGCCGGGCAGGAAGGACAAGGATGCTGGCCCCTGGCCCGGTGGGGCGCTGGCGGCGTACTGGCCGGTGGCGGAGGAGCGCTTCTGGGACTCCCTGGACGCCCGGGACTTCACCCACGCGATGCGGACGTTCGGCCGTCTGGCCCTGCGCGTGTACGACGACGTGACCAGGCCGGTCGCCGGTACCCCACGCGGCGCGAAGGCCCGCGAGGACGCCCGGGGGCTGGTACGCAGCCTCCTCGGGCGAGTCGACCAGCTGCCCCGCCACCCCGCAGGGACCGCGGGGCTCATAGGGACCCCAGGGGCATCGGACAAGGAGAAGACACGAGCATGACCACGACCACGACTGCCCCAGGGGACACCGGGGATGCGACCCTTCCCGCACCTCGAAACTCCTCACTGGACCGCTACGACACCTTCGTGGCCAACGTCCTCGCCCAGTGCGCCGACCCCGGAACCCAGCAAGCCCTCCGGCGCGGGCTGGCCAAACCCGTGGACGAGGTGCCCGCCCGCACCCACGCGGCTCTGCTGCGCCATGGCCTGGTCCCGGACGAGGCGAAAGGGGCCAGGAAACGGGCCTATTACGCGGTGGCCGCCCTCATCGCGGCCCGCCCCCGGGCCCAGCGCACGGCGGAGGCCGACGGCGCCGAGGTGGCCCAGACCGCAACGCCACTCGGCAGCCCCGCCACCGCCGGATTCCGGCCCTCCGGCACGAGCTTGGGCGAGAGCCTGGCGTTGGCCGTCACACGCCAGGACACCGACGGTCTCAAGGAGGGTGGTGTGGAGTCCCGGCTCCACCTGATGGTCCGGCAGGAGACCGGTGGCCTTCACCGGATGCTCCCGGCCGTGCTCCGCCAATTGGGCTCCGCCGGTGTCGCGGCCGACTACGCCTGCCTCCTCCGCGACCTGATCGCGTGGGAGTACGGCCGTGACCAGGTGGCGACCCGGTGGCTGGAGGGCTTCTACCGCACCCTGCGACGTGAGAAGGCCGCCGCGACCGAAGGCAAGGCGGAGGACAAAGTCCGGTCCGCCTGAACCCCTCGCCCGTACCCCTCTGCTCCACTGAAAGGACCACCCGCGATGACCGCATCCGCCGCCTCGGCGAAGACGTCCGGCGCACCCCGCTTCCTGGACATCCACATCACCCAGACGCTCCCGTACAGCAACGTCAACCGCGACGATCTCGGCTCGCCCAAGACCGTCACCTTCGGCGGCACCACCCGCACCCGGGTCTCCAGCCAGGCGTGGAAGCGGCCCACCCGGCTCGCCGTGGAGGAGCACATCGGCCAGCAGGCCTTACGGACCCGCCGTCTGCCCCAGCAGGTCGCCGGGGAGCTGGAGACCGAGCGCGGCTGGCCCGCCGACCTCGCCGCCCTCGCAGGCGCGCAGGTCATCCGCTCCACCGAGTCCAAGCTCGCGCTGGAGAAGGGCGACACGACCACCGCCTCCCTGCTTTTCCTGCCAGACACCGCGGCAGCCGCGCTCGCCGACATCGCCGAGCAGCACCGGGAGGCGCTTGAGAAGGCGCTCGGCAACAAGGCCGCCTCCGCCAAGGCACTGCTGCCCAAGGACGCGGTGCATGATGTGCTGCGCTCCCGCAACGGCTCCATCGCGCTCTTCGGCCGCATGCTCGCCGAGATCCCCGGGGCCGGAGTGGACGGCGCGGTCCAGGTCGCCCACGCCTTCACCACCCACAGCACCTCCGTCCAGGCGGACTTCTTCACGGCGGTCGACGACGCCGACCAGTGGGCCACGGACGCGGGCAGCGCGCACATGAACACCGGCGAGTACAGCAGTGGCGTCTTCTACCGTTACGCCACCCTCGACCTCCGCGACCTCGCCAAGAACATCCCGGAACCCGACACCGCACGCACCCTCGCCACGGCCTTCGCCACCGCGTTCATCAACACCCTGCCGTCGGCCAAGAAGAACTCCACCGCCCCGCACACCGTCCCTGACCTGGTGCATATCTGCGTCCGCGCCGACCGGCCGCTCTCCCTCGCCGCCGCCTTCGAGAAGCCGGTGCAGGCTTGGTCGGACGGCTGGGCAAGCTCTTCCCGCGATGCCCTCAGCGACTACGCCACCCGGGTCCACCGACTCCTCGGTGACACCGGGCTGATCCACAGCGCGTACGCCTCCGTTGACGAAAAGGCCCGGGACGGGCTCGGCGAGCAGTCCGCCTCCTACCCCGAGCTGGTCGCCGGAGCCGTTGCCGCCGTCTGGCCCGCGGAAGGGACCGACCGGACGTGACCGGGTTCCTGTTGCAGCTCGGCGGGCCGCTCCAGTCCTGGGGCGAGCACAGCGCCTTCACCGATCGCGACACGGTGGCGCACCCCACCCGCTCGGGTCTGATCGGGATGTTCGCCTCCGCCTTGGGCATCCCGCGCGCCGACGCGACCGTGTCCCCGGCGGCCGTCCCGGACGCCGGGGACACGCCGGACTTCGCCCGGCTCACCCGGCTCCGCTTCACCGTACGGACCGACCGCCCCGGCGTCCGGCTGCGTGACTTCCACACCGTGGGCGGCGGATACCCCCAGCATCGGACCGTCCCCACCGCCAAGGGCGCTCGGCGCAGCGGCGATACGGCGACCATCGTCTCCCGCCGCCACTATCTGAGCGATGCCGTCTTCACCGTCGCGGTCACCGCTTCCCAGCCGGACGCGCCTCTCCTCACCGCCTGCGCCGAGGCGCTGGCGGCCCCGCGCTGGCCGCTCCACCTGGGCCGCCGCTCCTGCCCGCCCGGCGCGCTGCTCCTGCTCCGTACCGGCGTCCTCGACCCGGTCGCGGAACTCGACCGCGTCCCCCTCGCCCGGCAGGTTCCGTGGGCCTCGGCGGAGGGCGCCGATGAGGAGGCCACCGTCCTGGTGCGTTTCACGGCGGACGTGCCGTTCCCGCCGGGGCCCGGGGACGCACCGTCCAGCCGGACCTCCGTCACCACGCTGAACGACGAGCCGATCCGCCTCACCGCGCGCGACCGTACATACCACGCGCGCCCCTCGTACACCACCAGCCGCAGGCTGCCCGCCGACCTGTGCGGCGGGTACGGCTCGGAATACCTCGACGCTCTCGACGCCTACCTGCACGCTCCGCGTCCCGGAGGAAACGAAGGAAAGGCCCCATGACCACCACAGCCTCTCCCGAAACGGCTGCCGCTGCCGAGCAGGCATGGCTGACCCGGCTCATGCTCAACCTGGGCAGCAGGCAGGTCCAGCACGACCTGCGCAACGCCGCAGCCCTCCACCGCCGCGTCATGACGCTCGTCCCCAGCGGGCTCGGCGATGCCCCGCGAGCCCGGGCCGGGGTCCTCTTCCGGCTCGACACCGACGGCATCGGCGCCCCCGTCCTCCTCGTCCAGACCCAGCTGCCACCGGACCCGGCCCTGCTGCCCACCGGCTACGCGCAAGCGCAGACCCGCATGATGCACGGCATGTTCGCGGCCCTGCGGCCCGGGACGCCGGTCCGCTACCGCTTCCTCGGCAACGCCGTACGACGCTGCGGCCGCAACAGCACCGCCGGCAAGTGGAAGCAGGCCATCCCGCTGTACGGAGATGACGCCGACCGATGGTGGGCCGACCGCGCGGCTGCCGCCGGACTGGACCTGCACACCGTCCTCTCCCGAAGCGCCGACGCCCCCACCGCCTGGCACCAGCCCAAGCAGCACGACAAGGGCCGCTCTCAGCCGAAGGAGACCGTCCGCGTTGCCCATGCGGCGATCCTCTTCGAGGGCGCCGCCACCGTCCGCGACCCCGCCGCGCTGCGCGGCGCTCTGCTGCACGGCATCGGCCGCGGCAAGTCCTACGGCTGCGGGCTGCTCAGCCTCGCCCCTGGCGCACGGGAGGCATGACGCGCCCCATGGCCGCCACCCAGCACACGAAGTCCTCCGCGCGGCGTCGGATCGCCGCTCCGACCCTCGCGATGCTGCCACGCATCGGCGACTCCTTGTCCTTCCTCTACGCGGATGTCGTACGCATCGTGCAGGACGACACCGGGGTCTGCGCCGAAACAACCTCCGCCGACGGTGACGTGACCCGCGTCTACCTCCCGACGTCGGCGCTCTCCTGCCTGCTGCTCGGCCCCGGCACCTCCATCACTCAACCTGCCCTCGCCACCTTCGCCCGCCACGGCACGAGTGTCGTGTGTACCGGCTCCGGCGGCGTCCGTTGCTACTCCGCCACCACACCCGACTCGCTCACCACCCGCTGGCTTGAGCACCAGGTCCACCAGTGGAGCGATCCGGAACGCCGTCTGGCAGTAGCCCGGCGGATGTACCTCATGCGGTTCAAGATGCCGGTGTCCGCCTCCAGTACCGTGCAGCAACTGCGCGGCATGGAGGGCCAACGGATGAAGGCCCTGTACAAACTTCTCGCCCAGCAGCACCGCATCGGCCGCTTCCGCCGCGCCTACGACCCCGCCTCCTGGGACGACCAGGACCCGGTCAACACCGCCCTGTCCTCGGCCAACACCTGCCTCTACGGCATCGTCCACGCCGCGCTCGTCGCCCTGGGCTGCTCGCCCGCGCTCGGCTTCGTTCACCAGGGGGCGCAACACGCCTTCGTCTACGACATCGCTGACCTGTACAAGGCCGAGCTGACCGTGCCCCTCGCGTTCTCCCTGCACGACTCGACGCAGCCCGAAGGCGACGCGCGACGGCGGTTCCGGGAAGGGCTACGGCTCTTCAAGCTGCTGCCGAGGATTGTGGCCGACGTCCAGACCCTGCTCGCGCCCGACGAGGCCGAGCCCCTGCCGGACGGGCACTCCGTCGACATGGTCAGCCTCTGGGATCCCGTGGCGGGCTCCGTACCCGCTGGCGTCAACTACGCGAACCCCGAATGAGGCGCTGCCGCCGCATGGAGAACACATGCCGTCCATGACCGTCCTCGCCACCACCGCCGTCCCCGACCACGTCCGGGGTGCCCTGACCCGCTGGATGATCGAGCCGACCCCAGGTTTCTACGTCGGCACCCTCTCGGCCCGCGTCCGCGACGAGCTGTGGTCCGTCGTAAGCGCCTCGATCGGCCCCGGGGCGGCGGTCCTCATCCACCCCGAAGCCAACGAACAAGGCTTCACCCTCCAGACGGCGGGCGAACGCCGCCGCGTCCCGGTCGACTTCGACGGTCTCGCGTTGGTGGCGTTCCGCCCGGATGAATGCCAAGAAACAGCAAAGCCCCTCTAGAGTCGCAGGTCAGAAAGGTTCCCCATGCAGGTGGGGGTGGTCCGGCGGGCTGAGCCATGCTGCCGCTCATCGCCGGGTGCTCCCCACGCAGGTGGGGGTGGTCCGACCGATCGCGAACTGCCTGTCATCCGCCTCACGTGCTCCCACGCAGGTGGGGGTGGTCCGTTCTTGGGCCAGGCAAGGACGACCGGCCAACCGTGTTCTCCGCGCAGGCGGAGGTGGCCCGGAGGCCGCGTGGGCATCCTCGGGGTCCATGCCGCGCTCCCCGCGCAAGCCCGGGGCGCCCCGGGCGCACCGCCTACGGTACCTACGGGGTCGGGGTTTCTGTAGGAAGTCGACAGGGTCGGCTACGCGCCCCTGTGCGCGCTCGATTCTCCGAACCCATCCGTAGCCCGGTAGTTTTTCCGCACGAGGGTCGACACACGTACGGACACAGCGTGGGGTCGAGCACGACATCTACAAGAGAGGGTGGTCCCTTGAGCCGCTCGGTTCTCGTCACCGGAGGCAACCGCGGCATCGGCCTCGCCATCGCCCGGGCCTTCGCCGACGCAGGCGACAAGGTCGCCATCACCTATCGGTCCGGTGAGCCGCCGGCCGGCTTCCTCGCGGTGAAGTGCGACATCACCGAGCCCGAGCAGGTCGAGCAGGCGTACAAGGAGATCGAGGAGAAGCACGGCACGGTCGAGGTGCTGGTGGCCAACGCCGGGGTCACCCGTGACCAGCTGCTGATGCGGATGTCGGAGGAGGACTTCTCCGCCGTCCTCGACACCAACCTCACCGGTACGTTCCGCATGGTCAAGCGGGCCAACCGGGGCATGCTGCGGGCCCGTAAGGGGCGCGTGGTGCTGATCTCGTCGGTGGTCGGGCTCATGGGTTCCGCCGGGCAGGCGAACTACGCCGCGTCCAAGGCGGGCCTGGTGGGCTTCGCCCGGTCGCTCGCCCGTGAGCTGGGCTCGCGGAACATCACCGTCAACGTGGTCGCGCCCGGTTTCGTCGACACCGACATGACGCGCGCGCTCAGCGACGAGCAGCGCGACGGCATCGTCAAGCAGGTGCCGCTCGCGCGCTACGCGCAGCCCGAGGAGATCGCCGCCTCGGTCCGCTTCCTGGCCTCCGACGAGGCCGCGTACATCACTGGAGCCGTCATCCCTGTCGACGGCGGATTGGGCATGGGTCACTGAACGTCATGAGTGGAATTCTCGCCGGTAAGCGCATCCTCGTCACGGGCGTCCTCACCGAGTCCTCGATCGCCTTCCACGCCGCGAAGCTCGCCCAGGAGGAGGGCGCCGAGGTCATCCTTACCGGCTTCGGCCGCCTCTCGCTCGTCGAGCGGATCGCCAAGCGGCTGCCCAAGCCCGCCCCGGTCATCGAGCTGGACGTGCAGAACCAGGAGCACCTCGACGGGCTCGCCGACAAGGTGCGCGAGCACCTGGGCGAGGGCGTCGACCTCGACGGGGTCGTGCACTCCATCGCCTTCGGCCCGCAGGGCGCGTTCAACTTCCTGGAGGGCAGCTGGGAGGACGTCGGCACCGCCGTGCACGTCTCGGCGTACTCGCTGAAGGCGCTCACCATGGCCTGCCTGCCGGTCATGCCGCGCGGCGGCTCCATCGTGGGGCTGACCTTCGACGCCCAGTTCGCGTGGCCGAAGTACGACTGGATGGGCGTGGCCAAGGCCGCCCTGGAGTCGACCAGCCGCTACCTCGCCCGCGACCTGGGCGAGAAGAACGTGCGCTGCAACCTGGTCTCGGCCGGGCCCATCAAGTCCATGGCCGCGAAGTCCATCCCGGGCTTCGAGGAGCTGGCGGACGTGTGGAACCACCGGGCCCCGATCGGCTGGGACCTGACCGACCCGGAGCCCGCCGGGCGCGGTGTCGTCGCCCTGCTGTCCGACTGGTTCCCGCGCACCACCGGCGAGATCGTGCACGTCGACGGTGGCGTGCACATGATGGGCGCCTGAGTCCCGGACCCGTCGATACGGCCGCCGTCCCGTCCCGCGCGCAAGCGGGGTACGGGGCGGCGGCCGTTCGTATGGCGGCGTTCACCCGTTCGGAAGAGCGGGCGGGCGCGTGGATGGCGTGGCGCGCAGGGTAGAGGGACCACACGACACCGGCACGACGAGGCACGACACGACAAGGCACGACAGCCCGGCCGAGGAGGTCCTGCCATGCGTACGCCCCGGCGCTTCGCGGCCGCCTCGCTGTTCGCCGCCGCGGTCGGGTGCGTACTCGCCGCCTCCGGCTCCGTCGCGTCCGTCGCGCAGGAACGTCCCCGGCCGCGCGAGGCCGCCTGCGCCACCTCGGTGCGCGGCTCGCACGCCACCGCCAGCTGCTTCAACCCCAACCCGGGCGCCGACCGGGTGCAGCTGCACGTCGAATGCGCCCGCTGGTGGGACCCGGACATGGACAGCCGCCGGGTGGAGGTGGGCCCGGCGCAACACGTGGAGCTGGGCGAGCGTTGCTGGAAGGAGATCCGCAAGGCGTGGGTGAGCCACCGTCGCTGAGCGGCCCGGGCGTACGAGAGCTGGGCGGCCTACGCGTATGAGAGCCGAGCGCCCCGCGCGTACGAGGTCAGTCGGCGTCCGGCGCGAGGCGGCAGGCGAACGGATGGGTGCTCGCCTCGGCCGCCGCCCGCGCCCCGTCCCGCTCCCGGATGGCCTCCACCAGCCGCGCGTGGTCCACGTACGCCTCGGGGCTCAGGCCGCCCGCCACATCGGCGCGCAGGAAGTCCCGTACGACCGACCCCAGGTCCGCGTAGAGCGCCGCCAGCACGTCGTTGTGGGCGGCGGCGACGATCGCCATGTGCAGCGTCGCGTCCGCCTCCACGAACGCCTCCGCTTCGCCGGACTCCCAGGCCCGCTCGCGCCGGTCCAGCTGCGCGTCGATCTGCTTGACGTCCTGCTCGGTACGGCGCTCCGCGGCCAGCTGCGCGGCCTTCGTCTCCAGGGCGCTGCGCAGCTCGGCCACGTGCCGCGGTTCGGCGCTCGCGAAGCGGCGGTGCATCACCCCGGCCAGCTCGCTGGTCGCGAGGACGTACGTACCAGAGCCCTGGCGGATGTCCAGCAGACCGTTGTGCGCCAGCGCGCGCACCGCCTCGCGCACCGTGTTGCGCGCCACCCCGAGCTGTTCGACCAGCTCGGGCTCGGTGGGGATGCGCGAGCCCACCGGCCAGTCGCCCGAGGTGATCTGGGCGCGCAGCTGGGAGATCACCTGATCGGCGAGGGCGGAGCGCTGGGGCGACGTCAGCGGCATGACTCTCCTGTGCCTGGGACTGCTGGGGCTGCGTTCTGCAACGGGTCGTTCCATGATGCCGTCCCGTTGTCATCTCGTGGTCACAGATCAACTGGACAGGCATTCATCCCATGATTCTATGATGGTCGGCATGTCCAACGACGACCTCGCGACGCTCGACGCCGCGGCCCCCGCCCGACGGGACCATGAACAACGCCCCGCGCCCGCGCCCTCGCCGTGGCGCCGTCGCATCGTGGTCGTCGGCCTGCTGCTGGCCGCGCTCAACCTGCGCCCCGCCGTCACCAGCCTGGGACCGCTCCTCAAGGAGGTCCGGGACGACCTCGGCATGAGCGGAACCGTCGCCGGACTGCTCACCTCGATGCCCGCCGCGTGCTTCGCCCTCTTCGGGGTGACCGCGCCCCGGCTGGCCCGCCGCTTCGGGCCCGGAGCCGTCGTCTGCACCGGTCTCGCGGCCATCGCGACGGGCCTGGCGCTGCGCCCGTTCGCGGGCGGGACGGTGGCGTTCCTGTGCGCCAGCGCGCTGGGCCTCGCCGGGATCGCGGTGAGCAACATCCTGATGCCGGTGATCGTCAAGAGCTGGTTCCCGGACCGGGTCGGCTCGATGACCGGCCTCTACTCCATGGGCCTTTCGCTGGGCACGGCCAGCGCCGCGGCCGCCACGGTGCCCATGACCGACGCGCTGGGCGGCAGCTGGCGGGCCGGGCTCGGGGTGTGGGCGATGCTCGCCGGGGGCGCGATGCTGCCCTGGCTGTTCCTCGCCCGGGGCGGTACGAACCGCGACGAGCGGCCCGAGGCCGCACAGCCCGCGCCGGAGTCCGCCGCCCGGATCACCCGGATCACCCGGAGCCCCACCGCCTGGGCGATGGCGGTCTTCTTCGGCCTCCAGTCCACCGCCGCGTACATCACCATGGGCTGGATGCCGCAGATCTTCCGCGACGCGGGGGTCTCCGCCTCCACCTCCGGGGTGCTGCTCGCGGTCATC
The DNA here is from genome assembly GCF_042731515.1 of Streptomyces sp. NPDC059850. NCBI lineage: Bacteria > Bacillati > Actinomycetota > Actinomycetes > Kitasatosporales > Streptomycetaceae > Streptomyces > Streptomyces sp. NPDC059850. Next base: position 40,593 of record NZ_JBHWJI010000060.1, read on the forward strand.
ATGGCCATGGGCGTCCCGCTGGCGTTCGTGCTGCCCCGGGCGGCTGCCCGGCTGCGCAACCAGGGCGTGCTGGCCGTGGTCCTCGGCGTCTGCGGGCTCATCGGCTACGCGGGGCTGTGGCTGGCCCCGGCCGAGGGCGCCTGGGTGTGGGCCGTCCTGCTCGGCGTCGCCAACTGCGCCTTCCCGCTCGCCCTCACCATGATCGGCATGCGGGCGAGGACCAGCGCGGGCGTGGTCCGGCTCTCCGCCTTCGCCCAGAGCACCGGCTATCTGCTGTCCATCCCGGGCCCGCTGCTGGTCGGCACGCTGTACCAGCACAGCGGCGGCTGGGGGCCGCCGCTCGCGCTGATGGCCGGGCTGATGGTGCCGCAGATCGTGACGGGCCTGCTGGCCGGGCGTGACCGTACCCTCGAGGACGAGATCTGACCGGCGGGTGGGACACTGGCCCCATGCCAGTGCTCGATGAGAACCCGCAGGACGGCCAGAAGAAGTTCCTCCTCATCCTGGGCGTGATGTTCGGGATCACGGTGGTCATCGGCGTGGTCGCCACCATCGCCTCACCCTGAGCCCCGCCTCACCCTGAGCCCCGCTCCCGCCGCCCGGGGGTGGGGCTGGCCCCACCATCCCCTAGGGGGTGAGGGTCAGGGGGAACTGGGTGGATCACCGGATGGGAACCGATACCCCCGCTCCGTAGCGTCGAACCATACGAAGCACCACGGTTCACCGACCCGGAGGCGATCCCCATGTCCGCCCGCACCCACACCCGGCCCGCGACCCCGGCGGACGGCGGCATGGACGTACGGCTGCCCTGGTGGGCCGTCGCGCTGCCCGCCCTCGCCTTCGTGGCGCTGCTGCTCCTGCTCGCCGGGCCCTCCGACGCACACGCCGCGAGCGGGTCCGGCGCCCTCTCGCAGTTCCTGGAACTGCTGCGCCAGACCCTCGGCCGCCTGGGGGCGTGACCGACGGTGTACGAGGGGACCCGTCTGGTGCTCACTTAGGTGAGCACCGTTTCAACACCCTGCGCCTCGCCAGCCGTTTCATGCGAAGCTGGGACGCATGAGCGTCGATGTGCCCCGCAGGATTGTCATTCTCCGACACGCCAAGGCCGACTGGCCCCAGGTGGCAGACCATGAGCGGCCGCTCGCGGAGCGCGGCCGCAAGGACGCCCCACTCGCCGGGCGCCGGCTCACCGAAGCCGGGCTCGTCCCCGAACTCACCCTCTGCTCCACGGCCGTGCGCACCCGGGAGACCTGGAAGCTCGTGGTCCACGAGCTGCCCCAGCGCCCCAAGACGGTCTACGAGGAGCGGCTGTACGACGCCTCGCTCGGCGAACTGATCGCGGTCCTCAACGAGACGTCCGACGACATCACCGACCTGCTGGTGGTCGGCCACAACCCCGGGGTGCACGCCCTCGCCGACGCCCTCGCGGGCCAGGCGGCGGAGGGCACCCGGGAGCGGATGGCCCGCACCGGATTCCCGACCTCGGGCATCGCGGTGGTGTCCTTCAGCGGCTCGTGGAAGTCGGTCGAGCACGGCGTCGGCCGCCTGGACGACTTCTGGGCGCCGCACGAGTAGGACGCCGCCGCGCAACCGCCCGCCTTGCCGAGCAAGGCGGGCGGACGGGGCAGTCAGCTGGAACGGGCTGGTCAGTCCTCCACGTGCGCGTCCGCGGCCTCGACCTCGTCACGGGTCACGCCGAGCAGATACAGCACGGTGTCCAGGAACGGCACGTTCACCGCGGTGTGCGCGGCCTCCCGCACCACCGGCTTGGCGTTGAAGGCGACCCCGAGCCCGGCCGCGTTCAGCATGTCCAGGTCATTCGCCCCGTCACCGATCGCGACGGTCTGCACCAGCGGCACCCCCGCCTCGTCCGCGAAGCGGCGCAGCAGCCGGGCCTTGCCCGCCCGGTCCACGACGTCGCCGATCACGCGGCCGGTGAGCTTGCCGTCCACGACCTCCAGGGTGTTGGCGGAGGCGAAGTCCAGCCCCAGCCGCTCCTTGAGGTCGTCGGTGACCTGCGTAAAGCCCCCGGAGACCACCCCCACCTGGTAGCCCAGGCGCTTGAGGGTACGGATCAGGGTGCGGGCGCCGGGCGTCAGCCGGACCTCCGTACGCACCTTGTCCACCACCGACTCGTCGATCCCCGCCAGCAGCGCGACCCGCGCGTGCAGCGACTGCTCGAAGTCCAGCTCACCGCGCATCGCCCGGGCCGTGACCTCGGCGACCTCGGCCTCGCAGCCCGCGTGGGCCGCGAACAGCTCGATCACCTCGTCCTGGATCAGCGTCGAGTCGACGTCCATGACCACCAGCCGCTGGGCCCGGCGCTGCAGCCCCGACGCCACGACCGCCACATCGACCCCGATGTCGGCGGCCTCGGTGGCCAGCGCGGTGCGCAGGGGCTCCGTCTCGGCGCCGGAGACCTCGAACTCCACGGCCGTCACCGGATACTTCGCCAGCCGGAAGATACGGTCGATGTTGCCGCCGGTGCCGGTGATACGGGAGGCGATCGCGGCCACGGCCTCGGCGGTCAGCGGATGCCCCAGCACGGTGACGTGGGACCGGCCGGTGCCGCGCGGCCGGTTGTCGCCCCGGCCGGAGATGATCTCGGCCTGCATCCGCAGCGACTCGGCCCAGCTGTGCACGGTGGCCCGCAGCTCCCCCTCGGCCCCGTCGGCCTTCGGGGCCGTGACCAGCACGCACAGCACGATGCGGCCCCGGGTGACGACCTGCTCTATATCGACTATGTCCACGCCGTAGGCGGCGAGGGTGTCGCAGAGCCCGGCGGTGAGGCCGGGGCGGTCCTTGCCGAAGATCTTGACAAGGAGGGTGGGGTCGTCGTCGGCGGGGACGGCGGTGGCAGGGGGAATCTGCGATGCGCTCATGGTCTTCCCACCGTATCCGGACGCCCCCGCCCGGCGCGCGGCAGCCCAGGTCGTGGACGGCCATACGGTGTGGAACGTTCATCTACCGGACGCCACACCGTCACGGCCGGTCCGTACCCCGCCGCTGTTCGTGATCGCCCCAGTCCGCGCGAGATGGCCAGCATGCGGTCTTGTCAAAACCCGACTTCCGGTTGAGCGACTGAGCCTGAAATAGTTCCTCACGATGTTCGCCATCCCTAGACTCCCTGTGCAGGGGGTAGCTCGGGGGACAACTAGTGGGGCATGGAGTGCCGGAACTCGTACTGGAATTGAACGGACAGACCTGGACGCTTGATCCATCCAGGTCATACAGCGTGGGGCGTGACCCACAGGGCGACATGGTGCTGGACGACGCCAGGGTCTCCTGGCGGCACGCCACGGTGCGCTGGGGCGGGGGCAGTTGGATCGTCGAAGATCACGGCAGCACCAACGGCACTTATGTGCAAGGCCAGCGAATCCAACAGGTGGAAATCGGCCCGGGCGCGGCGGTGCATCTCGGCAACGCGTCCGACGGGCCCCGCCTGAACGTTTCTGGCGCTGGCGCGGGGGCCAGCGCGTACAGCCAGCAGGCGGCCATGGGCGCACCTCAGCAGGCCCAGCAACAGCCCCAGCAGTATCAACAGCAGCCCCCGCAGCAGCCCTATCAGCAGCAGCCCGGCGCGGGCTGGCCGCAGCAGGGCCAGCAGGGCCAGCAGGGCCAGGGGTGGCAGCAGCCCCAGGCCCCGCACCAGCAGCAGCCGTTCGTACCGCAGCAGCCGAGCCCGCGCGACAACCTCGCGCAGAACGGCGCCGGTGGCGGACCGGGCGGATCCGGCGGACCCGCAGGTTCCGGCGGTTCCGGCGGTTCCGGCGACGGGCGGAGCGGCCAGGGCGACCGCAGCCCGACGACGTTCCACCAGCTGGACGCGGGCCGCGTGATGCGCATCGGCCGTGCGCTGGAGAACGAACTGGTCGTCTCCGACCTCCAGGTCTCCCGCCTCCACGCCGAGTTCCGGGCGCTGCCCGACGGCCGCTTCGAGATCCGCGACCTCGGCAGCCACAACGGTACGTACGTCAACGGTCAGCCGGTCCGCCATCAGGTGATCGGCCCGAACGACACCGTCGGCGTCGGTCACTCCACCTTCCGGCTGGTCGGCGACCGGCTGGAGGAGTTCGTCGACACCGGCGACGTCTCCTTCTCGGCCCGCCACCTGACCGTCACGGTCGACGGCGGCAAGCAGATCCTGAAGGACGTCTCCTTCGGCGTTCCCGAGAAGTCGCTGATCGCGGTCATCGGCCCGTCCGGCTCCGGTAAGTCCACGCTGCTGAAGGCACTCACCGGCTACCGTCCGGCCAACGAGGGCGACGTCCTCTACGACAACCGGAACCTCTACAAGCAGTTCGCCGAGCTGCGCCAGCGCATCGGTCTGGTCCCGCAGGACGACATCCTGCACAAGGAACTGACCGTTCAGAAGGCCCTCCGGTACGCCGCCAAACTCCGCTTCCCCGGCGACACCGCGACCGCCGAGCGCGAGGCCCGGATCGACGAGGTGCTGCGCGAGCTGAAGCTCGACATCCACCGGGACAAGAAGGTCACCGCGCTCTCCGGCGGTCAGCGCAAGCGGGTCTCGGTCGCGCTGGAGCTGCTCACCAAGCCGTCGCTGATCTTCCTGGACGAGCCGACCTCCGGTCTCGACCCGGGCATGGACCGCGACGTCATGCAGCTGCTGCGCGGCCTCGCCGACGACGGCCGCACCGTCCTGGTGGTCACCCACTCGGTCGCCGAGCTGGCGCTGTGCGACAAGCTGCTGGTGATGGCGCCGGGCGGTTCGGTGGCCTACTTCGGCCCGCCGAACGAGGCGCTCAACTTCTTCGGTTACGACAGCTGGGCGGACGTCTTCTCGGCGTTCGAGAACTACCGTGACTACGACTGGTCGGGCCGCTGGCGCGGTTCGCAGCACTACCAGATGTACGCCGCGGACATCGACGCCGTCGCCCCGCAGTCCGTCGACGTACAGGCGCCGCCCGCGCGGATGCAGAAGTCGCAGGGCTGGGGCTCCCAGCTATGGACGCTGATACGCCGCTACGTGTCCGTCATCGCGTCCGACCGCGGCTTCTTGGCGCTGATGGTGATCCTGCCCGCCGTGCTCGGCGCGGTCAGTACCGTGATCCCGTCGGACTTCGGCTTCCTCCCGGCGCCGAAGGGCCAGTTCAACCAGGACTCGGGCACGATCACCCTGATTCTCGTGGTCGGCATGTGCTTCTCGGGCGCGGCCAACTCCGTACGAGAACTGATCAAGGAACGGGTGATCTACGAACGGGAACGGGCGGTCGGCCTGTCCCGCTCCGCCTATCTGATGTCCAAGGTGATCGTGCTCGGCGTGATCACCGCCTTCCAGGGCGTGATCATCTGCGCCATCGGCTTCGCGCCCCGCGAGCTGCCCGAGGAAGCGCTGATCATGCCGCCCGCCGTCGAGATGTGCGTGGCCATCATCGCGATCGGCTTCACCTCGATGATGGTGGGCCTGGTGATCTCCTCGCTGGTGAAGACCGCCGAGAAGACCATGCCGCTGCTGGTCATGTTCGCGATCGTCCAGGTCGTCTTCACCGGCGTCCTGTTCAAGATCTACGGATCGCCGGGCATCGAGCAGTTCGCCTATCTGATGCCCGCCCGCTGGGCGGTCGGCGCGGTCGGCGCGACGCTGGACCTCGGCCCCGGCCCGGGTCACCTGATGGCGCCCTGGGACCGCAAGAAGCCGCTGGACACGGACCCGCTGTGGGAGCACACCACCGCTCAGTGGAGCATCGACATGGCCGTCCTGCTGGCGCTCGGCATCATCTGCGCGTTCGTGGTGGCGCGGCTGCTGCGCCGCCATGAGCCGGAGGTCATGCGCAAGTAGCGGAAGGCGCAAGGGGCGGAAGGCCCCGGAACGAAGCGCCCGAAGGGCGGCGGCACCCCTCGCACACAGGGGGTGCCGCCGCCCTTCGGCGTGTGGACGCCGGGCTTAGTACGGGCCGTTGACGTTGTCGATGGAGCCGTACCGGTCGGCCGCGTAGTTGCACGCGGCGACGATGTTGGCGACCGGGTCGTACTGGTCGAAGGGCGTGCCCTCGACGTGGTACGTCTGGAAGGTCGGCAGGATGACCTGGAGCAGACCCTTCGAGGGGACACCGTTCTGGGCGTTGATGTCCCAGTTGTTGATGGCCCGCGGGTTACCGCCGGACTCCCGGATGACGTTCTTGTGGATGCCGTTGTAGGTGCCCGGAATGCCCTTCTTCTTCATGATGTCGAGGGATTCCCGGATCCAGCCGTCAAGGTTGTTCGGGTAGGTCTTCTTGGCGGCGGCCAGCTTGGCGCGCGCGGCGGCACGGCTCGCGGCCTCCGCCGCGGCGCGCTCCTTGGCGGCCTTGGCCGCCGCGGCCTTCTTGGCGGCCGTCTGCGCGGCGGCCTTCTCCGCGGCGGCTTCCGCGGCCTTCTTCTGCGCGGCCTCGGCCTGCGCCTGCTTACTGGCAAGGGTCGCCTGCTTGAGCAGAACCTCCTGCTGGGCCTTGCTGTCGACCTTCTGCGAGGTGAAGGCGACCGGCTTCGCCGGAAGGTCCTGGGCCTTCGAGGTGGCGTCGGCGTTGCCACCGGGGACGAGGGTGGCGGCCAGGGCGGCAGCGCCGACCGCGGCGATACCGGCGGCGGAGTACTTGGTCTTCTTGTTCAGGCGGTTGTAGCCAGAGATGCTGGGGAGGGGCATGGCGGAGTAGACCTCTTCCAATCGCTATGTGTCGCAGGCCAAATCGGCGCCTTGTGCGCCGTTTCTGGATCTACGGCGCCGTGCGACTGGAGGAAATTCTTAGCGGTCGCAAAATGCTGTGGCAAAGGTGTGACATACGATGCTGCTTAGTGGGTAAGTAGGTCTTCGCTGCCCATGCGGGCGGGCGTTGTCCCCGCTCATGCCGGGTAAAAACATCAACTAACTGACTTCGTAAGTGACATGGATCCTGTGTTAGGCGTCACATTGCAGAGTCTTTAATATTGCGAGGTGTGCCTGCGCAAATGCGGAGTGTGGCTGAATTTCCGGGCCTTGTAACGGCCCCTTCGAGCGCCATCGCCGCATCCCCCGTCCTAGGTCTCAGGTCGCAACGAAGTGCTGCTGAAAGGCCTATACGCACTGCTCGGCGGCGCCGGTACGGTGAAGCGCATGACCAAAGGACCGGGTGGTGGAGCCGGGGCGGGCCTGGCCTGGGTGAGCAGTGCGCTCCTCGCGATGAGCAGACATCTGGAAGTCCGGGATGTCCTAAAGACCATCGTTGTGTCCGCCCGTGAGCTGCTTGACGCGGAATACTCGGCGCTGGGGGTTCCGGACGACCACGGGGGTTTCGCCCAGTTCGTAGTAGATGGCGTCAGTGACGAGCAGTGGAAGGCCATCGGGCCGCTGCCGCGCCAGCACGGGATCCTCGCCGCGATGCTCCATGACGCCACCCCGCAGCGGCTGGCCGATGTCCGCCAGGATCCGCGCTTCGAGGGCTGGCCCACCGCGCATCCGGACATGTCCGACTTTATTGGACTCCCTATCGCGGACGGCGACGAAGTCCTCGGCGCGCTCTTCCTGGCCAACAAGCGCTGCGCGAAGCCGGACGGCGGCTGCGGCTTCACCACCGAGGACGAGGAGCTGCTGGGCATCCTCGCCCAGCACGCCGCCATCGCCCTCACCAACGCCCGGCTCTACGAGCGCAGCCGCGAGCTGACCATCGCGGGGGAGCGCGCCCGGCTCGCCCATGAGCTGCACGACGCCGTCGCCCAGAAGCTCTTCTCGCTGCGGCTGACCGCCCAGGCCGCCGCCGCGCTCGTGGACCGCGACCCGGCCCGTGCCAAGGAGGAGCTGCAGCAGGTGGGGGCCCTCGCCGCCGAGGCCGCCGACGAGCTGCGCTCCGCCGTCGTGGAGCTGCGCCCCGCCGCGCTCGACGAGGACGGCCTGGTCGCGACCCTGCGTACCCAGGTCCAGGTCCTGGACCGGGCCCACACCGCCCGGGTCACCTTCGAGGCGCGCGGCGTACGGGCGCTGCCCGCCGCCCAGGAGGAGGCGCTGCTGCGGGTGGCCCAGGAGGCCCTGCACAACGCGCTGCGCCACGCCGAAGCGGGCCAGGTCGGCGTCACCCTCGCCCGGCACGGCCAGGGCGCCCTGCTGCGGGTGAGCGACGACGGCCGCGGCTTCGACCCCTCGGCGGTGCGCCAGGCGGGACGGCACCTGGGGCTGGTGTCGATGCGCGACCGGGCGAGCGGCGTAGGCGGCGGGCTGACCGTGGAGTCGGCGCCCGGAAAGGGAACGGTGATCGAGATGGAGGTGCCCGGTGGCTGAGCGAGGGGACGGAGTGGCGGTCAGGGTGCTGCTCGTCGACGACCACCAGGTGGTGCGGCGCGGCCTGCGGACCTTCCTGGAGGTGCAGGACGACATAGCGGTGGTCGGCGAGGCCTCGGACGGCGAGGAGGGCATCGCCCGGGCCGAGGAGCTGTGCCCCGACGTCGTCCTGATGGACGTCAAGATGCCCGGCATCGACGGCATCGAGGCGCTGCGCAAGCTGCGTGACCTCGGCAACCCGGCCCGGGTGCTGGTCGTGACGAGTTTCACCGAGAAGCGCACTGTGGTCCCCGCCCTGCGCGCGGGAGCGGCCGGGTACGTCTACAAGGACGTGGACCCCGACGCCCTCGCGAGCGCCATACGGTCCGTCCACGCCGGACATGTGGTGCTCCAGCCCGAGGTGGCCGACGCGCTGCTCTCCCAGGACGAGGCGGGCGGCGGCCAGGGGCGCGGGGGTTCCCTCACCGAGCGGGAGCGGGAAGTGCTCGGGCTGATCGCGGACGGCCGGTCCAACCGGGAGATCGCCCGCGCGCTCGTACTGTCCGAAAAAACCGTAAAGACACATGTGTCCAACATTCTTATGAAGCTGGACCTCGCCGACCGCACTCAGGCCGCACTCTGGGCGGTACGCCATGGAATCGGGGCATGAACAGCGTTTCTCCGTGCAATCACACCAACGTGTGTATGTCACCCGAACAGCGCAACTCCGCCCGTCCCGGCGCCGTTCTTCAGGGCGTACTGCGGTGCTTCGCCGCAGCGACGCGTTATGGACGAAGGGTCTTGAGAAGTGAAGAACATCAAGAGGATCGCTGCCATCACCATCGCGGCCGGCGGTCTCGCCGTCGCCGGTGCGGGTGTCGCTTCCGCCCAGGACGGCCCCATGGCTGACGGCCGGGCCACCATGTCCCCGGGCGTCGCGTCGGGCAACAACGCCCAGGTGCCCGTCCATGTGCCGGTCGGCGTCTGCGGCAACACCATTTCCGCTATCGGGACGATGAACCCCGCCTTCTGCTGAGCCCCTCCTCGGGCCAGATATACCGCTCAGCACGGACCGGCCCCGGAGGCATCGCCTGCGGGGCCGGCCCCATGCCGCCGGGGTGCTTCCGGCCCAGGGCGTCAGGAGCCGCCCCGCTCCAGCTCCTCCACATACGCGTTGTACGCCGCCACCTGCGCCCGCCGCGCCGTGCGCTCCACCGGCCGCAGCGCCTCCGCCCGGGCCCCGATCTCCGACGCGCTCACCGCCCCGCCGTGATCCTTGCCGTCCCCGCCCGGCGCGTACGCGATGTCGACCAGCGCGCCCACCCGCTGCGCCAGCTCCAGCACCCGCAGCGCCCGCGGCGGATAGCCCGGCGCCAGCACCTCGCGCCCCCGCTCGGACCGCGCCCGGTACGCCTCCAGCGCCGCCTGGGCGGCAGGGCCCGCCCCGGCCACATTCAGCCGGGACAGCACCTCGGTCGCCTCCCGCAGCGCCTCGGCCAGCTCCCGCTCGGCCTCGCCGAGCGACGGCACATCGGCGGGCGGCGCCTCCCGCACCGGCAGACAGCGCCACACCACCTCGATGTGCTGATCGCCCTCGGGCCCGACCGCCGACACCTCGGGCACCAGACCCAGCGCCACCCCCGTGGCCAGCGCCGCCTCGCCCGCGTCGAGCGCCTTCTCGTTGAACTCCGGCGGCCCGCTCAGCCCCAGCGGATGCCCCGCTATCGGCAGCGCCACCCGCAGCCCCTTGGCCCCGAGCGCTCTCAGCCGCCCCAGCGCCAGCGTCAGTCCGACCGGCCCGGACTCGCCGGGCAGCGCCGCCACCCGGTGCGACGCGTCCTCCCCGGCGATCCGGTGCGCGGCCTCGTCCGGTGAGACAAGTCCGGCGAGAAGGGCATTTCCCCAGGCTGCGAGGCGCCCTGAACGTGGTTCATCGAGCATGGAACCAGCCTAAGGACTGCCACCGACAACGCGTGGCGTAGGTTTTCCTCTGGGGGCTGCGCCCACAGGCGCACGCGACACTCGAGACTGCAATGGGAGACAACGCGCTCATGAGCGAGGTTCTGGAGCTGGTGGACGTATCCGTGGTCCGCGACGGTCGGGCTCTGGTGGACGACGTCTCCTGGTCAATCAAAGAAGGCGAGCGCTGGGTGATCCTCGGCCCCAACGGTGCCGGGAAGACCACCCTGCTCAACCTCGCGTCGAGCTACCTCTACCCGAGCGCCGGGTCCGCCCGGATCCTCGGCGAGCAGCTCGGCGCGGTGGACGTCTTCGAGCTGCGCCCGCGCATCGGCATGGCGGGCATCGCCATGGCCGACAAGCTGCCGCGCAGCCAGACCGTCCTGCAGACCGTGCTCACCGCCGCGTACGGCATGACCGCGCACTGGCAGGAGAACTACGACGCGGTCGACGAGACCCGGGCCCGGGCGTTCCTGGACCGCCTCGGCATGAACGAGTACCTCGACCGCAAGTTCGGCACCCTCTCCGAGGGAGAGCGCAAGCGCACCCTCATCGCCCGCGCGATGATGATCGACCCCGAACTGCTGCTCCTCGACGAGCCGGCGGCCGGGCTCGACCTCGGCGGCCGCGAGGACCTCGTACGGCGCCTCGGACGGCTCGCCCGCGACCCGTACGCGCCGTCGATGATCATGGTGACACATCACGTCGAGGAAATCCCCCCGGGCTTCACCCACGTCCTGATGATCCGTCAGGGCAAGGTGCTCACCGCCGGGCCCATCGACATGGAGCTGACCTCCCGTAACCTCTCGCGCTGCTTCGGGCTCCCGCTGCTCGTCGAGCGCAACGGCGACCGGTGGACCGCCCAGGGCCTGCCGCTGACCTGAAACCGATCCCCGATGGCCTGAACCCCCGCCCCGAACACGGCGCATGTCCTGCGCGCCCCGCATCGCGCCCTGTTCCCAGACGGACCATGAGAACTACCATGACCTTGTGGATCCGTGGGTGTGGTGGCTGATCGCCGCCGTAGGACTGGGCATTCCGCTCGTGCTGACCGCGATGCCCGAATTCGGGATGGTCGCGGTCGGCGCGGTAGCCGGTGCGATCACTGACGCGCTCGGCGGCGGCGTCGTGCTCCAGGTCATCGTCTTCTGCGCCGTCTCGGTGGCACTGGTCGCCGTCGTCCGGCCGATGGCGGTCCGCAGCCGCCGCCAGCAACCAGGGCTGCGCAGCGGCGTGGAGGCGCTGAAAGGACGGCAGGCCGTCGTCCTCGAGCGCGTCGACGACAGCGGCGACGGCCGCATCAAGCTGGCCGGTGAGATCTGGTCCGCCCGGTCGCTCGACCCCGGCCAGGCCTATGAACCGGGCCAGCAGGTCGATGTCGTCGAGATCGACGGCGCCACCGCCGTCGTCATGTAGACGTCGTAGTACCAAGAGCTGAGCGCCACCCCGCTCAGCTGCGGAGTCGGCCGTCGATCTGACAGACTCCACCCACAAGACCGGACTTGATCATCCCGATCATCCAGAAGCACGCATGAAGGGCACGGGGAGCCGCTGTGGAACCGATCATCATCGTCCTGATCATCCTGGTGGTGCTCGTCTTCATCGCACTGATCAAGACGATCCAGGTCATCCCGCAGGCCAGTGCCGCCATCGTGGAACGCTTCGGCCGCTACACGCGCACCCTCAACGCGGGCCTCAACATCGTCGTCCCGTTCATCGACTCGATCCGCAACCGCGTCGATCTCCGGGAACAGGTCGTCCCGTTCCCCCCGCAGCCGGTGATCACCCAGGACAACCTCGTGGTGAACATCGACACCGTCATCTACTACCAGGTGACCGACGCCCGCGCCGCGACCTACGAGGTCGCCAGCTACATCCAGGCGATCGAGCAGCTGACCGTCACCACCCTGCGGAACATCATCGGCGGCATGGACCTGGAGCGCACCCTGACCTCCCGTGAGGAGATCAACGCGGCGCTGCGCGGCGTCCTCGACGAGGCCACCGGCAAGTGGGGCATCCGCGTCAACCGCGTCGAGCTGAAGGCCATCGAGCCGCCGACCTCCATCCAGGACTCGATGGAGAAGCAGATGCGCGCCGACCGTGACAAGCGCGCCGCGATCCTCCAGGCCGAAGGTGTCCGGCAGTCCGAGATCCTGCGCGCCGAGGGTGAGAAGCAGTCCGCGATCCTGCGGGCCGAGGGTGAGTCCAAGGCCGCCGCGCTGCGCGCCGAGGGCGAGGCCCAGGCGATCCGTACGGTCTTCGAGTCCATCCACGCCGGAGACCCGGACCAGAAGCTGCTCTCCTACCAGTACCTCCAGATGCTGCCGAAGATCGCCGAGGGCGACGCCAACAAGCTCTGGATCGTGCCCAGCGAGATCGGCGACGCCCTCAAGGGCCTCGGCGGGGCCATGGGCAACTTCGGCCCGTTGACCGGCGGGAACGGCGGCGGCGCCGCCCCGGCCGCCCCGTCGGGCACCGGCAAGGAGGCCGCCCCGCGCCGCGAGCAGCCGAGGATCGACTGACACGCCGCATGCCTGAAGGGCCGGTACCCGCGACGGGTACCGGCCCTTCGGCCGTCCTGGCGGCCTACGGGCTCAGGCGGGCAGCGCCAGCCACTCCGGCAGGCCCTCCCGCTCCGTCGCCCCCAGCGCCAGCAGCAGCGCGTCCGAAGGCGTCGGCTCGAACGGCGGGTTGAGCAGCCGCATCCCCGCCTGCTCCGGAGTCCGGTCGGCCTTGCGGTGGTTGTCCTCCGCACACGACGCGACGGTGTTCAGCCAGGTGTCCCCGCCCCCGCGCGACCTCGGCACCACATGGTCCACGGTCGTCGCCCGCCGCCCGCAGTACGCGCACCGGTGCTGATCCCGCACCAGCACCCCGCGCCGCGACCACGGAGCCCGTCTTCGGAATGGCACCCGTACGTAACGGCACAGCCGGATCACCCTCGGCACCGGCAGATCGACCTCCGCGGCGCGCACCCGCAGCCCGGGATGGGCGCGTTCGACGACGGCCTTCTCCTGGAGGACCAGCACCACCGCACGCCGCAGCGTCACCGTCGACAGCGGCTCGAAGCTCGCGTTCAGAACCAGCGTCTCGCGCATCCCGACCACCTCCCGCGTCCCGGCCACGCCCGCCGCTCCATGACGGGCGGGCCGGGATCAACTCTGGCCGGGAGGATGGCCGAGGACAACGCAATTTCGCGGCAGGTCAGCCCGCCGCGGGCACCTCGTACTCGCCGATCAGGTGGGCGCGGCCCAGCGTGTGGAACCGCAGGTTGAAGCCGACGACCGCGGGCGACGCGTCCGCGTCCGGTCCCAGCTTCTCGGTGTCCACCGCGTACACCGTGAACACATAGCGGTGCGGACCGTCCCCGGGCGGCGGCGCGGCCCCGCCGAAGTCCCGGGTGCCGAAGTCGTTACGGGCGTGCACGGCCCCCTCGGGAAGCCCCGCGAAGCCACCGGTGCCCGCGGCGGTCGGCAGCTCCGTGACGGTCGCCGGAATGTCGAACAGCACCCAGTGCCAGAACCCGCTGCCGGTCGGCGCGTCCGGGTCGTAGCAGGTGACGGCGAAGCTCTTCGTCCCCTCCGGGAAACCCTCCCAGCGCAGCTGCGGCGAGGTGTTCCCCTCCGCGTACACCTGGGCGGACGGCAGCGTGCCGCCCGCCGCCACATCGTCGCTCACCACGGCGAACGACGGCACCGGCGGATGGAAGTCATGGGGGAGCGGACGCCGGTTCTGGTCGGACACGTCGAAAACCTCCTGATGATCGCGGTTGATCAGCTGTCCGGCCAGCCTAACGAGACCCGGCCGCCGCGGGCTGGCACCATGGCGCCCATGACCGGCCCGACCCCCGTCCTCCCGCTGCACCTCGATGGTGTGGCCGACAAGGACGGCTTCCTTGAGCGCTGCGCCCGGGATCTGCGCTTCCCCGACTGGTACGGGCACAACTGGGACGCGCTCGCCGACTGCCTCACCGACCTCTCCTGGTGGGGCGAGGGCGCCGAGCCCAGCGGCTATCTGCTGCGGGTCCGGGGCTGGGAGGCGTTCCGCGACGCGGCACCCGAAGCCGCGGCGATCGCGGCGGACATCCTCAGCGACGCCGTGACGTACTGGTCGGCCCGGGGCACACCGCTGACCATCTGGTACGACGACGGCCCGGACGACGCATAGCGCGCGGGGCGCACACCGGAACATCCGGTGCACGCCCCGCGGGGAATCGTGGTGGCGGAATCCGCCAGGGCTCACAACCAGTTGCGCTTGCCGCCGACCTCGGCGAGCCACTGGTTCAGGTACGCGGCCCAGTCCGTCTCCTGGTACGAGTCCAGGCCGACCGTGAAGGACCGGTACGAGTCGCTGCCCGAGCTGAACAGCCCCGGCTTCTTGTCCATCTCCAGGACGACGTCCATCTCGCGGTCGTCCGCGACGAAGGACAGCTCCACCTGGTTGAGCCCCCGGTACTGCTGCGGCGCGTGGAACTCGATCTCCTGGTAGAAGGGCAGCCGCTGGCGCGTCCCGCGGATGTGCCCCTTCTCCAAGTCGGCGTTCTTGAACCGGAAACCGAGCGAACCGAACGCGTCCAGGATCGCCTGCTGGGCGGGGAGGGGATGCACATTGACCGGGTCCAGGTCGCCCGAGTCCACCGCGCGCGCGATCGCCAGCTCCGTCGTCACCCCCACGTTCATCCCGGTCAGATGACGGCCCAGGAACGTCGTGACCGGCGTCTCCCAGGGGATCTCCAGACCGAACTGCACCGCGTGCACCGCACCGGCCTGCACCTCGAAGGCGCCGCCCAGCTGCTGCCGGGTGAACTCGATGTCCTGCTTGGTCTCCTGGTCGTTCTGCTCCACCTCGACCCGCGCTTGAAGGCCGACGGCGAGCCCCTCGATCTGCTGCGCGACAGAGCCCCCCTGGATCCGGACCTCGCCCTGCACGACGCCACCCGGGACGACGTTCTCCTCGGTCAGCACCGTCTCCACCGAGGCGCCACCGGCACCCAAACTCGCGAGCAGCTTCTTGAAGCCCATGTTCTTCCTCTCAAGGACGCACTGTTGAACAGTAGATACGCGGAACAGCCACCGGCGGTTCCCGCAGGTCATACCCTCGCAGCGCGGCGGGCCCGGCTCCAACCACCGGTACCTATCGGTTCCACTACGCTCGGACCGCGTGACCGACGGAGCTGAGGGAGCTGACGGAGCCGACGTGACCGATGAACCCGACCGCGCGCCGCTGGCCCGTGCCTTCTTCGACCGCCCGGTCCTGGAAGTCGCGCCGGACCTGCTCGGCCGCACCCTCGTGCGCCGCACCCCGGACGGCCCGGTCGCCCTGCGCCTGACCGAGGTCGAGGCGTACGCGGGCCCGGCCGACCCCGGCTCGCACGCCTACCGGGGCCGCACCGAGCGCAACGCCGTGATGTTCGGCCCCCCGGGTCACGCGTATGTCTACTTCACCTACGGCATGTGGCATTGCCTCAACCTGGTCTGCGGACCCGAGGGCTCCCCGAGCGGGGTACTGCTGCGCGCGGGGGCAGTGCTGTACGGACACGAGCACGCCCATGAGCGCCGGCCGAAGGCGCGCAACGACCATGAACTGGCCAAGGGCCCCGCCCGGCTCGCCACGGCACTGGGTGTCGACCGCAGGCTGGACGGCAGCGACGTGTGCGCGGGCCCCGAGGCCCCGCTGCGGATACTCACGGGCCACCCCGTCCCGCCCGAGCAGGTGCTCAGCGGACCCCGCACGGGAGTCGGCGGCGAGGGCGCCACCCACCCGTGGCGGTTCTGGATCGACGGCGATCCCTCGGTCAGCCCGTACCGGGCGCACACCCCGAAGCGCCGTGGTCCGACGCGCCGTCAGGTCGGAACTTGACTCCGGTCAGCCGGGGGCCTAACGTAGCCCGAGCCGCTTGAGACGGGCAGCGCTGTCGGCGCGACCAGCAGGTCGGGTCCCAGCAGCCCCAGGTGGCCAACCACTACTGACACTTCCCGAACAGGGTCCTATTTCGCTGCGCGAAATCAAGCCCTGGGGCTCCGATTAGGAGCTGAGCGGGAAATTCGCTAAAGTGGTGGACACGCCGCAAGGCGCGAAACACCCCGCTCCAACAGGGGGCCGGAAACGGAATTCGGACCGGAAACGGAACGGAAAACGGATCTGGTAAGGTTGGAAACACGAAAGGCCGGAAAGCCGAAAGGCTGAAAGGCCCGGAAGGAAAGCCCGGAGAAACCGGTGATACGGTTTCAAAGGAAGCGATCGTTCCTTGAGAACTCAACAGCGTGCTAAAAGTCAACGCCAGATATGTTGATACCCCGTCTACTCGGTCACTA
>NZ_JBHWJI010000061.1:0-56821 GCF_042731515.1 Streptomyces sp. NPDC059850
CCGCCGCCCCCCCCGCGGGTTGGGCGCGCCGCCCCGCCCCGGGGGCCTCCGGCGCCGGCCTCCGGTCTGCGGGGGGGTGGGCCCCCACGGCGCACCCACGGCCGTACTGTTGAGCAGATACGTCACGGCAGGACGACCGCGGCACCAGAGACTGATCCCGGAAGGCACCCCATGGTGGAGATCAAGACGGCCGAGCAGATCGCGAAGATGCGTGAGGCGGGGCTGGTCGTCGCCGCCATCCACGAGGCGACGCGGGCGGCCGCCGTGCCCGGCGCCTCCACCAAGGACCTGGACGACGTCGCCCGCAAGGTGATCGCCGACCACGGCGCCAAGTCGAACTTCCTGGGCTACGGCGGCTTCCCCGCGACCATCTGCACCTCCGTGAACGACATCGTCGTGCACGGCATCCCGGACCGGGAGACCGTGCTCAAGGACGGCGACCTGCTCTCCATCGACGCGGGCGCGATCATCGACGGCTGGCACGGGGACGCGGCCTTCACCGTCTTCGTCGGCGAGGGCCACGCCCCGGAGCTGCACGAGCTGAGCCGGGTCACCGAGGAGTCGATGTGGGCCGGGATCGCCGCGGTCCGCAAGGGCAACCGGCTGATCGACATCTCCAGGGCGATCGAGGGCTACATCCGCCGCCAGCCGCGTCCGGCCTCCGGTAAGTACGGGATCGTCGAGGACTACGGCGGCCACGGCATCGGCAGCCAGATGCACATGGACCCGCATCTGCTGAACTATGTCTCCCGCAAGCGCGGCAAGGGCCCGAAGCTGGTGCCCGGCTTCTGCATCGCGATCGAGCCGATGGTCAGCCTCGGCACCGCGAAGACGCACGTCCTCGCCGACGACTGGACCGTCAAGACGGACGACGGCACCTGGTCCAGCCACTGGGAGCACTCGGTCGCGCTGACCGAGGAGGGCCCGCTGGTGCTGACCGCGGTCGACGGCGGCAAGGCGAAGCTGGCCGAGCTGGGCGTCGAGACCGCGCCCGACCCGCTGGCCTGAGCGGGGCCCGACGGCCTGAACCGGCCCCTCACGTGATCTTCATTGGCATAAAACCCACGGAATCCGGGCATGCTGACCCGGATTCGTGTTTCGGGATGCCCTGACGTAGACTGACATGTCGGCTCACGCATGCCCTCCCGCATGTCGCGAGCCGATCAAGGTAGCCGATCCCGAAAGCAGGACATGGCCAAGAAGCAAGGCGCCATCGAAATCGAGGGCACCGTGATCGAGTCTCTGCCGAACGCGATGTTCAAGGTGGAACTGCAGAACGGTCACAAGGTCCTCGCGCACATCAGCGGCAAGATGCGCATGCACTACATCCGCATCCTGCCCGATGACCGGGTTGTCGTGGAGCTGTCTCCGTACGACCTCACGCGCGGACGGATCGTCTACCGCTACAAGTAGATCTCACGACCCGGAGAACCTCACCCATGAAGGTCAAGCCGAGCGTCAAGAAGATCTGCGACAAGTGCAAGGTGATCCGCCGCCACGGGCGGGTCATGGTCATCTGCGACAACCTGCGCCACAAGCAGCGCCAGGGCTGACGCACGCGGCCGTAGACCTGCATTTCTCGCAGCAATCTTCGCGCGACGTATAGCTGTACGTACATACGCAGTCACCCGTTCCCGCATACGCGGGGGCGACACCCCCGGTCGGAGGCCGGGGACCCGGCCCGACCGGCCGGGACAGGTGCTGTGGAAGACCTCCGACAACCAATGGAGCCAGATTCATGGCACGCCTTGCAGGCGTTGATCTCCCGCGCGAAAAGCGCGTCGAGGTCGCCCTCACCTACGTCTTCGGCATCGGTCGCACCCTTGCCCAGCAGACGCTCGCCAACACCGGTGTGAACCCGGACACCCGCGTTCGCGACCTGGCCGAAGAGGACCTGGTCAAGATCCGCGAGTACGTGGACAACAACATCAAGACCGAGGGTGACCTCCGTCGTGAGATTCAGGCCGACATCCGCCGCAAGGTGGAGATCGGCTGCTACCAGGGCCTGCGGCACCGTCGCGGCCTGCCGGTCCACGGCCAGCGCACCAGCACCAACGCCCGGACCCGCAAGGGCCCGCGTCGCGCGATCGCCGGTAAGAAGAAGCCGGGCAAGAAGTAGTCCGCACCGGACGCTGCCAAGCGGTCCGAGCTGTAGGACCGACCACCTCCACGGGAGAATTCAGGAATGCCTCCGAAGAGCAGGACGGCCGGCGCCAAGAAGGTGCGCCGCAAGGAAAAGAAGAACGTCGCCCACGGGCACGCTCACATCAAGAGCACGTTCAACAACACCATCGTTTCGATCACGGACCCGACCGGGAACGTGATTTCTTGGGCCTCGGCCGGCCACGTCGGCTTCAAGGGCTCGCGCAAGTCCACTCCGTTCGCCGCGCAGATGGCCGCCGAGTCGGCCGCCCGCCGCGCGCAGGAGCACGGCATGCGCAAGGTCGACGTGTTCGTCAAGGGTCCGGGCTCCGGCCGTGAGACCGCGATCCGCTCGCTCCAGGCCACCGGCCTGGAGGTGGGCTCGATCCAGGACGTCACTCCGACTCCGCACAACGGATGCCGCCCGCCCAAGCGCCGGCGCGTCTGACCTCGCTGCTGAAGTAGGAGACAACTAGAAAATGGCGCGTTACACCGGGGCCGACTGCAAGCGTTGCCGTCGGGAAAAGCAGAAGCTCTTCCTCAAGGGGAGCAAGTGCGAGAGCGCAAAGTGCCCGATTGAGATCCGTCCTTACCCCCCGGGTGAGCACGGTCGCGGGCGCACCAAGGACAGCGAGTACCTCCTGCAGCTCCGAGAGAAGCAGAAGGCGACCCGCATTTACGGCGTCCTTGAGAAGCAGTTCCGTGGCTACTACGCGGAGGCGAACAAGAAGACCGGCAAGACCGGTGAGAACCTTCTTCGCATCCTCGAGACGCGGCTGGACAACGTGGTCTACCGGGCGGGCTTCGCCAAGTCCCGGGACCACGCCCGCCAGCTGGTGCGTCACGGCCACTTCACCGTGAACGGCGTCAAGACCGACATCCCGTCGGCCCGCGTCGCCGTGAACGACATCATCGAGGTTCGTCAGAAGTCCCGGACCATGACCCCCTTCCAGGTGGCCGTGGCCGAGGCGGGCGAGCGCACCGTGCCGGCGTGGCTGGAGGCCATTCCGTCCAAGCTGCGCATCCTCGTGCACTCGCTGCCCGAGCGCCCGGTGATCGACACCCAGGTGCAGGAGCAGCTGATCGTCGAGCTCTACTCCAAGTAGGAGTAGCAGGGACGAGACGGGCGGTACGGCGCCGTTTGGCACGTACCGCCCGTACCATTGAAGGGTTCGGCGTCAAATAGCGGGCGCCGGAGACTGGAGGAAAACCCCATGCTGATCGCTCAGCGTCCCTCGTTGACCGAAGAGGTTGTCGACGAGTTCCGCTCCCGGTTCGTGATCGAGCCGCTGGAGCCGGGCTTCGGCTACACCCTCGGAAACTCCCTGCGGCGTACGCTCCTGTCCTCGATTCCCGGTGCGGCGGTCACGTCCATCCGGATCGACGGGGTCCTGCACGAGTTCACCACCGTGCCGGGCGTCAAGGAGGACGTCACCGACCTGATCCTCAACATCAAGCAGCTGGTCGTCTCCTCGGAGCACGACGAGCCGGTCGTGATGTACCTGCGCAAGCAGGGCCCGGGTCTGGTCACCGCCGCCGACATCGCCCCGCCGGCCGGTGTCGAGGTGCACAACCCGGACCTGGTCCTCGCCACGCTGAACGGCAAGGGCAAGCTGGAGATGGAGCTGACCGTCGAGCGCGGTCGCGGCTATGTCTCCGCCGTCCAGAACAAGCAGGTCGGCCAGGAGATCGGCCGGATTCCGGTCGACTCGATCTACTCGCCGGTCCTCAAGGTCACCTACAAGGTCGAGGCGACCCGTGTCGAGCAGCGCACCGACTTCGACAAGCTGATCGTCGACGTCGAGACCAAGCAGGCCATGCGCCCGCGCGACGCCATGGCGTCGGCCGGTAAGACCCTGGTCGAGCTGTTCGGCCTGGCCCGCGAGCTGAACGTGGACGCCGAGGGCATCGACATGGGCCCGTCCCCGACGGACGCCGCTCTGGCCGCCGATCTGGCGCTGCCGATCGAGGAGCTGGAGCTCACGGTCCGCTCGTACAACTGCCTCAAGCGCGAGGGCATCCACTCCGTGGGTGAGCTGGTCGCGCGCTCCGAGGCGGACCTGCTCGACATCCGCAACTTCGGCGCCAAGTCGATCGACGAGGTCAAGGCGAAGCTGGCCGGTATGGGCCTCGCGCTCAAGGACAGCCCGCCCGGATTCGACCCGACCGCCGCCGCCGACGCCTTTGGCGCGGACGACGACGCGGACGCCGGTTTCGTGGAGACCGAGCAGTACTGATCTTCCGGCGGGCACACGCTCGTCGGTAACTGACACCGGTACCTGATACGGCCGGTGCAGACATCTAGGAGAGACAACATGCCGAAGCCCGCCAAGGGCGCCCGTCTGGGCGGCAGCGCTGCGCACGAGCGGCTCCTGCTGGCGAACCTCGCCACTCAGCTGTTCGAGCACGGCCGGATCACCACCACCGAGGCGAAGGCCCGCCGCCTGCGTCCGGTCGCGGAGAAGCTGGTCACCAAGGCGAAGAAGGGTGACATTCACAACCGTCGCCTGGTGCTCCAGACCGTCCGGGACAAGAGCGTCGTGCACACTCTCTTCACCGAGATCGCGCCGCGCTACGAGAACCGGCCGGGTGGCTACACCCGCATCACCAAGATCGGCAACCGTCGTGGCGACAACGCCCCGATGGCGGTCATCGAGCTGGTCGAGGCCCTGACCGTGCAGCAGGAGGCGGTCGGCGAGGCCGAGGCCGCCACCAAGCGCACCGCGAAGGACGCCGCTGGCGACCAGGCTGTCGCGGACCTCAAGAAGGACGAGGCCCCCGAGGCCCCGGCCGAGGCCACCGAGGAGTCCAAGGACGCCTGAGGCCTTCCCCGCGTCAGCGGGGGTGAGCCTGACGCCTGAAGCGTCTGAACGACTTGTCGTACGGACGGGCCCGCTCCCAGATCCTGGGTGCGGGCCCGTTCCGCGTTGTGGAGAGGAACGGTTGCGTGAGTGACGAGGCGGCGCCCGGTTTCGTACGGATCCGGCTGGATCTGTCCTACGACGGCAAGGACTTCTCGGGCTGGGCCAAGCAGCGCGAGCGGCGCACCGTCCAGGGCGAGCTGGAGAGCGCCCTGCGCACGGTGACCCGGTCGTCGCAGACGTACGAGCTGACCGTGGCGGGCCGCACCGACGCCGGGGTGCACGCCCGTGGGCAGGTGTCCCACGTCGACCTGCCGGAGGACGTCTGGGCCGAGCACCGGGACAAGCTGCTGCGCCGCCTCGCGGGGCGGCTGCCGCACGACGTACGGGTCTGGCGGGTGGCGGAGGCGCCGCCCGGTTTCAACGCGCGCTTCTCGGCGATCTGGCGGCGGTACGCCTACCGGGTGGTGGACCATCCGGGCGGGGTCGATCCGCTGCTGCGCGGCCATGTGCTGTGGCACGACTGGCCGCTCGACGTGGACGCCATGAACGAGGCCTCGGCGCCGCTGCTCGGCGAGCACGACTTCGCCGCGTACTGCAAGCGGCGGGACGGCGCCACCACCATCCGCACCCTGCAGAAGCTGAGCTGGGAGCGCGGTGCGGACGGTGTGATCACGGCGACGGTGCGGGCCGACGCCTTCTGCCACAACATGGTCCGCTCCCTGGTCGGCGCGCTGCTGTTCACCGGCGACGGCCACCGCCCGGTGGACTGGCCCGGGAAGGTGCTGGCGGCGGGGGTGCGGGATTCGGCGGTGCACGTCGTACGCCCCCACGGCCTGACCCTCGAAGAGGTCGGCTATCCGGCCGACGAACTGCTCGCGGCCCGGAACAAGGAGGCCCGCAACAAGCGGTCGCTGCCGGCCGCGGGGTGCTGCTGACCCCGGCGGTGGGTATGTGATCGCGGACGACGGGTAGGCGATTGCACGCATCTGTGTCTGGAGCCGGAGCACAGGAGATCGATAACATTTGCCGCAGAGTCCGGGTGGCCGACCGGGAAGGGACGTAAGCCGCGTGAGTACCAGTGAGGCCGCCGTACGTGAACGGCTGACGAGGGCTCTGCAGGAGCGTGACGAGGAGATCGCCGACCGCTGGGTCACGCTCCAGCTGGAGCAGGCACTGCTCGGCACCGACATCAGCGAGGCCGAACTCCGCGAGGAGGCCGACTCGTTGATCGACGCGCTGGTCCCGGGGCTGGAGAGCGACGCCCCGGTGGACCGGGTCGTCACCTCCCACCCGGGGCTGCACCAGGCGGTCGTCGGGCTGTCGCTGCGCCGGGCCAGGTCCGGGGCGACCCCGACCGCCACCTCGCTCGCCGTGCTGGCGCTCAAGGAGGCGCTGCTGAAGGCCGTCCAGCGGGAGACCCGGGACGCCGAGGAGCTGTTCGCCACGGCGGTCTTCATCAACCGGCTGCTCGACGTGGCCGGGGCGCTGTCCTTCGAGACGTATGTGGAGGGCCGCGAGGAGATCATCCGGCGGCAGAGCCAGCAGCTGATGGAGCTGTCCACACCGGTGGTGCGGCTGTGGAAGCAGGTGCTGGCGGTGCCGCTGATCGGCACGCTGGACACCGCGCGCACCCAGATCGTGATGGAGAACCTGCTCCAGGCGATACAGGACCATGAGGCCCTGGTCGCGATCATCGACATCACGGGTGTCTCGACGGTGGACACCGCCGTCGCCCAGCACCTGATGCAGACCGTCAACGCGGTGCGGCTGATGGGCGCGGACTGTGTGATCAGCGGCATCCGGCCGTCCATCGCGCAGACCATCGCCCAGCTCGGCATCGATCTGTCCACCATCCTCACGCGGGCGACGCTGGCCGATGCGCTGGCCGCCGCGATCAAGCTGATCGACGGCCCCGGCCCGGGGGACGCGGGGGAGAGCCGGTGACCGAACACCGCCCGATGGGCGTTCCGATTCTTCGGCTGGGCGACGTCCTGGTCACCGGACTGCTCAACGAGCTGGACGACCGCGCGGCCATCGCCTTCACCGAGGAGCTGACGGCCCGCATCTCCGCCGAGGGCGCGCGGGGCGTGCTCATCGACATCTCCCGGCTGGAGATCATCGATTCCTTCGTGGCGCGCACCCTGATGGAGCTGACCACGGTGTCCCGGCTGCTGGGGGCCCGGGTGATCGTGGCGGGCATGCGGCCGCCGGTGGCGATCACCCTGGTCGAGCTGGGGATCGAACTGGTCGGTGTGGAGACCGCGCTCAACCCGGAACAGGGCCTGGCCGCACTGGGGTGGCGTCAGGCCCAGGATTCCCTGGGAGGGTCCCGACGTGGCGCCGCAGGGTGAGTCCACCGTCGCTTCCCGGCCGGGCCCGGCGCACCGCGCGGGCGACGGCGGGACGGGCGCGCCCGTGACCCATCAGGTCCGTACCGAGGAGGACCTGCTCGCGGTGCGGCACGCGGTGCGCGCGGCCACCGTCGAGGTCGGGTTCGGGATCGTCGACCAGACCCGGGTGGTCACGGCGGCGAGCGAGCTGGCCCGTAACGCCTATGTCCACGGCGGAGGCGGCACCCTGACGATCGAGCAGGTGCGCGGACCCGCCGGGCGGGGGCTGCGGCTGACCGTCAAGGACGACGGGCCGGGCATCGCGGACCTGGAGACGGCGCTCACCGACGGCTTCACGACCGGCGCGGGGCTCGGCCACGGGCTGGGCGGCGCCCGCCGGCTGATGGACGAGTTCACGGTGCACACCGGCGCCGGGCAGGGCACGGTGGTGGTCGCCACCCGGTGGACGGTCCGGTGATCCGTACGACGGTGACCCCCACCGCCCAGGTACGGATCGACCATCACAGCGCGGTCCACCTGGCGGCCGAGACGGCCCGGCGCACGGCGCGGGCCTGCGGGCTGCCCGGCGCGCTGCCCGACCAGGCGGCCGTGGTCGCCTCGGAGCTGGCCACCAACCTCGACAAGCACGCCAGCGACGGCATCCTCTACATCCAGCCCGTGCCGCTCGGCGCGGGCGTGGAGATCCTGGCCGCCGACCGGGGCCCCGGCATGGTCGAACTGGAGCGCTGCCTCGCGGACGGGTACACCACCTCCGGGACCCTCGGGGTGGGGCTCGGCGCGGTGAGCCGTCTGGCCAGCCACTTCCTCATCCGCAGCGATACGCGGGCCGGTGCCGAGGTCGGGACCTGGGCCTGCGCCCGGCTCACCCCGCCCGGCGACCGGGGCGCCGGACTCCAGGGCGTGGGTTCGGTGTGCCTGGCCATCGAGGGGGAGGAGGACTGCGGCGACGCGTGCGCCGTCGCCGACACGGGCGAGACCCGTACCGCCGCCGTCCTCGACGGGCTGGGCCACGGGACGCAGGCCGCGGAGGCGGCCGGTCTCGCGCTGCGGATCTTCCACGCCGACCCCGGGCGGCCGCTGGGCGAGCTGCTGACCGGTATGCACCGCGCCCTGCGGCACACGCGGGGGGCCGCGGCCGGGCTGGTGCGGCTCCACGCGGACCACGCCGAGTACTGCGGGATCGGCAACGTCCGTGTGCTGGCCCTGACCCACCAGGGCGTCCAGTCGCGGCTGACCGGCCAGCCCGGTGTGGTCGGCTGGTCGATGCCCGTCCCGCACGTGCACCGCTTCCCGCTGCCGCCGGGCGCGACCGCGGTGCTCCACAGCGACGGCATCGACGCCGGATGGGCGCGCGATCCGTCCCCTTTTCTGCTCCGACTCCCGCCACCCCTGCTGTCCGCCGCACTCGCCCATGGCCATCGCCGCAACCGCGACGACGCCACGGTTCTCACGGCCCGGCCCCCACAGAGGCGCCCATGACCACCCGGACCATCGGCTGCGACACGGCGGACGGGCTCAGCCGGGCCGTGCGCCGCATCGCCCGCGACCACGGCCTGGAGCCCAGCGTGCGCGGACGGCTGGTGCTGTCCGTCGCGGCCGTCGCGGAACCGGCCATCGCGCAACCGGCTGTGGCGGAACCGGCCGTCGCGCAACCGGCCGGGCACACCTCGCTGAGCTGGACGTTCCAGTGCGATGACGACGACAGGGCCGGGCTGCTGACCCTGGCGGTCGGTTTAGACGATTCCGCCGCCCTGCCGTCCGCCGAGGCCGCGGCCGCGCTTCCGCTGCCCGCCGACGCGGTGACCGGCCGGGAGGTGGTGTGGCGGCTCCCGGCCACCCCGGCGCCGCCGGACGCGGCGGGTGTGGAGGCGGCGGGGTCCCCGGCCGACGACGCGGCGCTGGTGGAGGAGGAGCTGCGCGCCGTGGTGGCCCGTACGGACGCGCTCACCGCCGAACACCGCCGCCTCAAGGACGAACTCGCCGAGACCAACAGCGGGGTGCTCGCCCTCTACGTCCAGCTCGACGAGCGCGACGCGCAGTTGCGCAAGGCGCACGGCCAGACCCTGCGCGAGCTGGAGGACGCGCTGCGTCCGGCCCCGCTGGAGGTGGACGGCCTCGAACTCGCCGTCCACTACGCGCCCGCGGGCACCGACGCGCCCACCGGCGGCGACCTGTACGACTGGTTCGTGCTGCCCGACGGCACCGTCCACATCACCGTCGTGGACGCGCTCGGGCACGGGGTGACCAGTACGCGCGGCGCGCTCAACGTCACCCACGCGGTGCGCACCCTGGCGCTGGAGGGCCACCATCTCCAGTCGATCGTGGCCCGCACGGACGAGATCCTGCTGCCGTTCGACCGCAGTGTGATGGCCACCGTCCTGCTGGCCCGGATCGATCCGGCCACCGGTGAGCTGACGGTGGCCAATGGCAGCCATCCGCCCGCGCTGCTGACGCGTGGCGACGGCGGCGCGCGCTATCTGGAGGCGCGGGGGCGCGGGATCGGCTTCCCGATGCCGGGCAGCGACCGGCTGCTGACCGAGAAGATGGCGCCGGGCGATCTCCTGCTCCTCTACACCGACGGGCTCACCGAGAGCCGACGGAACCCCGTGGAGGGCGAGAAGAGGTTGATCGAGGCCGCGTACGAGCATCTGCACGCCCCGATCGAGGAGATCCCCGGCGCCATCGCGGACGATATGCACACCGTGATCCTGCACCCGGACGACACCCTCGCGCTGGCCGTCCGGATCCGGTCCTGACAGCTCCTAGGAGGAGTGCAGGACCGCGGGCCGGTGGTGCCGCTGGCGCTGCCGCCGTCGCCGCAGCGCCCGGTCGTGCGGCTGCGCCCGGACCAGCTCCTCGAAGAGGGGGTGGGCGCCGTGCAGCGCCTCCCGCAGCCGGTCCGTGTGGACATGGCCCGCGCGGGCCCGCTCCGCCTCCGTGTGCAGCTTCCGGTAGCCGTCGACCGCCCGGGCGTGCCGGACGGACAGCGCCTCCATCAGCTGCTCCGGGGACTCGGCCGGATAGCCGCGCTCGGCCGCCAGCGCGCCGAGCAGCCGGTCGGCCTCCCGCACCGAGGGCGCGGGCGATTCGACGAACCGCTCCCGCAGGCCGGACCAGCGGGCCGCGTACCGCTCCCGGGACTCCGGCGTCAACGCCCGTATCGACAGGTCGCCGTAGCGCCGCAGCCGCTCGCTTAGCTCCCACTGCGCCGCCTTGGCATCGCCGCCGTGCCGTACGACAGTCCGGTCGTACTCGGGGCCGAACCGGCTCAGGAGGCCGTCGCGGCTGCTCTGCCGCACGGGCCGCGCGAACACCAGAGCCACCATGGCCACCAGCGCCGCCACCAGGATGATGAGCGTGACTGACATCGGATTGCCTTCCGCAGAGAGTTTTCCTCGCTCGAGGCTTGACATCACTCAGTGTTACCGCCGTGGCCAGGGCCAAACGCGATGAATCCGCTGGCCCGCACACTCAATTTACATGTGGTGCACAGGTAATGGCCAGGTCCCCGGACTTGCCGAGCTCGGGGCGGACACCGTGGGTGACCGGATGGAGGTCGGTCAGATGGCGGTCGAGGATGTCCCCGATGACCCGGCCGATGCGGATGGCGGTGGTGGAGTCGGACGTCTTACGGAGGGTCAGGTCCCAGCGGACCGTGCCCTCCTGGCCGTCGCGCGCGGCGTGCACCCGCTCGTACGGGATGGTGAAGCGGAACCGGGTCGCGTCCACCGCCGTGACGCCCGTGGTGAACGGGAGGGCCGCGCCGCGCGGGGTGGCGACCGCGCTCGGGGCGGCGTCCGGGGCGAAGCGGGCGCCGTGCAGGGTGCCCTCGACGGTGAGCCCGTCGGCCTCGGCGCGGAGCACCCGGGCCTCGGCGTGGGCCGGGCGGCGCCAGGCGCGCAGCGCGAGATAGCCGTCGACGGTGGGGTACGGGATCCACCAGGAGAACGGGGAGCCGGGCAGCGGCTCAAGTCCGACCAGCCCGCGCCCCTCGGCGAACCGGCTGATCACCCGGCGGCGCACCCCGTCCGAGGGGCGCACCACATGCAGGTCCCAGCGGCCCTCGGC
The DNA here is from genome assembly GCF_042731515.1 of Streptomyces sp. NPDC059850. NCBI lineage: Bacteria > Bacillati > Actinomycetota > Actinomycetes > Kitasatosporales > Streptomycetaceae > Streptomyces > Streptomyces sp. NPDC059850. Next base: position 11,426 of record NZ_JBHWJI010000061.1, read on the forward strand.
GAGGTCGATCGCGCCGCGGTCCAGCGTCGCGGTCCAGGGCGCGCCCGGCGCGACCGGCGGTCGCAGCGGCACCCGCACCGGGGCGCCCCCGCCTCGGCGGTGGGTGAGCGTCAGGGTGAGGCTGGCGCCCTGCACGTCCGCGGGCTCGACCAGCACGGTCATGGTGCCGTCGGCGCCGACGCGGCAGGAGGCGACCGGGTGCAGCGGCTTGCGGATCAGCTGCTTGACGGTGCTCTTGAAGGCCTTGCGGTGTGCTCCGTGGACGTGACCGGTTCCGTCGTTTCCGTCGTTTCCGCGGGCGAGCGGGCGCGGGGTGCGCGCCGGTGCCGCGAGGGAGCGTGCGCGCAGGGAGCGGGGTACGAGCGACCGGGCCCGGCTGACCGTCGACACCGGGGGCGCCCCGGCGGCGGGCCGGGTTCCGGGGGCGGCCGACTGGCCGCGCCGGGCGAGGAGTTCGGCGAACAGCTCCTCGTACGCGGTGGCCATCCGCTCCGGTGCGTACCGCTGCGCCGCGACCCGCGCCGCCCGGCCCATGGAGCGGCGCAGCGGCTCGTCCTCGATCAGGGTGAGCAGGCCCTTGGCGATGCCGTCGGCGTCGCCGAGGGGGACCAGCAGCCCGTCCCGGCCGCTGGTGATGATCTCGCCGGGCCCGTGCGGGCAGTCGGTGGCGACGACGGGCACGCCGCAGTGCATCGCCTCGACGATCGTCATGCCGAACGACTCCTCGCGGGAGGTGACGGCGGCGATCGCGCCCTTGGCCCATTCGGTCTCGATGGGGGAGTGGGCGCCCATCATCGTGATGTGTCCGGCGAGCCCGAGTTCGTCGATCTGGCGGCGGAGGGCGGGCGCCTGGGGGCCTCGGCCGTAGATCCGCAAGCGCCAGTCGGGGTGCTTGGTGGCGACCGTGGCCCAGGCGCGGACCAGCAGGTCGTAGCGCTTGACCGGGATGAGCCGGCCGGCGGCCACGACCAGCTTGGCGTTGCCGTCGGAGGGCTCGATGCCGGTGGCGGGCACGCAGTTGGGCAGCCCGGTCAGCAGGGTGGGGATGCCGGGCAGCCGGTCGCGGTGGGTCCGCGCGTCGGCCTCGGAGACGGAGGTGTTGGCGTCGAGCCGGGCGAGGGCGGCGTCGCAGGCGGTGCGGATCTCGGCGCGGTGGGTCCCGTACAGCCGGTGCTCCTGGCCGATCCGCAGATAGCGGCCCTCCTGCCCGAGGGCGGCCAGGCAGATGACGAGGCCTGGGCGGGTGGCGATGACGACGTCGGCGTCGGTGTCGGCCAGATAGGCGGCGAGGCGCTGGTCGGTGAGCGCGTTGAAGTTGACGGTGCCTTTGGACTCCGCGTCCGGGACGTGGGCGCTGACCTGCTTCAGCAGCGGGTTGCCCAGGTCGCTCGACTCGCGCGGGGTGCCCGGGCGCTGGTCGATCAGGGGTCTGACCCGGACGGCTCTGGGGAGGGGCAGGCCCGGGGTGTCGATGGTGCGTATCAGGGAGACGATCTCCACGCGGTGACGGGCGGCCAGCGCCCCGGCCAGGTTGAAGGTCGACCGGATGGTGCCGCCGATCCCATAGGCGTTGTGCAGCAGAAAAGCGATCTTCATGGTGATGTACGCGCGGCGCCCTCGAACTGCCGCGACGTGCCCTCCCCTCCGGTGTGTGGTGCTGTGGTGCGCCGGTGTGATGCCGTTATGGAGTGAACTGAGGAACGATCGGTCGGTAAGACAGCCTGGAGGCGGAAAAGTTGCTTATGCATGTGGTGATATGGGATGCACCACATCCAGTGTGAGCCGCACAACTTCTCGCCGCATGGCGAGTCCGCGCCCGCAGAGGTTGTTCCCGGCCCCTTGGTTCGCGGCGGCCCCCGTTGTTGGATGGCCGGAAGGAACGCGGGGGCGTCAACCGAGGGCGGGCGAAGGCGTGATGAGAACCGGAGCGCGGAGTGTGCTCAGTGCGGCGGCGGCCGTGACGGCGCTGGGACTGCTGACCGCGTGCGGCGGCTCAGGCTCCGATAGTGAGGGGGACGGCGGCGGGGACCAGAAGGTGGCCCAGGAGGAGAGCGGGGCGGCGGAGCCGCTGTCCGCGTCCGCCCTGGAGCGTGCCGCGCTGACCAAGGCCGACCTCAAGGGCTACGGGATCGGCGACATGACGGAGCGGGACTTCAGCGGCGGCAAGGAGGCCAAGGCCCTGAAGCCCGGCTGCGAGCCGCTGGCCGCGCTGATGGGCACCGGCTTCGACCCGGCGCCCCGGGGCTCCGTCTACCGCAGCTACGCCGCCGCCTCGGGCCGGGCCGCGGGTGTCTCCGGCATCGTCCGGATCTCCTCGTACGGGCCCGGCGACGCCGAGAAGACGGTGAAGGACCTCAAGGCGGCCGTGTCCGCCTGCGGGGGCGGGTTCGCGGCCACCGACGGCTCGGGGAAGCGGGCCGATGTCGCCAGTGTGACCGTGGCCGACGCGCCCGACGCGGGGGACGAGGCGCTGTCGTACCGCCTGGTCGACGGCGGCAAGGAGAAGGCCGTCATCGCCTTCACGGTGGTGCGCTCCGGGCCCCAGCTCACGGTGGTCTTCGGCGTGAACCTCACCGACCCCACGCGGTCCTCGGTGCCCGGCGCGGTCGTGGACCGTCAGGTCCGGAAGGTGGAGGCCGCGAACCGGTCATAAGGCGAGGGCTGTCAGGCGCCTTCGTCCTCGTCCTCCGGGGCGGGCCGGGCGGGGTCGCGCTCCCACACCATTTTGATCTTGAGGTGGCCGTCCACCCCGGTCTTGGCGATCACCGCCCCGGCCTGGGCGCTCAGCTTCACGCCGAACTCCAGCTCCACCGTCGACGGCGGCTGGGGCAACGTGCTGAGCTGGGCCAGCGCCCGCGCGGCCGCCTCCCGGACCCGGACGAACCCGGCGTCGAACGTCGCGCTCGCGTCCGGGATCCCGTTCCGGCCCCCGGCGGCCAGCCGCACCCCCGGCTCGTCGTCGTCCACCTCGACGATCACGCTCGCGGTGCCGTCGCCGAGCCGGAAACCCACCAGTTCCCCCATGGCGCCGTCAGCCGCCGGAGCCCGCTGCCGCCGAGGCCTGCGCGTTGCCCCGGGCCAGGATGCGGCTGAAGGTGTAGTCGGCCATATCGCGCCCGGCCTGCAGCGCCTCGGTGTCCGACGTCGTCACGGCCTTCCCCGAGGTGTACCCGGAGATCGTGAAGTACGCGTACCGCCCGATCGCGTTCGCCGAGGTGCGGCACGCGGTCCGGCGGCAGAACGACGGAACCCCGCTGCCCGGCAGCGACGCCACGTTCGGCTTGTACCCGTTCTTCGCCTTCTCCGCGCCCGCGCGGCCGTCGAAGACAGCGACGCCGACGGTGGTCGCCACGCCGTCCCTGGAGAAGGTGGCGCGCAGCAGCTCACGGCACCCGTTGCCGCTGAGGACCGACCCCAGGGAGCCCTGGGTGCCCGCCGCGCAGCTCTTCGTGGAGGCGGTCGCGCCCCTCGCGTACGAGCGGCCCTCCTTGGCGGCCTCCTCGTCGGGGAAGAGCGTCTTGGGGCTCAGCGGCGCCTTGTCCCGCTTGGCGTCGGAGATGATGTCCAGCGGTTTGGGCGGCGCGGGCGGCGCGACATTGGAGAACGACGGCTCGGGTGACTCCGCCTCGCGCGGCAGCGTGGGCTGCGAGGGCAGATGGTTCGCCGAGTCGTCCGAGGAGCCGTCCTTGTCGTTGCTGCTGATCACGGCGGTGGCGACCATCGCCCCGACCGCCGCCGTCGCCAGCACCGCGCCCCCGATGAAGAGCCATCGTCGGCGACGGCTGCGCGTGGCGGTGTGATCTGCCATCGCGGCCCAGTCCGGCGTCTGCGACGACTGACGCGACTGAGGCTGCTGAGATCCCCCGGGCCCGTACGGCCCCCCTTGCCCAAAGCTCATGGCGCGCATCCTAATCCCGGCAGGTGACACCGGGGACCCGCCGGGGAGAGGGTGACGGCTGAGGGAGGCGTTTTGACCCCCGTGGGTGCGGGCCGGTATTCTGCCAGTTCGTTATGCGTATTGGCTTGCTCGTTCTCACGTGAGTGGCCGTTACGCCGGTTCACCGGGCCGATGACCAGCGGCAGGCACTCGGATGCGTCACCGATGTGCGGCCAGGGCTGTCGTGATCGTCCGGGTGGCCTTGTCAGGACCACACTCACTGAAGAAGCGAAGGCTACGACCGTGCGTACGTACAGCCCCAAGCCCGGCGACGTGCAGCGTCAGTGGCACGTCATCGACGCCACCGACGTTGTCCTCGGCCGTCTGGCTACCCAGGCCGCCACCCTTCTGCGGGGGAAGCACAAGCCGGTGTACGCGCCGCATGTCGACGCGGGTGACTTCGTCATCATCATCAACGCCGACAAGGTGCACCTCTCCGGCAACAAGCGGACCCAGAAGATGGCGTACCGCCACTCGGGCTACCCGGGTGGTCTGCGCTCCGTCCGTTACGACGAGCTGCTGGCCAAGAACCCCGAGAAGGCCGTCGAGAAGGCCATCAAGGGCATGATCCCCAAGAACACCCTGGGCCGTCAGATGCTCTCCAAGCTGAAGGTGTACTCGGGCGACCAGCACCCCCACGGTGCTCAGCAGCCGGTCCCGTTCGAGATCACCCAGGTCGCGCAGTAAGTCCGGCCACCCCCTAAGACGAAGAGAAGCTGAGGAGCATCGTGGCCGAGACCACCGCCGAGACCCCCATCGAGGTCGAGGAGTACACCACCGAGAGCGTCGAGACGGTCGAGTCGGAGTACACCTCCGAGTCGCTCGCCTCCCGTTTCGGTGACCCGCAGCCGGCCGCCGGCACCGGGCGCCGCAAGAACGCGATCGCCCGCGTCCGCATCGTGCCGGGCAGCGGCCAGTGGAAGATCAACGGTCGCACCCTTGAGGGGTACTTCCCCAACAAGGTGCACCAGCAGGAAGTCAACGAGCCCTTCAAGGTGCTCGAGCTGGACGACCGCTACGACGTTATCGCCCGCATCTCGGGCGGCGGCGTCTCCGGTCAGGCCGGTGCGCTGCGCCTGGGCGTCGCCCGCGCGCTGAACGAGGCGGACGTGGACAACAACCGCGCCCCGCTCAAGAAGGCCGGATTCCTGACCCGTGACGACCGCGCCACCGAGCGCAAGAAGGCCGGTCTGAAGAAGGCCCGTAAGGCGCCGCAGTACAGCAAGCGTTAATCCGCTTCACCACGCGGTTCGGCGGCTTCCGCCGCTCGTCGACACGCCCCGGCGGCACCACCCGTGCCTCCGGGGCGTTCGGCTATCGCCACCAGGGGGCGTATACCTACAGGCAAGCGTCTATCAATCTCCACGCAAGCTTCTGCCCCCTCAGCTCGTAATCTCGGAGGACACCAGTGGGACGACTCTTCGGTACGGATGGTGTGCGCGGCGTCGCGAACGCCGACCTGACGGCTGAGATGGCGCTCGGCCTGTCGGTCGCGGCGGCGCACGTGCTCGCCGAGGTGGGGACCTTCGAGGGGCATCGGCCGGTGGCGGTGGTCGGGCGGGATCCGCGCGCGTCCGGGGAGTTCCTGGAGGCCGCCGTGGTGGCGGGCCTCGCCAGCGCGGGCGTGGACGTGCTGCGGGTGGGCGTACTCCCCACCCCCGCGGTGGCCCATCTGACCGGCTCGCTGGGCGCGGACCTCGGCGTGATGCTCTCCGCCAGCCACAACCCGATGCCCGACAACGGCATCAAGTTCTTCGCCCGCGGCGGCCACAAGCTCGCCGACGAGCTGGAGGACCGTATCGAGACCACCTACCGGTCCCACACCTCCGGTGAGCCGTGGGACCGGCCCACCGGCGCCGGGGTGGGCCGGGTGCGCGACTACGCGGAGGGCTTCGACAACTACGTCGCCCACCTCGTCGGCGTCCTCCCCAACCGCCTCGAAGGCCTCAAGGTCGTCATCGACGGCGCGCACGGCGCCGCCTCCCGGGTCTCCCCGGAGGCCTTCGCCCGCGCCGGGGCCCAGGTCGTGACCATCGGCGCCGAGCCGGACGGCCTCAACATCAACGCGGGCTGCGGCTCCACCCACCTGGCTCCGCTCCAGGCCGCTGTCGTCGAGCACGGCGCCGACCTCGGCATCGCCCACGACGGCGACGCCGACCGCTGCCTGGCCGTCGACTCGGTCGGCCGCGAGGTCGACGGCGACCAGATCCTCGCCGTCCTCGCCCTCGCGATGCGCGAGGCGGGCACGCTGCGCGGGAACACCGTCGTCGGCACCGTCATGTCGAACCTCGGCTTCAAGCTCGCCATGCGGCGCGAGGGCGTCGAGCTGGTCCAGACGGCGGTCGGCGACCGCTACGTCCTGGAGGAGATGAAGGAGCACGGCTACGCCCTCGGCGGCGAGCAGTCCGGCCACGTCATCGCCCTCGACCACGCCACCACCGGCGACGGCACCCTCACCGGCCTGATGCTGGCCGCCCGCCTCGCCGCGACCGGCCGCACCCTGGCCGACCTCGCCGGGGTGATGGAGCGCCTGCCGCAGGTGCTGATCAACGTCCCGGACGTCGACAAGTCCCGCGTCACCAGCAGCGCCGACCTGGCCGCGGCCGTGGCCGAGGCCGAACGCGAGCTGGGCGAGACCGGCCGCGTCCTCCTCCGCTCCTCGGGCACCGAGCCCCTGGTCCGCGTGATGGTGGAAGCCGCCGACATCGACCAGGCCCGCTCGGTGGCGGGTCGCCTGGCCGACGCCGTGAAGTCGGCCCTGGGCTGACACCCGCCCCACACCCCCACGGCCCCGGCTCCCCGCCCGTGCGCGGCTGTCACCCGTCGCCGAGCCGGTCGTGGGCCAGCGGCCGGGGCCGGTCGCAGAGCCCCGGCCGCCGCCGCGTCGGTTCTGGGCCAATGGGCCTCTGAGCCGGAGGCCTGCCCAGCCCCTCCGGAGCGTGAGCAGCGAGCCCCCGCCCCAGCCCCTTGCGGAGCGGGGTCCGGGGCGGAGATGCCCTGTCCTCAGCCTCTCCGGCCTTTGAGCAGCGGGGCCTGGGGTGGAGATGCCCTGTCCTCAGCCCCTCCGGCCTTTGAGCAGCGGGGTCCGGGGCGGAGATGCCCCCATCCCCAGCCTCTCCGGCGCTTGAGGAGCGGGGTCCGGGGGCGGAGCCCCGGCGGGGGTCCGGGGGCGGAGCCCCCGTGGCGGGGGCCGGGGCGCAGCCCCGGTTTCGGGAAGGGGCGGGGTGGGGAATCAGGCCCGGCGCGCCCACAGCCACCGCTGCACCAGCAGCGTCAGCGTCCCCGCCAGCACGATCCCCGCCAGATTCAGCAGCAGCTGCTCGCTCGACCCCACCATCTGGTCGACATCCCCGTACCCCAGCGCCACCGCCGCATTGGCCGCCGCGGGCACCGTCGTCACCGAGATCGCCACGCCCACCAGCGCACCCGACTTCGCCGACGTCAGCGACAGCGTCCCCGCGATGCCCGCCAGCACGGCGACCACGAACGAGAACATGTCCGGCTGCCAGATGAAGTCCGTGTTCGGCCGGTCCGCGTCGAGCAGATCCCGGCTGAACAGCCCGAAGGCGTCCATCAGCACGCTGAAGCCCGTCGTCAGCACCATCGCCACCAGGAACCCGACGATCAGCGCGAGCGCCGAGCGGATGGCCAGTCGCGGGGCGCGCCGGACCAGGGCGGTGCACAGCCCGGCCAGCGGGCCGAACTCCGGCCCGACGGCCATCGCGCCGACGATCAGGACCGCGTTGTCCAGCACCACACCACACGCCGCGATCATCGTCGCGAGGGCGAGAAAGGCGAGGTAGGTCACCGACAGGGTGGACTCCTCATGGGTGGCGTCGGCCAGGTGCTCCCACAGCACCGCGTCCGCGCCCTCCCCCGGAGCGTCCTTCTCAGCCCGGTCGGCCCGCGTCGACAGCGACAGGCCGATGTCGTCGACGGCGATCGAACCGGCCTCGTCGAGACCGAGCGCCCGCAGCTCGCCCAGCAGACCGTCGCCCGCTTCGCGCGCCACGTCGCACAGCACCACGTCTCCGGCCGGATCGCGCGCCGCGCCGGGCAGGACGATCAGGTGGGCGGTGCCCACGGTGCCCTCCAGGAGGCGCACCACCGCGTCCGTACGGTCGTCCGGGACGATCAGCCGCAGATGCAGCACGACGAAGCTCCTTACAGCTCGCTACAGCTTGCGCAGGGAGAGCCGCTGCACCTTGTGGTCCGGGCCCTTGCGGAGCACGAGTGTCGCGCGCCCCCGCGTGGGCTGCACATTCTGCTGGAGGTTCGGCTTGTTGATGGTCCGCCAGATCATCCGGCCGTAGTCCAGCGCCTCGTCCTCGGAGACCTGGGTGTACTTGCGGAAGTACGAGGACGGGTCCTGGAACGCCGTCTGGCGCAGCTTCCGGAAGCGGTCGAGGTACCAGCGCTCGATGTCCGCCGTACGGGCGTCCACGTACACGCTGAAGTCGAAGAAGTCCGCGAGCCCGACCCGGGTCAGCCCGTCCTTGCCGGGCAGCGCGGGCTGGAGCACGTTCAGCCCCTCGACGATGAGGATGTCGGGCCGGTGCACGGTGAGCCGTTCGCCCGGCACGATGTCGTAGATCAGGTGCGAGTAGACCGGAGCCGAGACCTCCGCCTTGCCCGCCTTCACATCGGCGACGAACCGGGTCAGCGCGCGGCGGTCGTACGACTCGGGGAACCCTTTACGGGACATCAGCCCGCGCCGCTGCAGCTCGGCGTTGGGGTAGAGGAAGCCGTCGGTGGTGACCAGCTCCACCCGTGGATGCTCCGGCCAGCGGGCCAGCAGCGCCTGCAGCAGCCGGGCCGTGGTCGACTTGCCGACCGCGACGCTGCCCGCCACGCCGATGACGAACGGGGTGCCGGTCTGCGGGCCCTGGCCGTTCTTGGCGTCGCCGAGGAAGGTGTTCAGCGCGCCGCGCAGGCTGCCGGTGGCGGCCACGTACAGGTTGAGCAGCCGGGACAGCGGAAGATAGACGTCCCGTACCTCGTCCAGGTCGATGACGTCGCCGAGGCCGCGCAGCCGCTCGACCTCGTCGGCGCTCAGCGGCAGCGGGGTCTTGTCCCGCAGCGCGCTCCACTCGGCGCGGGACAGGTCCACATACGGGGTCGCCTCGCCGCCCCGCCGCTGCGGTGCGCGCACGGGCCCGGTGCGCGCCTCGCGCGCCGTAGACGTGATCATCCCTTCATTGTCGTGCCCCGGCCCGCCGGAGGGATGGGCCCAGGGCGTGGGGTCGGTCACCCTGGCCGTGCGCTTCCGCGCGGCGCCGCGCTCCTTATATCCGTAAATGGGAGGGCCGACGCGCGGGCGGTGGTCCGGCCCCGCACCGGTGGGTCGTACGCTGCACTGCATGTGCGGAATCGTTGGTTACGTGGGAGGGCAGTCCGCCCTCGATGTCGTCCTCGCCGGGCTCAAGCGGCTGGAGTACCGCGGCTATGACTCGGCCGGGGTCGCCGTTCTGGCCGACGGCGGGCTCGCCGCCGCCAAGAAGGCGGGCAAGCTCGCCAACCTGGAGAAGGAGCTGTCCGACCGGCCGCTGCCCAGCGGCAGCACCGGCATCGGCCACACCCGGTGGGCCACCCACGGCGGCCCGACCGACGCCAACGCCCATCCGCACCTGGACAACGCGGGCCGGGTGTCCGTCGTCCACAACGGCATCATCGAGAACTTCGCCGGCCTCCGCGCCGAGCTGGCCGACCGGGGCCATGAGCTGGCCTCCGAGACGGACACCGAGGTCGTCGCGCACCTGCTCGCCGAGTCCTTCTCCTCCTGCGGCGACCTCGCCGAGTCCATGCGCCAGGTGTGCCGCCGCCTGGAGGGCGCCTTCACCCTCGTCGCCGTGCACGCCGACGCGCCCGACGTGGTCGTGGGCGCGCGCCGCAACTCCCCGCTGGTCGTCGGCGTCGGCGAGGACGAGTCGTTCCTCGCCTCCGACGTGGCCGCGTTCATCGCCCACACCCGCGAGGCCATCGAGCTGGGCCAGGACCAGGTCGTCGAGGCCCGCCGGGACGGCGTCGTCGTCACCGACTTCGACGGCGCGCCCGCCGAGGTCCGCCCGTACCACGTCGACTGGGACGCCTCCGCCGCCGAGAAGGGCGGCTACGACTACTTCATGCTCAAGGAGATCGCCGAGCAGCCGAAGGCGGTCGCCGACACCCTCCTCGGCCGCATCGACCTGGCCGGGAACCTCTGCCTGGACGAGGTCCGCATCCCCGCCTCCGTGCTGCGCGAGGTGAGCAAGGTCGTCATCGTGGCGTGCGGTACGGCGTACCACGCCGGGATGATCGCCAAGTACGCCATCGAGCACTGGACCCGCATCCCCTGCGAGACCGAGCTGGCCAGCGAGTTCCGCTATCGGGACCCCATCCTCGACCAGCGCACGCTCGTCATCGCCATCTCGCAGTCCGGCGAGACCATGGACACCCTGATGGCGCTGCGGCACGCCCGTGAGCAGGGCGCCAAGGTGCTCGCCATCTGCAACACCAACGGCTCCACGATCCCGCGCGAGTCCGACGCCGTCCTCTACACCCACGCCGGGCCCGAGGTCGCCGTCGCCTCCACCAAGGCGTTCCTCACCCAGCTCGTGGCCTGCTATCTGGTGGCGCTGTATCTGGGTCAGGTGCGCGGCACCAAGTGGGGCGACGAGATCCTCTCCGTGATCCGCGAGCTGTCCGAGATCGCCACCCAGGTGGACGAGGTCCTGGAGACCATGGAGCCGGTACGGGAGCTGGCCCGCAGCCTGGCCTCGAAGAACACCGTCCTCTTCCTCGGCCGCCACGTCGGCTTCCCGGTCGCCCTGGAGGGCGCGCTCAAGCTCAAGGAACTGGCGTACATGCACGCCGAGGGCTTCGCGGCGGGCGAGCTGAAGCACGGGCCGATCGCGCTGATCGAGCAGGACGTGCCAGTCGTCGTGGTCGTGCCGTCCCCGCGCGGGCGGTCTGTGTTGCACGGCAAGATCGTCTCCAACATCCAGGAGATCCGGGCCCGTGGCGCCCGCACCATCGTGATCGCCGAGCGCGGCGACGAGGCGGTCGCCCCGTACGCCGACCACCTCATCGAGATCCCCGTCACCCCGACGCTGCTCCAGCCGCTGGTGGCCACCGTGCCGCTGCAGGTCTTCGCGTGCGAGCTGGCCACGGCCCGTGGCAACGAGGTCGACCAGCCGCGCAACCTGGCGAAGTCGGTCACCGTCGAGTGATCGTCGGGGTAGGCATCGACGTGGCGGCCGTCGACCGCTTCGCGGCCGCCCTGGAGCGTACGCCCGGGATGGCGTCGCGGCTGTTCGTCCCGGCCGAGCTGCTCCTGCCGAGCGGCGAACGGCGTGGCCCGGCCTCCCTCGCGGCCCGGTTCGCCGCGAAGGAGGCCCTGGCCAAGGCCCTGGGCGCGCCGGGCGGCCTGCGCTGGACGGACGCGGAGGTCCGTACGGAGCCGGGCGGCAGACCGTCCCTCGCGGTGCGCGGCACGGTGGCGGCGCGGGCGGATGAGCTGGGCGTCCGGTCGTGGCACGTGTCGCTGAGCCACGACGCGGGGGTGGCGTCGGCGGTGGTGATCGCGGAGGCCTGAGGTTGGTGGTGGGGGCTCTGCCCCCACACCCCGCCGGGGCTCCGCCCCGGACCCTGCGTGGTCGCTCCGGCTGTTGGGCGGGTGCGGGCCCGTGGTGGGTGCGCCTGGGGTTTGCTGCGGGTGCCGGGTGCGGCGCCTCCGGGGCAGGGCCCTGGACCGTATATTTACGGCGCCGGGCCCGGAAGCGTGTAGTGACCCTTTAGCGATTGGCGCCACAAATACACGTCAGCGTCCAGGACCCCACCCCTGCGACCCCGCCCCCTCCTGCCGAATAGCGGCCACCCGCCCGGTTGTGGGCAATCGTCCTGCGGGGAGGAGCGGGTGGGCACAACCCACCCACCGGCCCGCTTCCGGCAACGAAACCCGACCGGGCAGGCGACGACTCCCCCGGGTGGCCGCAGCCGCCGGGCCCCTACGCTGACGCCATGACGCTCCTGGGATTCGACCGCTACCACGCCGAAATCGTGCGGCAGACCGACCTGTTGAGCGCCCATCTGACGGGGGCCGACCCGACGACCCCGGTGCCGACCTGCCCGGCCTGGAACCTCGGCCAGCTCGTGCGCCACCTCGGCGGCGCCCACGGGTGGGCGGAGACGGCCGTACGCACCCGGGCGACCGACCCCGTCCCGGACGACCCGGTCAACGACGTCCCCCGCCACACCGACGAGGACCCGGCCGCCCTGAGCGCCCAACTCGGCGAGGGCGCCGTACGCCTGGCCGCCGCCCTGCGCGACGCCGGGCCCGATACGGCGGTGTGGACCCCGGGCCCCGGCGGGACCGCGATGTTCTGGGCGCGCCGGATGACCCACGAGACGCTGATCCACCGGGCCGATGCCGCGCTGGCGGTCGGCGCGGAATTCAGCGTGCCCGAAGACGTCGCCCTCGACGCCCTGGACGAGTGGCTGACGTACAGCACGCTCCCCGAGGCCTACGAGGGCGCCCCGGCCCTCTTCGGCACCCTCTGCCTGCAGGCCACCGACACCGGCTCGGCCTGGCTGGTCGACCTCACTGCCGCCGCCCCCGTCGTACACCGAGGCACCCCCGAGAAGGCAACCGTCGAGATCCGCGCCACCCTGACGGACCTGCTCCTGCTCGTATACCGCCGCCCTGCCCCCACCGCGAAGGTCACGGGCGACACGGCACTGCTCGACCTGTGGCTGACGTGCTCGGGATTCTGGCTTCGATGACGCCGGGTCAGCCCAGGTCGAGGACCATCACGTCGTGCAGGTCTGCGCCGTCCCATGGGTGCGCCTCGCCCACCTTGCGGTAGCCCCACGACCGGTAGGCCGCCTGCGCGGCCTCGACATCCGGCCGGGCGTTGAGCAGCACGCGTTCCTCGGCGCCGTCGGCAAGGACCGCCTCGTGCAGTCGACGCGCCACGCCCATGCGGCGCCAGGGCGCGCGTACGGCCAGCTCCATCAGCCCGAACGTCCGCTGCCCGTCCTCGCGGCGCAGTTCGTCGGTCACCGGCACGATGAGCCGGTCCCACCAGCCGGTCTGGGGGCTCAGCGGATAGCCGTACGCGATGCCGACCGGCTCACCGTCGCCCGTGCGGGCGAGGGCTCCCCGAAAGGTGGCCTTACGGACCTGCGAACGGAACCGCCGGAAGTTCGACTCGACCGAGCCTGAGGTCTTGTCGTACGGCGGCTCGGCGAACGCTTCGGCGTAGACCAGGGTGAAGGCCTCCTCGGCCCGCGCCGCCGCCGCGCCGTCCATTCGCTCAACAGTGATCATCAGCGGTCACCCTCTCGCGTCGCCTCACGAATGCGCTCGACCACGTCACGCGCAGCAGGGGCGTCGACGCGTACGGCAGAACGTCCGAAGTCCCGTAGACGGCTCCGCAGCCTTGCCGAAGACACACCACCGCAGGCATCGAGTACGCCCGTCATCTCGTGGCACGCTTCCTCGACCTCGCTGGCATGGAGCAGTGTCTGCGCGAGACGGGCACGGTACCAAGCGGTGTTACGGGTGTAACCACCGCCGAGCCCGGCGACCGCTGAGCGCAGGAAAGGCACGGCTCGCGCGGGCTGACCCTCCGTGGCGTGGTAGGCCGCCGTCGCATAGTCCACCTCAACGGGACCGGCGAACCGCGCCCACCTCGGTACGTCCGGATCGGTGTCCGTGCGTCCCTGGTAGGACATGGCGCGGCTCAACGCGCGACGTGCTCCGGGCAGATCGCCCGCCTGCCCCGCCGCGCTGGCCTCGCGGAGCGAGATCACCAGGTGCACCGTGGGCCCCGCGCCCGCCTGATGCGCGAGGCGGTAAGCGCCCTCGATGGCCGACGCCGCCTCCCACATGCGGCCCGCGTCGACGGAGAGCAGGGAGAGCGTGTTGAGCGCCCGCACCTGCAACAGCGGATCGTCGATGAGCTGCGCCGCCATCATAGCTTCCATGCAGGCAGCACGGGCTTCTTCCGGCGGTCCACCGTCGTATCCGAACCATGCCCGGTGACAGGCGATTTCGCAGACCATCGTTTGAAGGTCACGACCGACTCTGCTCGTGTAGACGCTGCCGCTCAGGGCGCGCGTAATGCGCTGTTCAAGCTGCTGGGCCCGCGCCTTCGCGGGAATTCCGCCGGATCGGTGATCGACCGCGTAGAGGTCGACCAGCCCCGCGCGGAACGCCGCCACATCACTGGCACCGATTCGGGGGCCATGCCGGTTCGGGAGGATCGCCGCTGCGGCGATCGCCCCGGGCCCGGTGACGAATGCTCGACGTCTCACCTCTTCATCGTCGCCGATCCCTCCGGCGAACGTGCGCCGGTGCGAGGGAACAACGAATCCCATATCGGCGAGCGGGAGGCCGAACATCGCCTCAAGCACGGCCTGTTGACCCGGGTGCGGTAACGGCGGAGGCGACTCGCTCTCCCACCGCCGGAGCTGGCGGACGCTCACCGAGGCATCGATGCACAACCGGGCGGCCTCGCGGGCGAATTCTGCGACGAACGTCACCTGGGTATATCCCGCGCCCCTGCGCAACCCCGCGAGCACGCCACCGCCACCGTCCGCCATCAACGTCTCCCCACGCACATGACTGTCTACTCAGCGTAGCGAAACGTCCGCCCAAACGTCCGGCCGTAAGCGACCTTCGCCTCCCAAAGAAGCGCTGCACTGGTGGAGTACGCGCGAGACCCCAGCCAATGGGAGCTGACATTGACCGGCCTACGCCTGCTGCCCTGGTCCGACCCGGAGGGCAGGCCCTGTTATCTGTCGTCGGACAACGACCACAGTCCCCTCAACCGGCGGGCTGACCAGGTCGAGGCCCTGCAACTGTCCATGGGTACGCAACTCCTCGGCCATGCCCGCTCACTACTGGACGAGCACAAGGCGGATGCGCAAGAACTCCGCTTCCTCTCGGAGCGGCTGTGCGAGGCGCTGCGCGACGTGCTGCGGGTGGCGGAGAGCAGAGGCGAACGACTTCCCGACTCCGACGAGGACGGGAGCCCCGACTGAACCCCGCGACCCTACCGATGCCGCCTGAAAGCTCAGGGGCCGACGTACTCGTACACCCCGCCGTGGGGGTGCCGCAGTACAGCCCGGTGACCGTTGGGGGTCGGTGCGCTCGGAGCCGCCACCTCGGCATCTCCCGCCACCGCTTCCTCCACCACAGCGTCGAGGTTCGCCACCCCCAGCGTGGCCGCCACCCCGGCGAAGGAGAAACGGGACGCGTTGCTTCCGGTGAGCTTCTCGTAGAACGGCACGGCCGCGTCCAGATCCTCGACGCGCTGCCGTACGACCACTGATTCGATGGTCAAGACCCCATCCCTCTCGTCCGGTTTGCCTTGGATGTCCAGGCAAGGCTTATGCCATCACCTGGCCCGGCACCTCGGCCACCCCACCCCGATGGGCGGCCCACGCCCGCGCGGCTGCGGCCATTGCTTCGAGCCAGGCCGCCTCTGGGTAGCGGTCGGCACGCGACCGGTTCATGCGGAGGGTGGCAGCGGCGAAGGCGTCGATCGCGGAGGGGTCCGCGTTCGCCCATGCCTCGCACCCGGCCGCCCACTCCTCGGCGGACTCGGCGGTGTGCCCGGCCGCGATGAGTTGCACGACGAGGCATGCGGGGTCGATGAACCCGGCGCCCCGGGTCGGCCAGGACCAGTCCACGATCCAGAGCCGTTCGTCCCCGATCATGAAGTTGTGGGGGTTGACGTCGGTGAAGAGAAGCGCGTCGCCTTCGAAGAGTTCGGCGTCCTTCTCGCTGGCGAAGCGGTTCCAGCGGGTCTCGCGCCAGTCGTACGCCTCGGCGGGCAGGGGGAGATCCTTGATCCGGTTCAGGGCGCCGACGATCCGGGGAAGGTCCGCAGAACCCGGTGTGAAGTCCGACGAGCGCCCTTCGACGGACTCGAATCCGAGCGCGATCCATTCGTCATCCTGGGCATGCCACATGAGCCTCGGCGAGATGGTGCGCAGGGTTGGGTTGACGAGCCGTTCGCGGAGGATGGAAGCGCGGCGGCCTCCCGGCCGGTTGCGGCAAGCTTTGACGAAGACGGGCCCGTTCTCGCAGGTGACCATGGCTGTGACGTCAGAGCCGTTCCCGTGCGAAGTGGGCTCCACGCCGTGCTGTTCGCCGGTGTGTGGGCGTACCAGCGCCCACAGCGCTTCGGTATCTGGCAAGTCGTTGTCCATCAGTTCCTCGGGCCGCACGAACTGCTCGGATACCCGGGGGAGCACTCTCCGTCCCCCACGGGGTCGCACCCATCCTCGTCTTCGTCCCCGCCCTTCGCGACCGCGCTGTGAATGGATGCGCGGACTTCGGCCATGGCGGGGCTGCCGAGGATAGTGGCCAGGGGCGTGCTCCGGACGTTCCCGACGCCCATCCAACCGGCAGAGAATACGCAAGGGGACACGCTCCCGTCCGGTCCGACGGCAGCCCGGCCGCTGCCGCACCGGCCGCACAGCCCTGAGATGTCCGGAGCCTGCCCGTGTGCTCCCCGCCCGAAGGGGCGCACGTGATCGATGCTGATGCGCTTCACACCGAGCACTTCCAGCTCCCGCTGAGCCTCTGGGACCCGCTGTGTCGCGGTGGTCGTGACGATCCCCACACGAAGTGGAACGCCGAGTCCTAATGCCTTCTTGATGTTCGCCAGGGTGCGGGCGTGGCTGGGGTGGCCGGTCACCGCGTTGTGTTCATCCGCCTGGTCCGAGTAGTACGACGTTGCCAGGGAAGCGCCCTCGCGCTGGAGGAGTGCCCACCAGTCGTCCGCTACGTGCACCAGGTTGCTGTAGACCTCGACGCGCAGGCCCAGGGACAGCGCGCGCTCGGCCACGGCCAGGCTGTCCGGGTGCAGGGTCGGCTCGCCGCCGATGAGCTGGACGCGGCGCACGCCGCAGGCGGCGGCCTGGGCGAGAACACGTAACCAATTCTCGCGCGTCATCGTGCCGTGGGTTCCGTCCGGCCCTGAGGCGTTGAAGCACGGGGTGCAGGAGAGCTGGCACTTCCGGGTCAGGTCCAGCCACAGGAACTTGGTGTCCGTGGCGGAGGTGGCAGCAACGATGGTCGTCACAATCGTGTCCTTCCTCTTCAGGCGGTTCATTTCGGTAGGTCGATGACCGTCACGTTGCGCAGCTCGCGGATCATCCGGGAAGCGAGGACGGCGGTGAGGCCGATGTGGCCGTACGGGACCATGACGTTCGATTCCCGTGCACGCCATCCACCCACCGTGAGCTGGTAGTTGGTCCCGGAGATGCCCCACAGGCGTGGTGTCCGGACCCTGAGGACCGCGTAGTCCCCTCTGGCGAGGTGGGGGCACTGCTCGACGGACATGCGGGCGTGAGGCGCGCACAAGGGCGGCTGCTCCGTCAGAAAGCCCTCCGGCCAGGTCGGCGGGTCCCATGGTCGGCGCCAGTTGATGAACAGCCAGCCGTCCTTGTCGCGGCTCGCTGGCTGGCCGCAGATCTGGCACTTCATGGAGTACATGCAGATCCGCTGCCGAGCGACGTGCATGCTGTCGTAGATCGGCCTGCCTGTACCCGGTGAGTGGATCATCCGGGCCCAGAGGGCTCCTGCGGTGTCGCGATCCGTCTCGCGGGGCGCCGTGTAGCCGAGCCTCGGCTCGGGCGTGAGCAGGACGGTCAGGTCGGATTCGGGGCCGAGGTGTTCGCCGCTCCACGCGGTGACGAACGGAACGACGGTCGGCCGGGCGATGAGCGGGGGCATCAGGAGCTGCCCTTGGCGTGGAGCTCGGCCCAGACGATCTTTCCCGAGGTGTGGTGTTCAGTGCCCCAACGGTCCGCCTTCGCATCGACCAGCATCAGCCCACGACCGGACTCGTCGTCGCCGTCCGGGCTCTGAAAGATGGGTGGATGCGGGCTTTTGTCGGTGACTGCGAGGCGTACGCGATCCGGACCGGACAGTCGGACGCTGACATGTAGGCGGCGGGACCCACTGTGGCGGACGGCGTTGCCGACCAGTTCGGAGATGATCAACGTCCCGTCACCGATCAGGTGGCCGAGATCCCAGGTGTTCAGGGCTGCGCGGACGAGTCGGCGAGCGCGGCTCGCGGACTCCGGCTCGCACGGCATCCTTTCGCTGTAGCCGGGGGCGCCGAGGGCGTTGGGTCTCGTCATGGTCATGGACGGGGTCTTTCTTCCGGGGCGGTGGACCGCCAGCCCGGCGGCTCTGTCGTCTGGCCGGTAGCTGGCGAATCGCCATCACGGCCGCACCCTGTGATGGCTCGCGCCGGTTCTTGATGCTGACAACGTCAAGGGAACCGCTCCGAGCGGGTGCGCTCCACGGCATCCATGCGGCAGATGTGACGCAGAAGCGTGCAGGATGTGCACACGTCGAGTGGCGGTCCGCAGAGCGGGGAAGGGGAGCCCCATGGGGTTAGCTGAGCGGCGGAAAGCGCTGGGGTACAGCCAGGAGGGGCTTGCTCACGTCGTCGGTGTCGACCGCACATCGATCAGCCGTTGGGAGAGCGGGAAAACGGAGATCCAGGTCCAGTTACGCCCACAGTACGCAGCGGCGCTGCAACTCGGCCTTGCCGAACTGGACGCCTTGGTTACCAAACCCCGAGCCACGCTCCAGGAGCCCGTAGTGTCGTCTTCAGTCGACCACCACGGCTCGGGGGATACCGACGACATGATTCGACGCGAGTTCCTACGCGCACTTGCTGTTGCCGGGGCATTGGCCGGTCTGCCGGTCGAGGAGTCGGAGGCCCTCGCTGAAGGGGTGCACCGTCGAGGTTCCGGCGACTTCATCCGCATGAACGGCCACTTGTGGCAGGTGTATCAGCTCGCGCGAGCCAAAGGGGCCGTCTATCCCATCGTCTCCGACCAGCTCGCTGACCTCGCCAAGGCGCTGAACGGGCGCTCGGACAAGGAGGGGCAGGCCTTGTGCGGCGCTGCGGCGGACCTCTTCCAGCTTGCGGGCGAGCTGGCTTTCGACGGCAACCGGTATACCGACGCAGCGGCTTCGTACACGCTCGCCGCGTCCGCCAGCAAAGAGGCGGGGGCGTTCGATCTCTGGGCTTGCGCACTCGTCCGGCATGCCTACGTCGACGTGTACGAGCATCGATACCGGGAGGCAGTTGACATCCTGTCGGTCGCTGAGCGCGTTGCCCGACGAGGGGACAGTGCCCTGCCGACCCGACATTGGGTCGCTGCCGTACAAGCCGAGGCGTTCGCGGGACTTGGAGATCTGTCCGCGTGCGAACACGCTTTGGAGCAGGCCGAGAAGGTCGTGTACGTGACAGAACCGGCGCAAAACAGGGGTTGGCTTCGTTTCGATGGCTCCCGGCTCGTAGAGGAGCGGGGTGCTCGGTATGTGCAGCTCGGTCGGCTCGACCTTGCCGAGCAGGCGTTGCAGAGTGCCCTAGGACAGGGCGCCTTGGCGAAGGGCCAGGCCCTCCGGCGCCGTGGAGCCGTGCTCGCGAATATGGCCTCCATCGGCGCCAAGCGCAAGGATCCGGAGCAGATCGTCGTTTACGCCCGCGAGGCGCTTCACCTGGCGCGGGAATCTTCCTCCGGTTATGTCGCGCGTAGGCTCCAGGACCTGCGTGCGGGCTTCGGCCCCCTCGCCCGCGATGTGCGCGTCGCCGAGGTGGACGCCGATATCAAGGCACTGAACGCCAACTGACGAAAGGGGCAGGGATGTCGCAGGCCGAGGGTGCGCGGGTGTTTCGGGAGGCGTGGATCGCGGGGGTGCGGCGGCACTTTCCCGGGGAGCCCAAGGCGGGCTATGTGACGCCCTGGGAGGAGACGCCGGAGTGGGAGCGGGCGGCGGCCGGGGCGGTGTACCAGCAGGTGCGGCAGTTTCTTGAGGTGAGCGAGGGGCACGCGGGGCGGCTTACGCGGGAGCAGAAGGGGCGGTTCGTCGCGACGTGCTGGACCGCGCAGATGTACCGGCACTTCGAGGACCCCAAGCCCGGTTACGTCGCCGACTGGCCCGATCTCCCCGACTGGCAGCGGGAGACGGACGCGGACATCTTCGAGGCGATCGAGAAAGACGTCAGCTGACGCCCGTCCCCGCACGGGAGCCGCTGCCTGCCCCGGTCGGGTTTCGCGGCCGGGTGCGGCCCGGTGGCCGGGTTGTGCCCACCCGTCCCGCCCCGCGGAGCCACCGGCTGGTAGCCGCTGCGCGGGGGCTCTCCCCCACCCCGCCCCTTCCCGAAACCGGGGACACCCCGGGCCCCGGGCTGGGCGGGGGTTTCGTTGCCGGGTGCGGGCCGGTGGGTGGGTTGTGCCCACCCGTTCCTCCCCCAGCTACCGCTGGGAGGTGCCCCCGGCGGAACGATTGCCCACAACGGGGGGGGCTGGGTCACCGGCGGGAGGGGGTGGGGTCGCAGGGGTGGGGGGCTGGACGACGACGTGTATTTGTGGCGCCTACTCCCGGCCCACTCCACGTTCTTCGGTGGTGGCGCCAAAAATATACGCGTCCAGGCCCCTGCCCCGGAGGCCCCGCACCCGGCACCCACCCACCCCTCACCCCAGCACGTCCCGCCACGCGTCCGGGACCGCCGCCGCCACGTCGTACGCCGCGATCGGCGCGCCCGCGGGGGCCGTGGTGCGGCGGGCGGCCAGGCCGTGGAGGTAGGCGCCGACCGAGGCGGCGTCGCGGGCGGACAGGCCGGTGGCGAGGAGGGAGCCGGTGAGGCCGGAGAGGACGTCGCCGCTGCCCGCGGTGGCGAGCCAGCCGGTGCCGGTGGGGTTGACGCGCACCGGGTGGCCGGGGGAGGCGATCAGGGTGGTGGAGCCCTTGAGCAGCACGGTGGCGCCGTACTTGTCGGCCAGCGCCCGTACGGCGGCCAGCCGCCCGGACTCGACCTCCACGCGGCTCACCCCGAGCAGCGCGGCCGCCTCGCCCGCGTGCGGGGTGAGGACGGTGGCGGTGGTGCGGCCGTGGAGGCCGCCGGAGGGGAGGAGGTGGAGGCCGTCGGCGTCGACGAGGACGGGGATGTCGGAGCCGAGGACGTCGTCCAGGGAGTGCCGGGCGGCGGCGCCGTCGCCGAGGCCGGGGCCGACGACCCAGGACTGGACGCGGCCCGCCTTGGCCGGGGGACCGGTGTGGACGAGGGTTTCGGGGAAGCGCGCGATGACGGTGTCGGCGCCCGGGCCGACGTACCGTACGGCACCGGCGCCGCCCCGCAGGGCGCCCGCGACGGCGAGGACCGCGGCGCCCGGGTAGCGGGCGGAGCCCGCGACGACGCCGACGACGCCGCGCCGGTACTTGTCGCTCTCGGCGGTGGGGCGGGGGAGGAGGGCGGCCACGTCGTCGTGCTGGAGGGCTTCCGCGTCCGGGGCGGCCGGGAGGTACGGGGCGAGGCCGATGTCGACCAGGCGGAGGGCGCCCGCGTGCTCGTGGGCGGGGTCGATGAGCAGTCCCGGCTTGTACGTACCGAAGGTGACGGTGGCGTCGGCGCGCACCGCGGCCCCCCGCACCTCGCCCGTGTCGGCGTCGACGCCGCTGGGGAGGTCGACGGCGACGATCGGGCAGCGGACGTGCGCGAGCAGCCGCTCGGCTTCCTCTCGCAGGCCGCCCTTGCCGCCGATCCCGACGATGCCGTCGAGGACGAGATCGGCCTGGGCGAGAGCGCGTTCGCCGGAGGCGGCGGCCACCACGCGGCCGCCCGCCGCGCGCAGGGCGCGCAAGGCCCCGGGGTGGGCGCGGTCGGGGGCGAGCAGCACGGCGGTGACCCCGGCGCCGCGCCGGGCGAGCCGGGCACCGGCGTAGAGCGCGTCGCCGCCGTTGTCGCCGCTGCCGGTCAGCAGGGCGACACGGGCCCCGTAGACGCGGTGCAGCAGGTCGGCGCAGGCGGCGGCGAGCCCGGCCGCGGCGCGCCGCATGAGTGTTCCTTCGGGCAGCCGCGCCATCAGGTCCTGTTCAGCGGCCCGCACGGTCTCGACGCTGTAGGCGATCCTCATGGCCATAGTCTCCCGAACGGAGGGCACTCCTGGCTTGGAAGCACACATTCCGGTCCGTGGATCGGTTTGGGACACGGACCCTGAGACACTGACGGAGATGGACGAGACACCGATGCGCGCCCGCGCCGTGGTCGATCTGACCGCTTTGCGGGACAACGTGAGGGCACTGCGCGAAGCGGCGCCCACCGCCGAGCTGATGGCCGTGGTCAAATCCGACGGCTACGGCCACGGCGCGGTCCCGTGCGCGCGCGCCGCCCGTGCGGCGGGCGCGGGCTGGCTGGGCACGGCCACGCCCGAGGAGGCCCTCGCACTGCGCGCGGCGGGCGACCAGGGCCGCCTGATGTGCTGGCTGTGGACGCCCGGCGGGCCGTGGCGGCAGGCGATCGAGGCGGACATCGACGTGTCGGCCAGCGGGGCGTGGGCGCTGCGCGAGGCCGTCGCGGCGGCGCGCGCCTGCGGGCGCGTGGCGCGCGTCCAGCTCAAGGCCGACACCGGGCTCGGCCGCAACGGCTGCCCGCCCGCCGACTGGCCCGACCTGATCGCCGAGGCCCGGGCCGCGGAGGCGGAGGGCGTGATCCGGGTGACCGGGCTGTGGTCGCACTTCGCGTGCGCGGACGAGCCGGGCCACCCGTCGATCGCCGCCCAGCTGACCGTCTTCCGCGAGATGCTGGACCAGGCGGAGCGGGCGGGGCTGCGCCCGGAGGTGCGCCATCTGGCGAACTCCCCGGCGACCCTGACCCTCCCCGAGTCGCATTTCGACCTGGTACGGACCGGAATCGCCCTGTACGGGATCTCGCCGAGCCCGGAGCTGGGCGTGCCCGCCGACTTCGGGCTGCGCCCGGTGATGACGCTGAAGGCTTCGCTCGCCGCGGTGAAGCGGGTGCCGGGCGGCCATGGCGTCTCGTACGGGCACCGCTACGTCACCCCGGGGGAGACCACCCTCGCGCTGGTGCCGCTCGGCTACGGTGACGGGATTCCGCGGCACGCCTCGGGCACAGGGCCGGTGCTGGTCGCGGGGAAGTGGCGGACCATCGCGGGCACCGTGGCCATGGATCAGTTCGTGGTCGACCTCGGCGGCGACAGCGCGGAGCCGGGGGACGAGGCGGTGCTGTTCGGCCCCGGCGACCGCGGGGAGCCGACCGCGGAGGACTGGGCGCGGGCCGTGGGGTCGATCGCGTATGAGATCGTCACCCGGATCAGCGCCCGGGTTCCCCGCGTTTATGTAGGTGACCTCGGGGGCACAGGGATCTGACCATGGGCGAGGACAGCACGGTGGATACGGCGGCGAAGGTCGCGGCGGGGGCCACGGCCGTGGGCTGGCGCCGGGGCGCCGGGTTCGCGGGAGCGGCGATCGGCGTGGTCGCGGCGGGCGCGGCCATGGGCGTCGCCCTGGAGCGGCTGACGGTCGGCCGCGGCGTACGGCGCAAGGCGCGCCTCGCGCTGGACGCGGAGGGCCCGTACGGCACCTTGCGCGGCACCCCCGGCCGGGCGGTCGCGGATGACGGCACGGAGCTGTACTACGAGGTCGAGGAGATACGTGAACCGGTCGCGCCGCCGCGCCGCAAGCGCCGGTTCGCGCGCCGGGCGCCCGTAGCTCCCGTGACCGTGGTCTTCAGCCACGGCTACTGCCTCGCCCAGGACTCCTGGCACTTCCAGCGGGCCGCGCTGCGCGATGTGGTGCGCACCGTCTACTGGGACCAGCGCTGCCACGGCCGCTCCCAGCGCGGCTGCTCCCAGACGAAGGGCACCCCGGTCGACATCGACCAGCTCGGCCGCGATCTGAAGGCCGTGATCGACGCGGCCGCGCCCGAGGGGCCGCTGGTGCTGGTCGGCCACTCCATGGGCGGTATGACGATGATGGCGCTGGCCGCCCAGTACCCCGAGCTGATCCGGGACCGGGTGATCGGCGCGGCCTTCGTCGGCACCTCGGCGGGGCGGCTCGGCGAGGTCAGCTTCGGCCTCCCGGTGGTCGGGATGAACGCGGTGCGGCGGGTGCTGCCGGGGCTGCTCAAGGCGCTCGGCTGGCAGGTGGAGCTGGTGGAGCGGGGCCGCCGGGCGACCGCGGACCTCTTCGCGGGGCTGATCAAGCGCTATTCGTTCGGGACGAAGGACGTGGACCCGGGGGTGGCCCGGTTCGCGGAGCGGCTGATCGAGGCGACGCCGATCGATGTGGTCGCCGAGTTCTACCCGGCGTTCATCGCCCACGACAAGGCGGAGGCGCTGCCGTCCTTCGACGGGGTGCCGGTGCTGGTGCTGGCCGGGGACAAGGACCTGATCACGCCGATGGAACACAGCGAGGCCATCGCGGAGCTGCTGCCCGGCGCGGAGCTGGTCGTCGTCGAGGACGGCGGCCATCTGGTGATCCTGGAGCACCCCGAGGTGGTCAACGGTCATCTGGCCGAGCTGCTGACCCAGGTGGTGGGCGGCGCCGGGGGCGTCCCGGGGGACGGCGCGAGCCGCCGTTCGGCCAGGGGCTGAGGCGGCACGGGCCGCGTTCCCGGGGCCCGTACCATCGCCGGTATGGACGTAGGCACGCGCATGACCGTCACCTCGCCCGAGCAGATGCGGGACCTGGGCCGCCGGCTCGCCAAACTGCTGCGCCCCGGCGACCTGGTGCTCCTCACCGGGGAGCTGGGCGCGGGCAAGACCACGCTGACCCGGGGCCTGGGCGAGGGCCTGGGCGTACGGGGCGCGGTCACCTCCCCGACCTTCGTGATCGCCCGCGTCCACCCCTCTCTGTCCGACGGCCCGCCGCTGGTCCACGTCGACGCCTACCGGCTGGGCGGCGGCCTGGACGAGATGGAGGACCTGGACCTGGACGTCTCGCTGCCGGATTCGGTGATCGCGGTGGAGTGGGGCGAGGGCAAGGTCGAGGAGCTGTCCGAGGACCGGCTGCACGTGGTCATCGAGCGGACGGTCGGGGCGGACGCCGTGGAGAGCGACGTCCGGGGTGTCGCCGTGACCGGCGTGGGGCCGCGCTGGGCGGACGAGGACCTGGCGTCGCTGGCGGGATAGGCCTTCGAGGAGATTCGGGAAACGTTTCCGACAGGCCGTCGGCATGATGTTGCGCTCTGGGCATCGGGCGTGGTCACATGGTAGGGGAAGCGCGGTTAGGCGTACCTAACCTCCTGCCCCCCAGGACCCTCAGGAGGCATCCATGTCGGCCCAAGAGCCCACAGCCCTGGACGACCCCCGGCGCGATGGCCGGACACCGTCGATGAGGGATCTGCTGGCGGCTTGTGCGGCGGCGAACGCCGTCTCCACGCCACCACCGGCCGAGGTCCCCGCCGAGACGGAGGCGCACCGGCGCGCCACGGACGAGCCGGAGCGCGACGCGGCGTAGCCCACGGAGGCTTTTAAGCGATCAGGCGAGCAGCGATCACGCGAGCACGACGACCTTCGTGCCCGGCTGCGCGAACTCCCACAGCGCGGCGCCGTCCGCCCGGGACTCCCGCACCGCACCCGTCTTCTTCTTGGCCTGCGGGTCGGGCATGCCCCCGTCCATGGCCGCACTGAAACCGAACGTCACTCCCTCGTCCTGGTGAAACACCACGATGTTCTCCACCTGGACCCCGTCCGAGCCGACACCGCTCGGGTTGCGGGAGGTGACCTGGTACGAACCCGGGGCGGGGCTCGCCGAGCTGGCGCCCACCGCGAAGGTGCGGGAGGCCTTGCCGTCGGCGCCGACCAGCCACACCCGGCTCTTGCCCAGGGAGTAGACGACGCGCACGCCCGTGCCGGAGCCCGTGGGCAGCGCGGTGGACTGCTCCTCGGCCTTGTCCTTCGTCTTGCCCTTGGAGTCGTTCGCGTGCGAGCTGCCGCGCTCCTGGGTGCGGTGGTCGGGGGCGGTGGCCTTGGCCTGGAAGCCGAGGAAGCCGACGACGCCCAGCGCGGCGGCGGTCAGAACGGCCACGGCGGGCCCGGTGCTGCTCCTTGGCACGGTGGCCACCCTCTCCTGTGGTCAGTACGTGCTTACCGCCCGTACGCACTTCCTCCGACGGTAGCACCGGTGGACGACGGCAACCGGTCCACCGCGACCGCCTCCCGGAGCGCCGTAGGCTAGTCCTCGTGCTGTTGCTCGCGCTTGATACCGCCACCCCCGCCGTCACCGTCGCTCTCCACGACGGCGCCGAAGTCCTCGCCGAGACCGCCGAGGTCGACGCCCGGCGCCACGGCGAACTGCTGCTGCCCGCCGTCCACCGGACCCTGGAGACGGCGGGCGTGAAGCTGGCGGCCGTGACCGACATCGTCGTCGGCGTCGGCCCGGGCCCGTACACCGGGCTGCGGGTCGGGCTGGTCACGGCGGCCACCTTCGGGGCCGCGCTGGACGTGCCCGTGCACGGGCTGTGCACGCTGGACGGGATCGCGTACGCCGCCGGGGCGGCCGGGCTCACCGGCCCCTTCGTGGTGGCCACCGACGCCCGCCGCAAGGAGGTGTACTGGGCGCGGTACGACGACCCGCGCACCCGGGTCACCGAGCCCGCCGTCGACCACCCCGCCGACCTCGCCGAGCGCTCCGGGCTCGCCGGGCTCCCGGCCGTCGGCGCGGGCGCGCTGCTCTACCCGGACGCCTTCGCGCACGTCCCCGGCGGCATGCCCGAGCACCAGTCGGCGGGCGCGCTGGCCTCGCTCGCCGCCGAGAAGCTGGCGCGCGGCGAGGAACTGCTGCCCGACCGGCCGCTCTATCTGCGCCGCCCCGACGCCAAGGTGCCCGCCAACTACAAGGTGGTCACCCCCCAGTGACGGACACGGCTCACGAAGGCGTCGCGCTGCGCGAGATGCGCTGGTGGGACATCGACCGGGTGCTGACGCTCGAAGAGGACCTGTTCCCCGAGGACGCCTGGTCGCAGGGGATGTTCTGGTCCGAGCTGGCGCACGCCCGCGGCGGCGCCGCCACCCGCCACTACACGGTCGCCGAGACCGATGGCCGCATAGTCGGCTACGCCGGGCTGGCCGTCTTCGACCGCACCGGCGACGTCCAGACCATCGCCACCGCCCGCGACCACTGGGGCACCGGCCTCGGCGCCCGCCTCCTCACCGATCTGCTGAACGCCGCCACCGCCTTCGAATGCCGTGAGGTGCTCCTCGAAGTGCGCGTCGACAACGCCCGCGCCCAGCGCCTCTACGAGCGCTTCGGCTTCGAGCCCATCGGCATCCGCAAGGGCTACTACCAGCCCGGCAACGTCGACGCCCTGGTCATGCGGCTGACCGGCCCGGCGACCACCGTCGCCACCCCCTCATCCGATCCAGGAACATCCGTACAAGGAACGAAGACCCATGGCTGACGAACCGCTCGTCCTCGGCATCGAGACCTCCTGCGACGAGACCGGCGTCGGGATCGTCCGAGGCCACACCCTGCTCGCGGACGCGATCGCCTCCAGCGTCGACGAACACGCCCGCTTCGGCGGCGTCGTCCCCGAGGTCGCCAGCCGCGCCCACCTGGAGGCGATGGTCCCGACCATCCAGCGCGCCCTGAAGGACGCCGGAATCGCCGCCTCCGACCTCGACGGCATCGCCGTCACCGCCGGTCCCGGCCTCGCGGGCGCCCTGCTCGTCGGCGTCTCGGCCGCCAAGGCGTACGCGTACGCCCTCGGCAAGCCGCTGTACGGCGTCAACCACCTCGCCTCCCACATCTGCGTCGACCAGCTCGAACACGGCGCGCTGCCCGAGCCGACCATGGCGCTGCTGGTCAGCGGCGGCCACTCGTCGCTGCTGCTCGCGCCCGACATCACCACGGACGTACGGCCGCTGGGCTCGACCATCGACGACGCGGCGGGCGAGGCGTTCGACAAGATCGCCCGGGTGCTGAACCTCGGCTTCCCCGGCGGCCCCGTCATCGACCGCATCGCCCGCGACGGCGATCCCGACGCGATCGCCTTCCCGCGCGGGCTGACCGGGCCGCGCGACGCCGCGTACGACTTCTCCTTCTCCGGCCTCAAGACGGCGGTCGCCCGCTGGATCGAGGCCAAGCGGTCGGCGGGCGAGGAGGTCCCGGTCGCCGACGTCTCCGCCTCCTTCCAGGAGGCGGTGGCCGACGTGCTGACCCGTAAGGCCGTCCGCGCCTGCAAGGACGAGGGCGTCGACCACCTGATGATCGGCGGCGGCGTCGCCGCCAACTCCCGGCTGCGGGCCATGGCCGAGCGCCGCTGCGAGGACGCGGGCATCACGCTGCGCGTGCCGCGCCCCAAGCTGTGCACGGACAACGGCGCGATGGTCGCCGCCCTCGGCGCGGAGATGGTCGCGCGCGGCCGGTCCGCCTCGGCCTGGGACCTGTCGGCCGACTCCTCCCTCCCGGTGACGGACCCCCACGTCCCGGCGCCCGCGCACCACCACGACCACGTCCACGAGCTGAGCCGGAAGAACCTCTACGCTTGACTTCCTCCCCTTCGTGAATGAGGGGGATTCCTACGGCTCGCGCTGTAGGGCTTCCTGCTTCGTCGCCGACTGCCCGCCCGGAATACTCCGTTGAGGTCTTACGCCGGCTCCACAGGCCGACACCGCCAGCCCGGCGGCCAGAAGATTCTTCCCCGCGTTCACATCGCGGTCATGGGTGACACCACAGTTGTCGCACGTCCAGGTGCGCACGTTCAGCGGCAGCTTCTCCCGCAAGGCACCGCAGTTCGAGCACAGCTTGGAGGAGGGGAACCAGCGGTCGACCACGATCACCTCACGGCCGTACCACTGGGCCTTGTATTCCAGCAGGCTCCGGAACTGAGACCACGCGGCATCGGAGATGGCGCGGGCGAGCGTGCCGTTCTTCAGCATGTTCCGAACGGTCAGGTCCTCGATCACGATCGTTTGGTTTTCACGAACGAGCCGAGTCGTCACCTGGTGCAGGTAGTCACGCCGCCGGTCCCGGATGCGGGCGTGGATGCGGGCAACCTTGCGCCGGGTCTTGGCCCGGTTGGTGCCATTTCCCCTGGCCTTGCGGGACAGTTTCCGCTGGGCTTTCGCCAGGCGGGCACGGTCCTTGTGCTCGTGCCGGGGGTTGGCGATCTTCTCTCCGGTGGAGAAGGTCAGCAGGTGATCAAGCCCGACGTCCACGCCGATGGCCGCACTCGTAGCCGGCAGGGGCTTTACGGACGGGTCCTCGACCAGCAGGGACACAAACCAGCGCCCCGCACCATCCTGGCTGACCGTGACCGTGACCGTGACCGTGGACGGTCTCGCACCCTCAGGAAGCGGCCGCGACCATACGACCTCCAGCGGTTGGGCCATCTTCGCCAGCGTCAGCTTCCCCGCCTGGAAGCGGAAGGCGCTGGAGGTGTACTCGGCGGACTTCCCGGACTTCTTCTTCGACTTGAAGCGCGGGTACCGGGCCCGCTTGGCGAAGAAGTTGGTGAACGCGCCCTGCAAGTGCCTCAGGCACTGCTGGAGTGGCACACAGGACACGTCGTTGAGGAAGGCCAGTTCCTCGGTCTTCTTCCACGCGGTCAGCATCGCCGAGGTGGCGTTGTAGTTCACGTGTTCCTGCCGCAGTGTCCATGCCTCGGTACGAGCGGCGAGCGCCATGTTGTAGACCTTACGAACGCATCCGAAGGTGCGACAGCTCAGCCGCCTGCGCATCGGTCGGATAGAAGCGGTACCGATACGCCCGCTTCACGTGAGTGGCCTCCCAACGGAGTCCTGAAGAACCGAGTATCCATGGAGGAGATCAGATGACCGTCGCCCTGATGTGGGAAGCCCGCGCGGTCGAGGGGCGGGGCGAGGACCTGCTCGCCTGGACCGCCGACCAGCCCCTCGACCCGGCACCGCTGCGCCGCGAGACCTTCCGCGCCCCCGAGGACCGGGTCCTCGTGATCACGTGGTGGGATGGCACGTACGACACCCCGGCCCTCCCCGAACTCCCCGAGCCGGGCCCGGACCTGGTGCGCCGGGCCGTCCACCGGTGGCGCTTCGAGTCGGTCGGGTAGCGCGACCAGCCGGGACACGACACGGGACACCCGCCAATGACGCTCACCTTCACCCGCGCCTCCGACTCCCAGCGCTACGAACTGCGCCCCCGGGGCTCCGCGCCCCTCCATGTGCGCCGTGGCGTCCCCGACGGCTTCCCCCTTCCCGAGGGGTGCGAGCCGCGCTTCACCCTCGCCGCCGACCCCGCCGGGGCCGCGCCGCTCGCCGTGGTCGTACGGAACGGCGAGCGGCGCCTCGCCGTGCTCACCCCCGACCACGAGCCGCTGGCCGAACTGCGCCTGCCGCCGCGCAAGAAGCAGTGGCGGCCCCTCAACGAGATCCACCTGCCCGACGGGACGGTGCTGCACGGGCGGGAGGGGACGGTGCCGTCGCTGCTGCTGTGCCTGGTGCTGCTGCCGCTCGTCCTGGTGTACTTCGTCGTCCTGGCGCTGTCCGACATGCCCGCGGACTCCCTCGACGCTCCGCTGCGGACGGCGTGGAAGCGGCGGGGCGTGCGCTTCGGCCGGGCGGCCATGACCGAGTCCGCGCGCGGCCGGTTCCGGGTCCGGGGCGGCGGGATCGACCACCGGGTGGCGTACGCGCAGGCGGTGGCGAAGTACTGGAGGGCGTGACCCTCGGCGGGATCGTGGTGGCGGGAGCGCGGTTCCTGCCAGCCGGGGAGGAATGAAGTTCACGGCTCCGCCGGAGCTGAGAGACTGCCTTCCATGACCCCGCCCGACGCGTTGCCCCCGCCCCCGCCCGCCCCGGATCTGCGGCCGTGGCCCGACCGGGCCGGATTGCTGGCCGACCGGGCGCGGGCCATGGGGACGCTGGCGCGGTGGTACATGGCGCCGCACCGGGCGTTGCTGCTGTGGTTGCTGACGCTGGTGTTCGCGCTGGGGTGGACGCTGGCGGTGTCGGGGTTCCAGTTCCTGGTGACCGGGCAGATCGTCGAGCACATCCTCGGCGTGATCTTCCTCGGGCTGGCGCTGGGCGCCACCGTCCCGTCCAGCCTGGGCCTGGTCTCGGGGATCCGGCGGGACGTGTTCGTCGGCGCGCGGCTGCGGGACTGGGCGGAGCTGGGGCGCGATCCGCAGACGCTGCCGCACTGGCGGGTGTCGGGCAGCGCGCTGCTGTGGCTGCTGCCGTCGCTGGTGCTGTGCTGCCTCGGGCTGGTGCTGGGGGCGTCCACGGCCATGTCGGACCTCGGCGCGGAGACGTTCGGGGTGGCGATGGGGATCGCCGTCGTCTTCGCGGTGGCGGGCGGTCTGGGCCTGGTCAAGGCGATCGGCTACTACCGTCTCGTCAACCGCGAACTCAGCCCCGACGACGCTGAGGGCTGATCAGTCGGAGGCGTCGGACGACCGCTGGAGCGACTGGAAGCGGTGCAGCAGCTCCAGATACCGCTCGCCCAGGCTCTCGCCGCGCCGCTTCGTCGCGTCCTCGACGTGCAGCAGCATCTGCCGGACGCGCACCGCGTCCCGGTAGGCGTCCCGCTGGAGCTTCTTGTGCGCGGTCGCCGCGGGGCCTTTGAAGTCGTTGCCGAGGGTCTTCGCCAACTGGTCGAGACCTGCGACCGTCTCCTCCAGGTAACGCAGCATCTCCTCCAGATCCTGAAGGAGATCGGACAGCTCCTGATCCGATACCAGCCGCTTCTCGTCACTCATGTTCCATCCCTGCCACCCTCCGGTCCGGCCCCTCAGCGGGATGATCGTGCCATGACCGGAGCGGGTACGGAGGGGCTACCCCGCAAGGTGGTCGAACTCGCCCGCCTTGATGGCGTGGAGGAGGGGCCGCAGCTTCGCCGGGGTGGTGGTCATCACGGTGCCGGGATCGTCGCTTTCGCGGAGCGCTATGGCGTCAGGGCCTATGGTCGCCAGCTCTA
This sequence comes from Streptomyces sp. NPDC059850, assembly GCF_042731515.1. Classification (NCBI taxonomy): domain Bacteria; kingdom Bacillati; phylum Actinomycetota; class Actinomycetes; order Kitasatosporales; family Streptomycetaceae; genus Streptomyces; species Streptomyces sp. NPDC059850. The sequence continues at coordinate 43,075 of NZ_JBHWJI010000061.1, forward strand.
TGCAGGAGTTGCCGTCCCCTTGCGTGGAGTAGGAGGACTTCTGCCAGTTGATCTCAGACATTTCCTTGCCTTCAGAGATATTGGGCCATGCCGTGGATCATGTCACGTGACTCCTTCTGGGGGAGGGTCACTTTCATCGTCCGGGCCAGCACCGCCCGGTGATTGGTCAGCTGGGTCTCGGCGTCCAGGAACATGGGGCCGTGCGCGGCGTCGAGCTGCACCGTGTCCAGCTGTGGCACCGGGCCCGAGGCGTAGGTCATCGATACGCCGGAGACCGGGAACCCGCCCGCCTCGAAGGGAATGACCCGCACGGTGACATTCTCCCGTGTCGAGGCCTCCAGCAGGCTGTCCAGCTGTCGGCGCATGAGCTGCGGTCCGCCGAACCGCAGGCGCAGACAGGCCTCGTGGATGATGAAGGTGCACGGCGGAGGATCGTCCCGGTCGAGGATGTCCCGGCGCTTCATGCGATGGGACAGCCTGCGCCTCAGCTCGGGCGGTGACCAGGCAGGAACCGCCTCGTCGAGCACGGCCCGCGCGTATTCCTCGGTCTGCAGCAGGCCCGGCAGAAACATCAGCTCGACCACGCGCAGGCTGGTCGCGTAGTACTCCAACTCGGCGAGGTCGAGACCGCCGGTGGCGATATGGCCCCGGTACTCCTCCCACCAACCGCCCTTACGCTCGCGGGTCATGGAGACGAGCGCGTCGACGTAACCGTGGTCGGGGCAGGTGTAGATCGCGGCGAGGGTCCGCACCCGCTCCTCGCTCACGCCGAAGCGGGCCAGCTCCAGGTTGGTGATGTGGGTGCGGTTGATGCCCAGCCGGTCGGCGGCCTCCTGGATGCTGAGCCCGGCGCCCTCGCGCATCCTCCTCAGTTCTGTTCCGAGCCGGACTTGACGCGCGGTCGGGACGCTTCTGGGTGGCATGGCCCTCCGTAACCCTCAAGGAGTAATTGTCGGCGAAATTCAACGGGACCGTAGTAGTTGTTTGCACCGCTGCCCTACCTTGGGTGGCGTCGCCGCTACTGCGCGTTGATCGCTGTAACGGTACGCGCGATATAGGCCCGTTCGCAGGGAGTTGACCCATGGAGTCCGACTACGAGTCCGACGACCGGCCACCACGTCGCCCGCCCGCTCCCTCCCAGGACCCGTACGTCTACACGCTCCAGAACAACCGGCACGCCACCTCCGCCAAGGTCTGCCGGGACTTCGTCGCCGTCGTGCTGGGCGCCGTGGGGCAGGAGGACCTGGTCGACGTGGCGACGCTGTGCACCTCCGAGCTGGCCACCAACGCCTTTCTGCACGCCGAGGGCGACTCCCTGACCCTGCGTGTGGTGATCGAGCCGCCCCGCTACCGCGTCCTCGTCTACGACGCCTCCGCCCAACTCCCCACCGCCGCGCGCCTCCCCGAGGGCGACCGCCTCCACGGGCGCGGGCTCGGCCTGGTCGCCGCCCTCGCCGACGCCTGGGGGACGGCGGATGCGGATCCGTCGGGGGTGTACGCGAAGGGCGTCTGGTTCGAACTCCACGCGGAGGAGAAGAGCTGAAGCGCTACGGCGCCGGGTGCCCCAGGAGCATCGTGGGGGCGCCCGCCGAGCGGGTGAGGAGGATCGTGCAGGCGTTGCCGCCCTCCAGCCGCAGCTTCTTGCGCAGCTGCTCCGGCTCGACGGCCGAGCCGCGCTTCTTGATCGTCGCGACGCCGACCCCGCGCTCCCGCAGCAGCGCCCTGAGCTTCTTCAGGTTGAACGGCAGCACATCGGTGATCTCGTACGCGGTGGCGTACGGCGTCGGGCGCAGCTCGTCCGTGGTGATGTAGGCGATCGTCGGGTCGATGAGACGGCCGCCGATCCGGGCCGCGACGTCCGCCACCAGGTGGGCGCGGATGACGGCGCCGTCCGGTTCGTACAGCCAGCGGCCGACCGGGCCCGGCTCGGGGTCCGGGAGCTGGGAGCCGAGCAGGGAGTGGCCGGAGGGCAGCAGCGTGGCGCGGCGCATGCCGGGGCGCGCGGTGCCGAACCACAGCACGGCCTCCTTCACGTTCCCCTGGTCCGAGATCCACTCGGCCTCCGCGTCCTCCGGCACCGCCTCGTGCGGCACCCCGGGCGCGATCTTGAGGGCGGCGCGCGGAGTCGTACGGGCGGCCTCGATGGCCCAGGACAGCGGCGGGGAGTACGCCTCGGGGTCGAACACCCGGCCCCGGCCGCCGCGCCGGGCGGGGTCCACGAACACCGCGTCATATGACGAGGTGTCGACCTCGGTGACATCGGCGCAGCGCACCTCGATCAGCCGCGACAGGCCCAGCGCGTCGGCGTTGGCGCGGGCGACCGCACAGGTCAGCGGATCGCGGTCGACGGCCAGCACGGCGAGCCCGGCCCGCGCCATCGCGATCGCGTCGCCGCCGATGCCGCAGCACAGATCGGCCACGTCGCGCACGCCGAATCCGGCCAGCCGGTCGGCCCGGTGGTCGGCGACGGAGGTACGGGTCGCCTGCTCGACGCCGTCGGGCGTGAAGTACATGCGGTGGGCGTCCTCGGCCCCGAACTTGGCGACCGCCCGCTGCCGCAGCTGCGCCTGGGTCAGGGCCGCCGAGACCAGGGCGGCCGGATGGTCGCGGCGCAGCCGGGTCGCGGTGGCCAGCTCCCGCGCCGGGTCGTAGTCCCGGAGCGCGGAGAGCAGCGCCTGCCCCTCGTCGCCGAGCAGTGAGTCGAAGGCGTCAACGTCCACATGGCCCATTCTCCCCGCTCCGGGGAGCGCATCCGCACGCGCGTGTGGGGCATTCGTGCACTGAAGAGATGAAGATCGCTTTTGTGATGATGATCAACGCTGGTCTGTCCAGGTGTCTGGTTCTCGCCGCCACGGCGGCCCTGCTCGTCGGCTGCGGCCCTCTCGCCGCTCCCGCGCCACCGGCCGGGGCGGGTGAGGAGATGGCCGGTTCGCGGCAGCCGTCGGGCGCGGCCGCTCCGCGCTCCGCAGCCGGGTCGCCCGCCGTGTCCGCGCCCCCCGAGGCCGCGCTCCAGGGCGCGTCCGCTCCGGTGCGCGCGCCCTCGCACCCCGCCGCCGACGACGCGCCGCCTCCGCCGTCACCGCCGCCGCCCGGCTCGGTCCCGGCCTCGCCGCGCCCGGCGCCGGGGATCGCCCCGGGCGCGTACCACCGCTGGGGGCTCGACCGGCCGCTGGACCCGCCGCCGCGCCCGCCCGCCGTCAAACCGCCCCTGGTGCCGGACGAGGAGCAGCCGCCGGGGCTGCCGCCGGTCATCCGCCGGGTGGCGACCACCGATCGGGTGGTTTTCCTGACGATCGACGACGGACTGGAGAAGGACCCGCGCTTCATCGACCAAGTACGGGACCTGAGGGTGCCGTTCACCGAGTTCCTGACGGACGAGGCCGTCGACGGCCGCTACGACTACTTCGGCGAGCTGCACCGGCTCGGCGGCGGCGTCGGCAACCACACCCTCACCCACCCCAGCCTGGCCGGTCAGGACTACGGCACCCAGGTCGCGGAGATCTGCGGCCAGCAGGAGAAGCTCAGACACCGGCTCGGCGTCCTGCCGCGCCTCTTCCGCCCGCCGTATGGGGAGTACGACGAGACCACCCTGCGCGCGGCGGCGGACTGCGGGCTGGGTCCCGTGGTGCTGTGGCGCGCCGAGATGGAGGCCCAGGGGCTGGTCTACCGGTCCGGCGAAGGGCTCCAGCCGGGGGACATCGTCCTCGCGCACTTCCGCGGCCCTGAGCAGCTCGGCGGGCACACCATGACCGACATGATCACCGCGCTGCTGCGGGAGATCCAGGCGCAGGGGTTCACCGTGGCGCGGCTGGAGGACTACGTCTGAGAGCGGGCGTCCAGGGGGCCGCCCGGGCGGTCCGCCGCCACCGCGCTTGGCACTCTGGTTGACGGAGTGCTAACCGCGTCATAATGTCAGGGCTGGCACTCGGCACCGCTGAGTGCCAAACACAGCGACGGGCAGGTCCGGCACCCGCGACGACGGATCCACCTGGTCGCCACCTCAGACAGTTAACCCCGTGAGATCTCCGAAGGGGGAGGTCGGATCGTGACGACCGCCAGCTCCAAGGTTGCCATCAAGCCGCTTGAGGACCGCATCGTGGTCCAGGCCGTCGAGGCCGAGCAGACCACGGCCTCCGGCCTGGTCATCCCGGACACCGCCAAGGAGAAGCCCCAGGAGGGCGTCGTCCTGGCCGTCGGCCCGGGCCGTTTCGAGGACGGCAAGCGGCTTCCGCTCGACGTCTCCGTCGGCGACGTCGTGCTCTACAGCAAGTACGGCGGCACCGAGGTGAAGTACAGCGGCGAGGAGTACCTCGTCCTCTCGGCTCGCGACGTCCTCGCGATCGTCGAGAAGTAATCACCGAAGTTTGCCTATGAGCCGCGCCCCGGTGCCCGTGTCACAGATACCCGGGGTCGGGGCGCGGTTCGTTTTTTTGACGCGACGGCGGCTGCCTCCGTACGGCGGCCGAGGATCGCAATGAGAGGACATACGCAACCATGGCGAAGATCCTGAAGTTCGACGAGGACGCCCGTCGCGCCCTTGAGCGCGGCGTCAACAAGCTTGCGGACACCGTCAAGGTGACGATCGGCCCCCGCGGCCGCAACGTCGTCATCGACAAGAAGTTCGGTGCTCCGACCATCACCAACGACGGTGTCACGATCGCCCGCGAGGTCGAGGTCGAGGACCCGTACGAGAACCTTGGCGCCCAGCTCGTCAAGGAGGTGGCGACCAAGACCAACGACATCGCGGGTGACGGCACCACCACCGCCACCGTGCTGGCCCAGGCGCTGGTCCGCGAGGGCCTGCGCAATGTGGCCGCCGGTGCCTCCCCGGCCGCCCTGAAGAAGGGCATCGACGCCGCCGTCAAGGCCATCTCCGAGGACCTGCTGGCCACCGCCAGCCCGATCGACTCCAAGTCCGACATCGCCGCCGTCGCCGGTCTGTCCGCCCAGGACAAGCAGGTCGGCGAGCTGATCGCCGAGGCGATGGACAAGGTCGGCAAGGACGGTGTCATCACCGTCGAGGAGTCCAACACCTTCGGCCTGGAGCTGGACTTCACCGAGGGCATGTCCTTCGACAAGGGCTACCTCTCGCCGTACATGGTGACCGACCAGGAGCGTATGGAGGCCGTCCTCGACGACCCGTACATCCTGATCCACCAGGGCAAGATCGGCTCCATCCAGGACCTGCTGCCGCTGCTGGAGAAGGTCATCCAGGCCGGCGCCAGCAAGCCGCTGCTGATCATCGCCGAGGACGTCGAGGGCGAGGCCCTCTCCACCCTCGTCGTCAACAAGATCCGCGGCACCTTCAACGCCGTCGCCGTGAAGGCCCCCGGCTTCGGTGACCGCCGCAAGGCCATGCTCGGCGACATCGCGACCCTCACCGGCGCCACCGTCATCGCCGAGGAGGTCGGCCTCAAGCTCGACCAGGCCGGTCTGGACGTGCTGGGCACCGCCCGCCGCGTGACCGTCACCAAGGACGACACCACCATCGTCGACGGCGGCGGCAACAGCGACGACGTGGCCGGTCGCATCAACCAGATCAAGGCCGAGATCGAGTCCACGGACTCCGACTGGGACCGCGAGAAGCTGCAGGAGCGCCTCGCGAAGCTGGCCGGTGGCGTGTGCGTGATCCGCGTCGGCGCGGCCACCGAGGTCGAGCTGAAGGAGAAGAAGCACCGTCTGGAGGACGCCATCTCCGCGACCCGCGCCGCGGTCGAGGAGGGCATCGTCTCCGGTGGTGGCTCCGCTCTGGTCCACGCCGCCAAGGTGCTGGAAGGCAGCCTGGGCAAGGAGGGCGACGAGGCCACCGGTGTCGCCGTCGTCCGCCGCGCCGTCGTCGAGCCGCTGCGCTGGATCGCCGAGAACGCGGGCCTCGAGGGCTACGTCATCACCTCGAAGGTCTCCGAGCTGGAGAAGGGCCACGGCTACAACGCCGCGACCGAGGAGTACGGCGACCTGGTGAAGGCCGGCGTCATCGACCCGGTCAAGGTCACCCGCTCCGCGCTGGAGAACGCCGCCTCCATCGCCTCGCTGCTGCTCACCACCGAGACCCTGGTGGTCGAGAAGCCCGCCGAGGAAGAGGCCGAGGCCGGTGGCCACGGCCACGGCCACGCGCACTGACGCGACCCGCGGCTAGCGCTCAGCGCACGCGAAGGCGCGGCCACCCCGTGTGGGGTGGCCGCGCCTTCGCGCGGTAGTGGGGCCCACGGCGTCGCGCGGTAGTGGGCTCCCGGTCTCGCGCGGTGGCGCGGTCCGCAGCTTTCGCGCGGTGGCGCGCCTCGTGGTGATGCGCCCCGGGTAGCGCGCCCCGGCCTCGCGCGCCCGGCGGCGGCGCGCTCCGCCGTCTCGCGTGTTCGTGCCCGGCGGTTTCGCGGTCGGGTGCCCCGGCACTTCGCGGGGTCGCGCCCCGGACCTGCGCGCTCGTGCCCGGCGGTTCCGCGCGGTGGCGCGCCCGGCGCGCTCGCGTCGTCCGGGCGGCGGGCCGCTCGCCCGGACGTTCATCCCCTGACCGGGATCCGTCATCCCTTGACCGGGGTCCGGCCCACCTTCGAGGAGACGCCCGCCACCGCCGCCCTCGGCACCAGCTTCGCCAGCCCCGTCATCGCCTTGTACCGCGGGTCCGGAATCGACAGCGTCTTCCCCCGCGCGAAGTCCTTCAGGGCCGCCGCGACCAGCCGGTCCGCGTCCAGCCACATCCAGTCCGGCACCTTCTCCGGCTTGATCCCGGCCCGGGAGTGGAACTCCGTCCGCACCAGTCCCGGGCACAGCGCCATCAGCCGCACCCCCGACCGCGCCAGGTCCTTCGCCGCGCCCTGCGTGAACTGCACGACCCACGCCTTGCTCGCCCCGTACGTCCCGCGCGGGAAGAAGGCCGCCACCGAGGCGACGTTGATCACCCCGCCGCGCCCCCGCGCCCGCATCGTCTTGGCGGCGGCGCTGGTCAGCCGCAGTACCGCCTCGCAGTGCAGCTTCAGCATCCGCAGCTCATCGGTGAGCGGCGCTTCCAGGTAGCGGCCGTTGTTGCCGAACCCGGCGTTGTTGACGAGCAGATCGACCGGATGCGTACGGTCCCCCAAGCGCTCCTCGACCGCGGCGATACCGGCGTCCTCGGACAGGTCGGCGCGCAGCACCTCCGCCTCGACCCCGTGCCGGTCGTGGAGGTCGGCGGCCTGGTCCCGCAGCCGCTTCTCGTCACGGGACACCAGCACCAGGTTGTGCCCGTCCGCCGCGAGTCGGCTCGCGAAGGCGGAGCCGATGCCCGCGGTGGTCCCGGTAATCAATGCAGTCGTCATACGCGCACGTTATCGGCAGGGAGATCACTCCGCGCCCGGGCACCGGGCCCCCGGGCGGCCCGCCCCGGCCGGGGCGCCGTCAAAGCCCTGGCGCGATATTCCGGTCCGCACCCAAGTGCCCCTTATGCTCGGGGGCATGATCGAGGCTCGTCATCTGAGGGTGCTGCGCGCGGTGGCCACCACCGGCTCCTTCTCCGCCGCCGCCCGCGAGCTGGGCTGCACCCAGCCCGCCGTCAGCCAGCAGATGAAGGCCCTGGAGCAGTCCACGGGGACGCCGCTGCTGGTCCGTACCGGGCGGGAGATGCGGCTGACCGAGGCGGGCGAGGCGCTGGTGCGGCACGCGGCGGGCATCCTGGCCGGGCTGACCGCGGCGGAGGAGGAGGTCGCGGCGCTCGCCGGGCTGCGGGCCGGGCGGGTGCGGCTGGTGTCGTTCCCCAGCGGCAGTTCGACGCTGGTGCCGACCGCGCTCGCCGGGATGCGCGCCGCCCACCCGGGGACCCGGGTCTCCCTGGTGGAGGCCGAGCCGCCGCGTTCGGTGGAGATGCTGCGCGGGGGCGACTGCGAGATCGCGCTCGCCTTCCGGTATCCGCAGGCCGCGCCGGACGCGGACCCGGCGGCCGGGTGGGACGACCTGGTGGTGCGGCCGCTGCTGCGGGACCGGCTGGTGGTCATGGTCCCGCGGGATCACCGGCTGGCCGGGGCCGGGACGGTGGGGGTCGGGGAGCTGGCCGAGGAGCCGTGGATCGCGGGCTGCCCTCGGTGCCGTCGTCATCTGGTCGAGGTGTGCGAGGCCGAGGGCTTCACCCCGCGCATCGACTTCGCGACGGACGACTACCCGGCGGTGGTCGGGCTGGTGGGCGCCGGGCTCGGGGTCGCGGTGCTGCCGGAGCTGGCGCTGGAGTCCGTACGGGCCAAGGGGACGGCGACCCTGCGGGTCAAGCCCGCGGTGCTGCGCGAGGTGGTGGCGCTGACGCTGCCGGATCTGGCGCGGGTACCGGCGGTGGCGGCGACCCTGGACCGGCTGGAGCTGGCGGCGCGGCGCTGACGCGTGTCTACGCGGCGCTGACGCGCGAAAGCCCGCCGATCGTCGGGGCAGGTCGGCGGTTATGAATATGGCGGAACGTTTCTGCAGTGAGGTGCGGAGCGGGAAGCCCGGTCAGGACCCCGGGGCTCCCGAGGAGGCGACCGTGCGATGACGGGCCCGCCCCATCAGTTCCTCGCGCTCGTCCTCGGTCAGCCCGCCCCACACCCCGTACGGCTCCCGTACGGCCAGGGCGTGCGCCGCGCACTGCGCCCGTACCGGGCAGCGCATGCACACCTCTTTCGCCGACATCTCGCGCGCGCTGCGGGCGGCACCGCGCTCCCCTTCCGGGTGGAAGAAGAGCGAGCTGTCGACACCACGGCACGCGGCCAGGAGCTGCCAGTCCCACAGATCGGCGTTCGGACCGGGAAGACGGGAGAAATCTGCCATTGCCTTGTCTCCTCGAAGCGATCGGCTGCGGACGCTGTGTCCCGGGTCGTACACCTACTGTGTAAGTAGATGTAAATATGACTCATTGCGAATCTAGCCACACAGACCGGCAAATTGGAAGCAAGGTCGCCAAATGCCACCGAAGGGGATGACCTTTGGGGGAGGCGTGACAGGGCGCGACCTGCGCGGGGAAGCGCCTCCGTGTCCGAGGGCTCACGTAGAGTGTCGAAGGTGGCCGCCGAACCCCGTAACTCTTTCGGGTGACCGTCGTTGAGAGTGCGGAGGCGGTTGATGGGTAAAGCTCTCGGACACATATCCGGGGCTGTCAATCGCTCAGGTGACGATATGTACCAGCCTGGAGGCTCAAGGTGACGCGCATCAGCTGCGGAGGGCGGCCATGACATCCGTCCTCGTCTGCGACGACTCCCCGCTCGCCCGAGAAGCGCTGCGCCGCGCGGTGGCGACGGTGCCCGGCGTCGAGCGGGTCACGACGGCGGCCAACGGCGAGGAAGTCCTCCGCCGGTGGGGCGCCGACCGCTCGGATCTGATTCTGATGGACGTGCGCATGCCCGGCCTCGGCGGAGTCGAGACCGTGCGGCGGCTGCTCTCCGCCGACCCCGGCGCCCGGATCATCATGCTCACGGTCGCCGAGGACCTCGACGGGGTCGCGCTGGCCGTGGCCGCCGGGGCCCGCGGTTATCTGCACAAGGACGCCTCGCGCGCCGAGCTGCGCGCGACCGTGACGCAGGCCCTCGCCGACCCGACCTGGCGGCTGGCCCCGCGCCGGCTGCGCTCCGCCGAGATGGGCGCCGCGCCCACGCTCACCGCGCGCGAGATCCAGGTGCTGGAGGGCATGAGCCACGGCCGGTCCAACGCGGAGATCGGCCGTGAGCTGTTCCTCTCCGAGGACACGGTCAAGACCCACGCCCGGCGGCTGTTCAAGAAGCTCGGCGCGTCCGACCGGGCCCATGCGGTGGCCCTCGGATTCCGCTGGGGCCTGGTCCGCTAAGCGGGCCGGGTCCGTATCGGCGATCCGAACATCACATGCTGCGCAGCGGGGGCGCTACGGTCCCCGTCCGCCGGGTGGCGGACGGGGCGAAAGCGTGCGCGGCGGCGGCCGTGGCAGCGACTGTGGCGGCGGCTTGTACCGGTTCCGCGCGCGATGCCGCATCCTTGAAGGTGTGGAGTTCCTCGGGGACGAGTCGGTCGGGCGTGAGGGGAGAGCGCAGGACGTGACGACTACCGGCGCACCTACTCATAACGCTTCAGCTCACAACTATGGACGCGATGCCACGGAGCCGCCGGGCCCAAGGCACCATGGACGGATGCGCGACGACGAGAGTCCAGGGCCCCCCAAGGGGGGTAGCCCAGGGGCGCCAGGGGCTATCGGCGCCCTCGTCGGGCGCGCGGTCGAGGGGGATGAGCAGGCCACTCACGACCTGCTGGCCCATGTGCATCCGCTGGCCCTGCGCTACTGCCGCACCCGGCTGTCCCGACTGCCGGGTGACGCTCGTCATTTCGTGGACGACCTGGCGCAGGAGGTCTGCCTCGCGGTGCTGTGCGCGCTGCCGCGCTACCGCGACACCGGCAAGCCCTTCGAGGCGTTCGTGGTGGCCATCGCCTCCCACAAGGTCGCCGATCTGCAGCGGGCGGCCATGCGGCACCCCGGTTCCACGGCGGTGCCCTCGGACGAGATGCCGGAGCAGCCGGACGATTCGCTGGGGCCCGAGGAGCGGGCGCTGCTGAGCAGCGACGCGGAGTGGGCCAAGAAGCTGCTCGCGAACCTTCCGGAGAATCAGCGCGAGCTGGTGCTGCTGCGGGTCGCGGTCGGGCTTACGGCGGAGGAGACCGGGCAGATGCTGGGCATGTCGCCGGGAGCGGTGCGGGTCGCCCAGCACCGGGCGCTCAGTCGGCTGCGCGCACTGGCCGAACAGTAGCGCGACCGGTCGCTCCAGGCGGCGTCACCAGCGGTATTCGTCGGTTGTCCACAGGGCGGAATGTGACACCGGGGATGGCCGTTAGCATGGGAGTCCGCGCTGGGGCAAGACCATTTGGAAGGGTGTCATGACTGACAACGTCGACGGAGTGCCTGAGAAGTTCGCGATGCTCGGGCTGACGTACGACGACGTGCTGCTGCTGCCGGGCGCCTCCGAGGTGCTGCCGAACGCGGTCGACACCTCGTCCAGGGTCTCGCGGAACGTGCGGGTGAACATCCCCCTGCTGTCGGCCGCCATGGACAAGGTCACCGAGGCCCGGATGGCCATCGCGATGGCCCGCCAGGGCGGCGCGGGCGTGCTGCACCGCAATCTGTCCATCGAGGACCAGGCGAACCAGGTCGACCTGGTGAAGCGCTCCGAGTCCGGCATGGTCACCGACCCGATCACGGTCCGGCCGGATGCCACGCTGCACGAGGCGGACGCGCTGTGCGCGAAGTTCCGCATCAGCGGCGTCCCGGTCACCGACGCCGCGGGCAAGCTGCTGGGCATCGTCACCAACCGGGACATGGCCTTCGAGGTGGACCGGGGCCGTCAGGTCCGCGAGGTCATGACCCCGATGCCGCTGGTCACCGGCAAGGTCGGGATCTCCGGTGACGACGCGATGCAGCTGCTGCGCCGCCACAAGATCGAGAAGCTGCCGCTGGTCGACGACGCGGGCGTGCTCAAGGGCCTGATCACGGTCAAGGACTTCGTGAAGGCCGAGAAGTACCCGAACGCGGCGAAGGACGGCGAGGGCCGGCTGGTCGTGGGAGCTGCCGTCGGCGTCGGCGACGAGGCGTTCGACCGGGCGCAGGCGCTGGTCGAGGCCGGGGCCGACTTCCTGGTGGTCGACAGCGCCCACGGCCACAGCCGGGGCATCCTCGACATGATCGCCAAGGTCAAGTCCAACGTCCCGGTCGACGTCGTCGGCGGCAACGTCGCCACCCGTGACGGCGCCCAGGCGCTCATCGACGCGGGTGTGGACGGGGTGAAGGTCGGCGTCGGCCCGGGCTCCATCTGCACCACCCGGGTGGTCGCGGGCATCGGCGTCCCCCAGGTGACCGCGATCTACGAGGCGGCCCGCGCCTGCCAGGCGGCCGGTGTGCCGCTGATCGGCGACGGCGGCCTGCAGTTCTCCGGTGACATCGCCAAGGCGATCGCCGCCGGTGCGGACACGGTGATGCTGGGCAGCCTGCTGGCCGGGTGCGAGGAGTCGCCGGGCGAGATGGTCTTCATCAACGGCAAGCAGTTCAAGTCCTACCGGGGCATGGGCTCGCTGGGCGCGATGCAGACCCGCGGCCAGGCCCGCTCGTTCTCCAAGGACCGCTACTTCCAGGACAACGTGCTCTCCGAGGACAAGCTCGTCCCCGAGGGCATCGAGGGCCAGGTGCCCTACCGTGGCCCGCTGGCCTCGGTCGCCCACCAGCTGGTCGGGGGCCTGCGCGCCTCCATGGGGTATGTCGGCTCGGCCTCCGTGACGGAGCTGAAGGAGAAGGGCCGCTTCGTGCGGATCACCTCCGCGGGCCTCAAGGAGAGCCACCCGCATGACGTCCAGATGGTCTCCGAGGCGCCGAATTACTCTGGCCGTTAGGGGGTGTCTTGTTGATCAGGCCGGATCAGCGAGCGGCGTCTGGTGCGGTGCATCGCAACCCGCGTGAGGAGAGCGCAGCGGCGCTGCGTGCGACGAGCGCGGGGCCGCGAGGTGCCGTGCCAGGCGTCGGGAGCCCGGCATGATCGGCAAGACACCCCCTGACCCGCGCGACCCCCGCGCGACGGGCTCCGCGCGGGGGATGGCGATACTGGTACGGCAGAACAAGCCAGCGAAAGGCACCCCACGTGACTGAGATCGAGATCGGGCGCGGCAAGCGCGGCCGCAGGGCGTACGCGTTCGACGACATCGCCGTCGTGCCGAGTCGTCGTACCCGGGACCCGAAGGAGGTCTCGATCGCCTGGCAGATCGACGCCTACCGCTTCGAGCTGCCGTTCCTGGCCGCCCCGATGGACTCGGTGGTCTCCCCGCAGACCGCGATCCGCATCGGTGAGCTGGGTGGTCTCGGGGTGCTCAACCTCGAAGGCCTGTGGACCCGGTACGAGGACCCGGAGCCGCTGCTCGCCGAGATCGCCGAGCTGGACGAGCGCACCGCCACCCGTCGGCTCCAGGAGATCTACGCCGAGCCGATCAAGGAAGAGCTGATCGGGCAGCGGCTGAAGGAGGTGCGCGACTCGGGCGTGGTCACCGCCGCCGCCCTGTCGCCGCAGCGCACCGCGCAGTTCTCCAAGGCCGTCGTGGACGCCGGGGTCGACATCTTCGTCATCCGGGGCACCACCGTCTCGGCCGAGCATGTCTCGGGTGCCGCCGAGCCGCTGAATCTCAAGCAGTTCATCTACGAGCTGGACGTGCCGGTCATCGTGGGCGGCTGTGCCACGTACACCGCCGCGCTGCACCTCATGCGCACCGGCGCGGCCGGGGTGCTCGTCGGGTTCGGCGGCGGCGCCGCCCACACGACCCGCAATGTGCTGGGCATCCAGGTGCCGATGGCCACGGCGGTGGCCGATGTCGCCGCCGCCCGCCGGGACTACATGGACGAGTCCGGTGGCCGCTATGTGCACGTGATCGCGGACGGCGGGGTCGGCTGGAGCGGCGATCTGCCGAAGGCGATCGCGTGCGGCGCGGACTCGGTGATGATCGGTTCGCCGCTGGCCCGCGCCACCGACTCGCCCGGCCGTGGCCACCACTGGGGCATGGAGGCCGTGCACGACGAGGTGCCGCGCGGCAAGCGCATGAACCTGGGCGTGGTCGGCACGACCGAGGAGGTCCTGCTCGGTCCCTCGCACACGCCGGACGGTTCGATGAACTTCTTCGGCGCGCTGCGCCGGGCGATGGCGACGACCGGCTACTCGGAGCTGAAGGAGTTCCAGCGCGTCGAGGTGACGGTCGCCCCGTCGAACGACAAGCGCTGAGCGCCTGTAGCCAAGAGGGAAGGCCCCGACCGCGATGCGGTCGGGGC